>JAFGAM010000085.1 GCA_016933675.1 Candidatus Anaeroferrophillacea bacterium
CAACAAGGAGAATCAGTGGAAGCATGATCAGGTAGTAACGGGAAAAGAAAGCGCAGACATGATACATGAAAGCGAAATACGAGCGCCCGACCGACCGTGACAGGAGGGTGATCCCAACCGGAACGCCGGATGTTGAAAGATGATAAAAACGTCGGACGACATCCACCGCCAAAACGATGCCGGCCACCAGCAGGAAGGTGAAAACGCCGGTGACTGCGGTCAGCACCACCGCTCCCCAGAAAAGCATTGCCCCCGGCGGAAAGAACATCCGCTTGCTTCTTTCCGGATGCCGCCGCTGCAACATGGGCTCCGAGGTGCCATAATCGAAGCGCCGACGGCAGAAAGGCCATGTTTCGTTGCGGTGCTTATGGTACACGACGCCCTGGGGCCGAAATTCGACCTGCCGGCCCGCATCGTGCAACCGCCAGCACAGGTCGACATCCTCGCCGACATGCATGTCATCCCGAAAACCGCCCACCTGCCCGAAGGCGCCGTCTCTTACCAGGAGATTGCAGGACGGTACGTAAAAAAAATTTTCCCGCACCGACGAACGTCTGGTTTGCCGGGCAACAATCAAAGACGATTTTACCTCCTCATAGCGGTCTAGTGCGGTATCGACATAAAAGGAACCAACCACGCCGCCTACCGCAACAATGGTCGGATCGTCGAACGCCGGAACCAGCTCCCTGAGCCACAGCGGATGCGCCAGGCAGTCGGAATCGATGAACGCCAGAACGTCCCCCTTTGCACGGGCGGCGGCATAATTCCGGCAATACGCCGCCTGCCGGTTCTCCGCCAAAACGTGCAGCGTCACGGGGTAGTCAGCCACCACCCGCGGGGTTTCATCGGTCGAGGCGTCATCGACCACGATAACCTCGTGCAATTCGGGCGGATAGTCGAGTTCCCCGAGGCTGTCAAGGCACGCGGCAATCTGTTCCGGGCGATTGCGCACCGGAATGATGACCGAAACGAAGGGATATGCGACCGGGATGCCAACGCCCGCCTGTTCGAGAAAACCATTACGGGAAAGCCGCTGCAGGAAGAGCTTTACCTGTTCAGGGGAAACCCCCTCGATCAGGGGCACGATCTCCGCCAGAGGAACGAATTCACTGCCGTTCAGCTGTTCCACCACGGCCGTCCAGGCCGGGTGCAGGGCAATGGACTTGAGGGGATAATCGACCAGCAGACGCACCCCACCCATCCCGGTCAAGCGGCTCGCGCGAGGGGAAAGACGCCAGGACAGCGGTTCGATCCGCCGCGCACTTTCACCCACCACTTACGCCCTCCCGCCCGGCGGCGGATTGCAGCGGTTCCAGAAAACCGTGAGCGTCGAGAAAGGCAATAATGCCGTCCACCTGCCGTTCGATGTCGCCGACCAGCATTTCCCCCTTTTTTTCGACATTGCTTCCGGTCAGCAACAGGTCGATGCGAGCGAAGGCATCGAGGCCGCAGTCAGGCGCGGGGACGATCTTCGGCCGCGGCCGGGGAGCGATGATCTCCTCCCGCAGCACCCCGGTAGCGATGCCGGCCGTATCGAAAAACATCCGTTGGACAGGGACCTGCCGGCTTCTGCGCCAATCATCAACAGATGGTATATGCTCAATGGCGGCACTCCCCGCCTCGACCGTCAGCACCACCGGCAGCCGGCATGACACCACCGCGACCCGCCCGCGGCCGGCACCGGCCCGCACCTCGGCGGTACGGCACCCATCGACCAGCCGCACGTCCCGGACGGAGGCAACACAGGGAAGGCCCAGGTGTCCCGCCAACCGGGGACCAATCTGGCCATTGGCGGTATCGATGGATTCACGACCGCAGATGATGAGATCGGCATCCAAGTGTCCGAGCGCCCGGGAGAGCAGGACCGATTTGCTCCGGGAATCCAGCTCAGCACCGCCATCGACATCCACCTGGTAGAGCTGATCGGCTCCCAAGGCCAGGCAGCGCCGCAGTTCTTCTCCCGCCGTCAGGGGACCAAGGGTCAGCAGACAGATATTCCCCTCGCCCGCCAGCTCCCGGATTTTGAGCGCCAGCCCCAGGGCGGACTCGGACGCCGGATCAATCATTCGCACCCGGTCTTCTGGGGCCACGTAGCGGTCTTGCAGATCCATGCCGGTACGGGCGTAGGTGTGCAGTACCTGCTTGATGCAGACGACAATCTTCATCGAGTCACCTATAATGGCTTCGTAACGGCTCCATCTACTTCGTTGCCGCCTGTGCGTGGCGCACGCAGACAGGCGCTGCGACCTGAGTCACTGCGGCGAACTTCTATGTACGCCGCATTCCTCAGCAAAGAAGTGCCGTGAATCTGAAGCTGTCACTGCGCCATCCCAATTTGCCCTATTTTGGCAGTTGTTACGGTTCCATCATTTTGTTGCGTGCCTTGAATCCAGAGCAATTGCGGTGCAACCACCTGTTCCATCCGCCGCGGCATCAATCCGCCATGGAAGCGGCGACGATTTCCACGATATCCAGCACCCGTGGCGGAGATTCCAGTTCCAGGGAGCCGATGCCGTCTTCCAGCATGGTCAGGCAGAAGGGACAGGCCGCCCCCACCGCCTCCACACCGCACTCCCGGATCTCCCGGGCGCGCAACTGGTTGATGCTCTGCCCCGGTTTTTCGTGCAGCCACATTCGCCCGGCACCGCCGCCGCAACACAGCGCACGTTCCCGGTTGCGCGGAAGTTCCGTCAACCGCACGCCGGGGACCGCCCGAACCACGGTGCGCAGTGGCTCATAAATGCCGTTCACCCGCCCGAGATAACAGGGATCATGGATGGCCAGCGACTTTTCCAGCGGGTAGCGCAGCGTAACGCGCCGGTTGCGGATGAGGTCGGCAATGCATTCGACGGCGTGCCACACCTCGAAATCGGCCCCCAGTTCCCGGTACTCGTTTTTCAGCGTATTGTATCCGTGGGGACAAACCGCAACAATCCGCCGGACGCCGTATTTGTTGAAAACGTCCATATTCTCCCGCGCCAGGGAGAGGAACAGGTTTTCGTCCCCCAGCCGGCGGGCGGCGTCGCCGCAGCATCGCTCCTCCGTCCCCAGAATGCCGAAGCGCACCCCGCCGGCCCGGAGAATCTTCACCAGTTCCCGGAGCACCTCACGATATCGGGGATGAAAGGCTCCCTGGCACCCGACCCAGAGCAACATCTCCGCATCGACATCCCGTTCCGATAGGTGCGGCACGTCAAGCCCGTGGGCCCAGTCGCCGCGGTGCGCGCATCCCCGGCCGTCCACGTCGCCATAGATCTCCAAGTTACGGATCATCGGCACTGCTTCGGCCGGCATCCGTCCATGCATCTGCACCTCATGACGCCGTAGGCCGATCACCTTGACCAGTGGCCGGACCAGTACCGGGCAGTGTTCGACACAGGCCATGCAGCCGGTACAGGCCCACATCTCCTCGGCGGAAACCGCATCCGCCAGCCGGGAGGCATCGATATTTCCGCCGGCAGGCACCGGCGCCGCCTCCAGGCACCGGGCGAGATTCTGCACCACCCGCCTGGGATTCAGCACCTTCCCCGCCAAAGCCGCGGGACAGTTCTCGGCGCAGCGCCCGCAGGCAACACAGGCATCCAACTCCAACAGTTGGCCGGCATCGAAAAGCCGGTCACCGGCCAGGAGGGCGTTTTCCGTCACGACCCCGGCCGCCGGCGTCAACGCGCCGCGATGGCCGCGGTCGCGATAGAGAACGTTCAGTGATGCGGCAAGCAAATGCCGCATGAAGGTAAAGGGAAGCAGGACGACAAACAGCAGCACGGCGAAAAAATGAAACCTGAGCGCAGCCTGCATGAGGAGCGGCGAAGCAGGCAGAACCGAGGAGCAGCACCAGCCCACCGGGCTCTGCCATGCATATCCTGCCGCCGTAAGGCGCAGCCTGGCGCCTTCTACAACGAATCCGGACAGCACGATCACCAGTAACAGCAGCAACGGCACCACCACCCGTCGCGGGGCACCGAGATCGGGCGCGCTGGTCAGTCTGCGGATGAGGAAATAAACCCCGGCAGCCAGAACCACGAGTCCGAGGACATCCATGACCAGGGACAGCAGGCCGGCGATGCCTGCCGGCAGCACCAGGGGAAACTGGGCGAAGGCAATCACCACCAGGGGCAGCCCCACCCCCCAGAACACGGCGAGGTGGGCGATCCCGGCCAGCGGCCGCCCGCCGACGATGCGGCCATGCCCGAGAATGTACGACAGAAAATAACCGAAATCAGCCGGCCGGCGCGATTCTTCCACCACCTGCCGCACCCGGGCGGGTCGCCGGGCGAATCCCGCCAACATCACGATTACGGCGGCTAGAACCAGAATATAATCCAGTGCAGTTGTCAGCACGGCTTCATCTCCCCGTTTCGTTCCGGCCCGCAGCCCAGCGGGTTCGGCACCATGCCAGCCCGGCCAGCAGGAGCGCCGCCAGGGCGGACAGATAGATCGCGTGGATCATCCGCGCTACCGCCGTTGTTTCCTCTCGTCCCGCAGGATGAATGGCCCCGGCCAGCAGCGGCTCGCCCTCCAGAGACAGGTGGCAGGTGGAACAGTCCCGGTCGTTGATGCGGACGGGAATGCCGTGGGCTCCCTTCCCCTGGTGGCAGCCGAGGCAGTCGCAGCGCCCGAAAGGCCGGCTGAAGTCGCCCTTCTTGTGCGACGAAACCCGCAGTGAGGCAAGAAAAGGCAGGCAGCCGCTGGCGCCGACCGCCGCCGGGTGGCAGACACCACAGGTGTTAGCGAGGTTACGGCCATGCAGGGACGAGCGTTCATCCTCCGCCGCGAACACCCGGTGACGCCCATGGCAGGCAAAACATGCCGGCCGCTGCCGGGTTTCTATTGCCGCCTCGCCATGAAGATTCACCACGTCGTGACAGGAAGTGCAGTCTACCCGGCCCGAACCCGGGGTGGTCATGTGGCGCTCGTCCCCAGCCGCCCGGTGGCAATCCACGCAGGCTAGCCCCTCCAGGCCATGCACCGATTCACGGTATGCCACCGCGTCGAGCGTAAGCCGGCTGGCGGAGCTGCCGGCACGATGACAGCCGAGGCACGATTCCGCCGCAAAGCCTCGGGTGCCGCCAGCCGCGGCCAGAACCAGAAGAACAATCAGTATCAGTCGCAACTGTTTCACGGGATCCGCTCAGTCCTTTCCCGCCGCGGGGGGTTCATGGCCACGAAGAGCTTCGAGCCGCTCACAGAGGTGCGGCAACAGCCGATGGATATCGGCCACCACCCCGAGGTCGGCGAAGCGGAAGATCCGGGCACGAGGATCGGTATTGACGGCGATATTCACCTGAGCCTTCTCCATCCCCGCGGTATACTCGTTGGCGCCGGAGATGCCGCAGTTGACAATCAGCCGCGGCATGACCGTCTTTCCCGTCTGGCCGATCTGCCGCTCATAGGGCAGTGTCTGCCAATCAATGATCGGGCGCGTCCCGGCAACCGAGCCGTCGATGGCCCGGGCAAGGCGATGGATGATGTCGAAATCGGCGTCCCGGCCGACGCCACGGCCGCCGCAAACAACAATGTCCGCCTCCTCGATATCCAGCTCCCCGGGGTCGGCCTCCTCCACCCTGAGTACCCGTGCCCCCCCGTCAAGGGAAACAGCACCCATAGATTCCGCCAGCACCTCTGCCCGCGTTTCGCCCTCAGGGACACTTTCCGCCAGTACCGCTGGCAGAAAGGCTATTATTGGGGCCTTCGGGTCCGTACACCGGAGGCGCTCGAACAGATAGCCGTTGGCCACCGGCCGGTGGGCGTGCAACACCCCGTCCTCGTCCACCTGCAGGTCCATGACCCGGGATATGAAGGCGGTCTCCAGGAGCGCCGCCGAGCGGGCACCCAGATCAAGGGTTTCGGCGGTCTGAGCCATGAGAACACACGCCGGCCCGTGCCGCTCCGCCAGTCCGGCCAGCGCCCGGGCGAACACATCCCCCCGGCAGCGTTCCGCCAGGCGTTCGTCATCGACGACCAGCACCCGGTCCGCACCGTGGAAACCCATTTCCTCCAGGCCCGCCACCGGCCCGTTGCCCAGAACCACGGCGGTCACCAACCCGCCACCGCCAAGCGACGCCCGCAGCCTCCGGGCTTCGGCCGTGAGGCCGTAAGTCGGCTCCTCGACAGCGCCGTCCCGGTGCTGCACGTACAGCCAGATGTCTTTCATGCCGGCATCCACTACAACGCCCTCCCCACGCGGTGGCCGTCGACGATCGCCATGTCGGTTTTCCGCGGCGCGACGCAGTCACCGATGCGATGCAGTTCCGCGACCCGACCCTTGAGGGCGAAATACAGCCGGTCATCGACGGCGTTCCCCGCCGCCAGCACCACCGTGTCGTAGCCGTCGAAATCGATCATCTCGTTGGAATAGACATTGAGCCCCTTGACAAGGGTACCCTGGATTTCGAGCACGGCGATATCCGGGGTGCAGGTGACCCCCTTGCGCGCCAGCCGCTGGCGGCGAGATACAGATCCTGCAGCGGACCCAGCGCCGATCCCTGGAACAGCGCCGGGGTGAGTACATGCACCGTTTTTCCCCGATCGGCGAGAAACTCGGCGGTACCGGTGCCCTGGTGATGGCCGTCAAGATCGATGAACAGCACCCGGTCGCCGGTATCAAGCTCCCCGGTCAACACCTGCCAGGTGTTGACCACCCCGGGAGGACCGTACTCTCCAGCAAAGGGCTTCGTCTTCGGCCGCGAACCGGTGGCCACCACCACGGCATCGGGCCGCTCCGCCAGGACCATGTCAACGTCGACCTCACACTCCAACCGCAGATCGATGTCGAGCTTTTCCACCTGGCCGATGAGCCAGCGGGTCACCCCCCGGATCTCCTGCCGGCCCGCCACCAGCCCGGCGACGAGGTTCTGACCGCCAACTTCCCGGTCCTTCTCGAACAATACCACCCGGTGTTTCCTGAGGGCGGCCACCCGGGCGCATTCAAGCCCGGCCGGCCCGGCGCCAACAATCACCACTTTCTTCGGTTTCTCACAGGCTTTGAGCGTTCCACTGCCGAATCGCCCCTCGTTGCCGGCCGCCGGGGTCTGCATGCAGCCGATGGTATACCCGAGACCCATGCGGCCGATGCAGCCCTGGTTGCAGGCGATGCACTGGCGGATGTCATCCTCGCGTCCCTCCCAGGCCTTGTTGGGCAATTCAGGATCGGCAATCAGGGCCCGCACCATGTTGATCATGTCACCCTGACCGTTCTCCAGGATGCTTTCGGCCAAGTGCGGGTCGTTGATGCGGTTCGAACAGTACACCGGCAGACTCACCACCGAGCGGATGGCGGCAGCCAGGGGCACGGTATAGGCCAACGGGGTGTGCATCGACCCTTCCACCAGAAAGAGATTGTGAAAGGTACCGAGACTCAGATCGAAAAAGTCCAGTTGGCCGGTCTCTTCCAGGCGGGCGGCAATACGCTGCGCATCGACATTGGTCAGCCCGCCGTGCGGGTGCATCTCGTCGGCATTGAGACGAATGCCGACGGGAAAATCCTCACCCACCGCGCCGCGCACCGCAGCGATAACCTCGAGGCAAAAACGCAGCCGCTTTTCAAACGTCCCGCCGTACTCGTCATCCCGATGATTGGTGGCTGGCGACAGGAACTGCCGCACCAAGGAGCTGTGCCCGAGCTGCAACTCGATGCCGTCAAAACCGCCCTCCACTGCGTGGGTGGCACTGAGGGCGAAATATTCGCAGCATTCCTCGATGTCCTCACGTTCCATCTCCTTGGACATCTCGCGGAACAGCGGATCGACTCCCGGCGATGGCCCCCACACCGGCAGCCGCGAGAGTTTCCCGTCGGCCTGCATGCCGTTGTGGTTCAACTGGGCAAAGATTTTCGTGTCGTATGCATGGATCGCCCGGGTCAGACGCTGGAAACCAGGAATGACCTCGGGAACGAAAGCGTCCACCAGCCCGGCATAGGCTAGATCGGAGGGATGCACGGTCAGCTCCTCGGTGGTGATCAGGCCGCAGCCGCCTTTCGCCCGCTCCCGGTAGTAATGGATGTGCCGGTCGCTGATGCGGTGCTGCTCCGACAGGTTGGTCAGGTGGGCGGCAAAATTGATCCGGTTCGGCACCACCACCGACCCGATTTGCAGGGGTGAAAAGAGGTACCGGTATTCACTCACAGCCGTTCTCCCGCCCGCCGGCCCTCGTAGACGGCCATATCGATGCCCCGGGGCGCGACGCAGTCGCCCACCCGCAGCAGCTCCGCCACCTGCCCCTTCAGGCGGTGATAGAGCTGGTCGTCGGCCCGATTTCCCACGTCCAGGATAACGGTGTCATAGCCTTCATAGAGCACGGTGCGATTGGTGTACATCTCCCGCCCCCGGACCGTCCCGGCGTCGATCTCGTCGATCATCACGTCGGTGGTAAAGGTGACCCCCTTCTGAAGCAGCCGCTGGCGGCTGAGGTAGAGGTCACCGATGGATGCCAGCTGGATGCCGACGAACAGGTCACTGGTAACCATGTCCACCTTTTTTCCCTGATCGGCCAGCATCTCCACCGTCGCGGTGGCATGATGGCCGCCGTTCTGGTCGATGAATAGCACCTTTGCACCGATGGGGTGTCGACCGACAATCGCATCCCATACGTTCAGCACCCACGGGGGACCGTAGTCACCGGGAAACGGACGGCATATCGGCTGCGACCCGGTGGCGACAACCACCGCGTCGGGGTTCTCCCGGCGCACAATCTCCGGCGTCACCTCCGTCCCGGTCACCAGCGTCACCCCCGCCTTCTTCAACTCACGCCGCAGACCGGCAACAATCCCCGCCATCGCCTCGCGACCGGGACGCCGGCGGATGATGTTTACCTGGCCTCCCGTCTCCGCCGCCCGTTCATAAAGCTTCACCCGGTGCCCGCGGACCGCGGCCGTCCGGGCGGCCTCCATGCCGGCGGGACCGGCGCCGATTACCATGACATTTTTGGGCTCGGCGGCGGGCCGCCGGCCGGCGGCCGCCCGCGCTTCCTCACCGACCTCGGGATTGTGGATACAGGCCAGAGGCTTCGACTGGTTCACGCGGCCGACACAAAAATTGTCCCGGATACAGTAGCGGATATCATCGAGCCGCCCCTCCTGCGCCTTGCGCGGCGCATCGGGA
>JAFGAM010000086.1 GCA_016933675.1 Candidatus Anaeroferrophillacea bacterium
GCCGAAGGCGGCACCGACGCCAATGGCGGCGCCGCAGACGCCGTAAAACCCGCAGAAGCCGCCGGGCACCCGGCTGCCCCGGCGGATGCCGGTGACGATCTGCTCGTCGCTCAATTCGCCCCCGGCGTTGCGGTATCCCGCCAGGACGATGCCGGGTACCATGGCGTGGTACTCCGGGCCGTGCATCGGCACCCTCGGATGGCGGCGGATGTGGTCCAGAAGGGCGATCATGTCCTTCTCCCGGGAGCTGACGCACAGGTGCTCGATGATCGCCAGGGCATCCTCGGCATGGCAGCGGTCACAGACGAAATGGCCGTTTTCACACTGGGCGTTGGCGACCCCGGCGGCGCCGCAGTAGACGCAGGTCAGCTCCCGTTCACGCTCGAAATAGACCAGCGGCGCGCCGCAGACCATGCAGTCGACGGGGTGTTTTTCCGCCGGTTCCGCGGTCGCCGGTGCCGCCGCCGCGGCCGGAGTTCCCCCCGCTTTTTCTTCGTTGGCCAAGGCAACTTCCGGTGGTAGGGCACAGGCGGACTCGCCGATGTCGACGTTGGTGACCATGCCGTGCCGGTCGAAGATGAACAGTTCTTCACCGCAGTCAGCCGCGGCGGCGGCGGAAAGCTCTACCGTCAGTCCCGGCAGCAGCCGCCGGCCGTCGTCCAGTTCCAGGGCGGCGAAGGGGCCGCGGTACATGGCGCGGATGGTGTTGTCCGTTTCGTCGCTGACGGGTTTGCGGGCGGCGAAGGTAATGGAATAAAACTGCTGGCCGCCCACCACCCGGTAGGGGAAGCGTTTCAGCACCCGCGGAGTGACGAAGCCGGCCTCACGCAGGATGCCGAAAAGATCCTTTTGGGTCAGGGCGCCGGCGATGCATTCACCCCTGAGGGTTTCGTCGTTGCGGATGGCGGCCGCCGGTTCGGTCTCGCAGACCACGTCGGAGATCACCAGCCGGCCGCCGGGAACCAGCACCCGGAAGATCTCGCCGAAGGTCAGCCGTTTGCTCGCAGAAAGGTTGATGACGCAGTTGGAGATCACCACGTCGGTGCCATCGTTATCCAGCGGCAGTTCTTCGAGAAATCCCTTCATAAACGAGATGTTCGTGTAGCCGAGCTGCCGCTGCACCGCCTCGGCGCCGCGGGTGGCCAGGGCGAGCATCGGGTCGAGCATGTCGACGCCGGTGACCGTGCCGTTGGGGCCCACCAGCCGGGCGCCGATGAAGCACTCGACACCGCTGCCGCTGCCGAGATCCACCAGCCGCTCGCCTTCCCGCAGACCGGCGTCCAGCACCGGGCTGCCGCAGCCGTAGCTGCGCACCCGAGAGGCGACGGGGATGTGTCCCACCAGGTCTTCGGGATAGTCAACCGGGTTGAGGATGTCGCTGTTCGGATCGGCTGCGGCCTCACGGTAGAAATTGCCGACGATGGCGCGGCTGCTGGGCAGGGTGAGGGCCAGCAGGCAGTTGCTGTGGATGAACGCCTCGCTGCCGTGGGCGCCGCAGCTTTCGAGCATGTCGCCCATTTTCAGGCGCAGGCCGGGGACGGCGTCGTCATCGGGTTGCCGCGTCGCTGCCGCCGCCAGCAGCCACAGCGCCAGACGTTCGTAGAGCGGCCGGTAGGGGTCGTCGCCGCCGAAGGTGCCGGCGGCCATCCAACTGTGATCCAGATCCCCTTCGCCCAGCAGCAGGTCCAGCGGGTGGCCGCCGGCGGCCGGTTCGTGCGCCCGGATTTTCCCCAGTACCGGGCTGTATCCCCAGGCGGCGGCGAGATCGCCGTTCTTGATGGGGCCGGCCAAGGCGGGGATATCCACCAGCGCCGCCGACGGGTAGAGGCGGCCGTCGGGGCCTACGGCGGCGGATTCCCAGCCGGCGGTGGCGCGCCGGTGGCGGGTGCCGGTGGGAGCGAAGACCTGGGTGCGCAGGGCGTCGAGGTTATCGATGCCGATGCCGGCCGCCGTCGCGCTGTCGGCGGCGGTAACCAGGGCCGGGAAGATGCGCTCGGGGAGAACAAATTCCGTCCGTTTACCCCGGCCGCGGACGAAATACCACATATAATGGATGTTGGGGCTGCCGACTGTGGCGGCCAGTTCCGCCAGCGCCGGTATCTGCTCGACGTTATTCTCGGTGACGCACATGGACAGCGTTGCCGGACGCTCCCGTTCCCGCAGCCAGTGCAGGGTATCCCGCAGCCGGTCGAAAGTGCCGGCGCCGCGCAGGTGATCGTGGGTCTTACGGCTGCCCTCGACGCTGACCTGGAGATGGAAACGGTCCGCCGGCCAGCGGTCCAGGTCGGCGGCGAATTTTTGCAGCAACGTGGCGTTGGTGAGTACCGCGACGTGGGTGTTGCCGTAACCCAGCAGATGGTCGATAATCGCGGCGATTTCCGGGTGGACGAAGGGCTCGCCGCCGGTGATGGCGAATACCCGGCAGCCGATCCCGAAGGCCCGGTCGGCGAGCGCGGTGATTTTTGCCGCCGCCAGTTCCTCGCGCCGGTCCGGGCCGCAGGAGAAGAGGCAGTGGCGGCAGCTCTGGTTGCAGTGGTTGGTAATGTGGAACCACAATTCCCGGAGCGCCGGCGCTGGCGGCGGGCCGGTATCCGGCGTCGGGGTGCTCGCCGGCAGGCGCTGGAGGAAGCGGTAGGTATCGAGGTCGCCGCCGACCGGCTTCCCGGCGGCGAGGTTCCGCAGGATGCGGTCGCCGGCGGCAGAGGGAACGAACCAGTCGGGCTTTTCCGGCTGCACGTAGAGCGGCAGGTCATCGATAACCAGCCGGCGCCAGCGCCGTGGGTCGAATTCCGTTTCGGGGGCGTAAGGGATATTTTCAGGTTTCATGGTTGGTCCTCGAATGATATGGGAACACGGTGAATAGATGAGACAGA
>JAFGAM010000087.1 GCA_016933675.1 Candidatus Anaeroferrophillacea bacterium
AGACGGTATTACCTCCCGTGAAGTTGATGCTGGAAGCGGTTGCCTCTCCGGTAGCGGCTTTGACAAGCGTTCCGGTCAGCGTGAGGTTACGGGCGGTATCGCCGGCGTAGAACGTCAGCGAGCCGGCGGCTGTGGGAGCCGATATATCATAATCACCGAGGTACTGGTTGGCAGGCGCGAGCATGACATCCGGCGCTCCGTCAGCTCCCCAGCAGGCGGTCATATCCAATCTTCCAACGCCCTGGTGGAACACACCCAGGCCGAGGTCTTCAGCCGAGCACAGCAGGGCGTTCTTGACGAATTGCGGGGCGGGAAGGGTACCCGGGAACGAGCCGGCAGCCTGTTGGAGGAGCAGCGCCGCCGCGCCCGCCACGTGCGGGCAGGCCATGGAGGTGCCATCCAGGGGCGCGTAGCCGTCAGCAACTTTATCACCATAGGTGATATCATAATGTTCCCCGTAGGGTACACTCGACATGATAGCTTCACCGGGGGCGAGGATATCCGGCTTGATGCGCTCATCCAGCGTGGGGCCGCGGCTGCTGAAATCGACGACGCCGTTGAAAGCCTCGTTGAGGGCGCCCACGGTAATGACCTCTTCTGTCAGACCGGGACGGCCGATGGTGTAGGCGTCATCAACGCCGTCATTGCCGCTGTTGCCGGCGGAAATAACAACCACAACACCGGCCTCGACAGCCGCTTTGACCGCCCGGCCTTCCGGATCATCCCCGACGCTGGCGGTCTGGCTGCCCAGGCTCATGCTGATGATATCGGCTTCATCGCCCGTTCCGGTGGTTCCATCGGGACCGAGCGAAGCATATTGGATACCGTCAATAATCCAGCTTTCCCAGCCGCTGCCGGTATGATCGAGGACCTTGACGTTCCACAGCCAGGCTCCGGGGGCCATGCCTTCATAGGCTGTACCCGCCGCGGTGCCGGCGGAAATACCGGCACAATGGGTGCCGTGACCGACATAATCAAAACCGTCTCCATCATCGGTGAAGTCTACAAGGTCGACCACTTTCGGATCTGATACTACATCCCCGTCATCGTTCATATCGTCAAGAGCGGGATGCGTGTCATCGATGCCCGTGTCCAGGATGGCAAT
>JAFGAM010000088.1 GCA_016933675.1 Candidatus Anaeroferrophillacea bacterium
GTGCAAGAGCTGGCGACGGCGGTGCAATATAACCTGCCCGTCGTCTATGTGGTGGCGAACAACGCCGGCTGGATCGCCATCCGCGACCTGCAGGCAGCCGTCTACGGGCCGGAACGGGCGGTGGGCGCTGAATTTCTCAAGGACGATCGGCCGGTCTCGCCCGATCTGGCGGCGATTGCCCGCGGCTTCGGCTGCTACGCCGAGCGGGTCTCGGCCCCTGCTGAGGTGCGTCCGGCGTTGGAGCGGGCTTTTGCCTCCGGGCAGCCGGCGGTGATCGAGGTGCTGGTTGAGCGGAACTACCCCCTCTCCGGCAGCCCGGCGGTGGGCTGGTGGGACGTGCCGGTACCCACGTACCTGAGTGACCGGCGGGCCTGCTATGAGCAGGAACGGGCCGAGGAACAATAAGCCGGACAACCTGCCCTCCCGCAAGGTTTAGAACCTGCGGGAGGGTTACTGCGATTCCAGGAGGGCCGAATGTCGCCGATTCGAGTTGCTATTGTGGGGTGTGGCCGGATTTTCGATTTGCATACATTGGGCTACCGCGATGTGGAGGGGGCGCGCATTGTCGCCGTGTGCGACACCAATCGCCGCCACGCGCAAACGCAGGCGCGCGCTTGCGGGGTGGAACGGGTCTACGCCGATTACCGCCAGGTGCTGGACGACCCGGAGGTAGACCTGGTTGAGTTGCTGGTGCCGCACGACCTGCACGCTTCGATGACCGTGGCCGCCTGTCGAGCCGGCAAGCACGTTTCGGTGCAAAAGCCGATGGCGCACACGGCCGAGGAGGCCGATCAGATGATCGCGGCGGCGCGTGAGGCGGGGGTGGTGCTGCGGGTGTACGAAAACTTTGTCTTTTATCCGCCGCACGTCCGCGCGAAGGCGATGATCGAGGCCGGCGAGATCGGCGAGCCGCAGATGATCCGCATCCACGTGAGCACCGGCAAGAGCAAGACCGGTTGGAAGGTGCCGTTAAGTGCGTGGGCGTGGCGCTTCGACGCGAAACGTTGTGGCGGCGGGCCGCTGGTCTTTGACCACGGCTATCATCTCTTTTCGCTGGCCTATCACCTGATGGGGCCGGTGGAACA
>JAFGAM010000089.1 GCA_016933675.1 Candidatus Anaeroferrophillacea bacterium
TCGCTGGTCATCGCCGGCGGCATCCGCAACAGCGGCGACATCGCCAAGGCCATCGCGCTCGGTGCGGACGCTGTTTACATCGGCACGGCGGCCCTTATCTCGCTCGGCTGCCACGTATGCCAGCAGTGCCATACCGGCCGCTGCTCCTGGGGCATCTGCACCAGCGATATCAAGCTGACCAAGCGCATCAACCCTGATATCGGCGCAAAGCGTGCGGCCAACCTTATCCGCGGCTGGAGCATCGAACTGAAAGACATCCTCGGCGGCCTCGGCGTCAACGCCCTCGAGAGCCTGCGCGGCAACCGGCACCACCTGCGTGCCATCGACCTGTCCGACACCGAGATGCAAATACTGGGCGTGAGAATGGCAGGCAGCTAGGATGACTATGATGGCGGAACAGGATACAATTATGACAAATGACCAGCAAACCGGCACCACCACACCGGCACCGGCTGTCATCGACGCCGCCGGGGTCTACTACCGCGACCTCAACGCCCGCCTCCGGGAAATAGTCGCCAGCGGGGTGAGGGATATCAGGATTTATAACGTCTGCGGCCAGCGGTACATCGGCACGGACCTCAACGCCCCGGTCAACATTACCGTCAACGGCACGCCGGGCAACGACCTCGGCATGTTCATGAAAGGGCCGGTTATCACCGTCAACGGCAACGCCCAGGACGGCTGCGGCAACACCATGGATGAAGGCCGCATTGTGATTCACGGCCACGCCGGAGACACGGTGGGACTGGCGGCGCGGGGCGGGACTATCATCATCCGTGAAGGCGTGGGCTACCGGGCCGGCATTCACATGAAAGAATACAAGGAAAAGATGCCCGTCCTGGTCATCGGCGAGACGGCGCAGGACTTCTGCGGCGAATACATGGCCGGCGGCGTACTCATCCTGCTGGGCATTGGCATGGAAAACGGCAAGCGGCACCGGGCCCGATACATCGGCACCGGCATGCACGGCGGCGTCATCTACCTCCGCGGCGAGGTGGAAGAACACCAGCTCGGCAAGGAAGTCGGTATTGCCATTCCGGATGAAAACGATTACGATGTTCTCAGGAAACACGTGACGGATTATGTCGCGTGCTTCGGCGGCGACGCCGAGAAGATACTCTCCGGGAAATTCATCAAACTCTACCCCAAGTCGCTCCGCCCGTACGGAAGACTCTACGCATACTAGGTGAGGAAAAGCCATGTCACGCGCGCTTATCATATCGAA
>JAFGAM010000010.1 GCA_016933675.1 Candidatus Anaeroferrophillacea bacterium
AAGCCGGCATACCCGTATTGCGGCGCCGGCGGGAAGCCGGCATACCCATATTGCGGCGCCGGAGCAACTTGTCCGCCCGGCATATACTGCGGGGCGCCGTCATACGGCCCGGCGACAGCCTGCATCTCCGGCGCCATCCCGGCAGCGCCGCCCGGCGGCGCTGCCGGGCGGGGTTCGTTCACCGCCGTATCGCGGCCACCGTCGCATCCTTCTTCCGGTCGGAACATGGCGCCGGCGTCCACCGCCGGCGGGCCACCGGAGTCCATCGGGACATCGCAGGTACAGCTTTGCTCCATCTCTTCCTCCCTTACCTTCCTCGTTCGCCGTTGACGGCCGTATCCCAGAGTGCCGCCAGGCGCTCACGCAGGTGATCGCCACCGGCACCGCCGCTGTACGCGGCCAGTTCCTCCCAGAGATCGGGGGCGATGACGGCGGGATCGTACTCCACCAGCACCGAGCCGCTGGCCGGATTGAATTTCTGCTGCCGGATGCCGGGGATCTTCGCCAGGGAACCGGCGACATCCTCCCCGACCAGCACCTTTACCGCACTGACGGCGAATTTGAGCCGGATGCGCCCGCGGATATGATGGGCAACGCGGGCGTGGGGCGCCGCCTGCAGCAGCAGCGCGATGATGTGCTCACGGGTTTTGGTATCGTTCATGTTCTCTCCTTCACGTCGCCGGTGCTTCACCGGCACATCACCGCCATGTCCCAGACGCTGCGCGGATACTTCAGCGTCTGACCGCGGCGACGGTCGTGGCGTCAGCGGCCGCCGCAGTGGCAGCTTCAGTGGCAGCCTCAGGGGCAGCCGCAGGGGCAGCCGCAGGGGCAGCCTCAGGGGCAGCCTCAGGGGCGGGTTCAGTGGCAACCTCTGTGGCAGCCTCACTGGCAACCTCAGTGGCAGCCCCAATGACAGCCTCGGTGGATATCGTCACCGCCGCGCCGGCGGGCAACCCCGGGGCCTCCCAGCCCAGCAGCCGGGTGGAATTGACCAGGATGCCCAGGGTGTGGACGATGTGCAGCGCCCCGGCCATCAGCGGCGTCAGCAGGCCGGCGGCGCCGAAGATCACCCCGCCGACGTTGGTGCTCATGGCCAGCAGATGGTTCTGTTCGATGACCGCGAGGGTCTGCCGGCTGAGTTGCCGCAGGCGGACGAGCCGCTCAAGGTCACTGTCCACCAGGGCGATGTCCGCCGCCTCGATGGCCACCTCGGCGCCCCCCGCGCCCATAGCGATGCCGATGCCGGCGCGGGTCAGGGCGAGGGCATCGTTGACCCCGTCGCCCACCATCACCGTGCGCCGGCCGTCGCGCTGCAGTTGATCGATATAATCCGCTTTGTCCTCGGGCAGCAGCTCGGAATGATGGTCGTCGAAACCGAACCGGGCGCTCATCTCCCGGGCCACGGGCTCGTGGTCGCCGGTGACCAGGTAGAGATGTTCGACGCCGTCCCGGCGCAACCACCGCAGCACCGCTTCGGCACCGGGCCGGACGGTGTTGGCGATGGCGATGAGCCCCTGGAGACGGTTGTTCCGGGCGACATACACCAGGGTGTTGCCGCATTCGATCTGCGCCCGGGCGGTGTTGCGATAATACGTGCAGTCAACCCCTTCGTCGTGCATGAGATTCTCGTTGCCGACGAGGATGATATCGTCACCTACCTGCGCCCGCACCCCGCGACCAAGGACGAATTCACACACCGCGTGGGCCGGCGGTTCGAGGCCCCGCTCCCGGGCGGCAGCGAGCAGGGCACGGGCCAGGGGATGCTGGTTGTGCATCTCGGCGGCGGCCGCCAGTTCCAGGATGCGGTCAGGATTCTGCCGCGGCGTGCGCGGAAAGATATCCACCAGCCGTGGGCTGTCGGCGGTCAGGGTGCCGGTTTTGTCAAAGCAGAAGCAATCCGCCGTGCCGATCTGTTCAAGGTAGAGACCGCCCTTGACGAGGATGTGGTTGCGGGCGGCGTTGGCAAGGGCGGCGGCCACCGCGGTGGAGGCGGCAAGCACCGTGGCGCAGGGGCAGGCGAGTACCAGCAGCACGGTGAAGGCGCGCCGGGCGCTCCAGGTCAGGAGCCAGGTACCGGCGACGGTTATGGCGCCGATGCGCATGAGCCGGTTGGCGAGCACGTCGGCACGGGTCTCCGCCGGGGCACGGTTGTCGAGGGACTCCTCCACCAGGTGCAGCACCCGACACAGGTAGGTGTCATCCCCCACCCGCTCGGCACGGATGAACAATACCCCGTGACTGACGATGGTGCCGGCGAAGGTGCGGGAGCCGGCACACTTTTCTTCCGGTACCGCCCGGCCGGTGATGGGTGACTCGTCCACCAGGGCCTCGCCGCGGACCACCTGGCCGTCCACGGGGATCTTTTCACCGGTGTGGCAGACGACGACATTGCCCGCCGCCACCTGCTCCACCGGGATCTCCACCTCGACCCCGTCGACGAGGATGAAGGTGTTCTTCGCCGCCAGGGTGACGATTTCACGAATCGCCCGGTGTGACCGGCGGGCGACATAATCCTCCAGCAGCATGCCGATACGCAGGATCCACACCACCTCCAGCGCCGTCAGGGCCTCGCCGAGGAGCACCGCGAGGGCACAGGTTCCGGCGAGGAAGGGGAACAGGCTGGCGTGGCGGCCGCTTTTGAGATCGGCCCAGGCGTGACGGAACAGGGGCAGGGCGCCGGCAAGCACCACCGCGGCGGTGACGCTCACGGCGGCGCCGGAAACCACAACGCCGAAGAACGTTTCCCGGATGAAAACGCCGACCACGTAGCCGGTGAGCAGCGCCACCCCGGCGACCTGGGAGAACAGTGATTCCGGCCGCCGGTCGGGCCGGCAGTTGCGGCAGTCCAGGCGACAGGCACCATGCCGTTCCGAAACCTCCGGCGCGGTAACGGGATGGAGCCGGCATGGGCTGCCGGCCGCCGCGGCGGCGGTCGCGGTTCCAGCCGCAGGCGCCGGCAGCGGCCCCGGCCGCCAGCCCAGCACCAGGCCACGCAGCGCGTGCCGGCTGACGGTGGGACGGCAATGGACGATGACGCTGCCGCTGGCCGGCCGCACCTCGACCCGGTCGATGAACGCGGCCGTACCCAGCCAGCGGGCCAGCTCCCCGGCCCGGTACGCGCGATGCCGCCATGACGGCACCCTGACGCGCATCCGGCCGGGGGTGAAATGACATATCTTTACAGACATCAGGATCAAACCTTTACACATGCCGGTACCTGACAGCGATGATCAGGGATGGCACGATAACAGCTTTGGATTCGCGGCGCTTCATTTCCGGGTCACTGCGGCCTCCAGAGAGGATCGCCGCAGTGACCCGGATTACCGGCCGCACGCTGCCCCTGTCTGTCTGAACGTGCCGCAGACAGACAGGCCGAACGAAAGATCAGGTTCTCAGAAATCAATTTACGCTCAGAACTCCAACGCCAACTGTACCGTCACCGTATCGGCTTCGTCGCCGGTACCGCCGTCGCTTTCGTCATAGTCCTCGTCATGGGCGTATTCCACCGCCAGGGACAGGCCTTCGAAGATGCCGATACCGGCGGCGGCCAGCCAGCGGTCTTCCGGCAGTTCCAGCGCCAGGGCTTCATCGGAACCCTGCCAGGCGGCGGCGACGAAGGCCTCCCGCTCGCCGACGGCAAAGGTGTAGCCGAGTTCGATGTTCCAGGTCTCGGGCTCGGCCCCCTGGCCGCGGAAATCCAGTTCACCGGCCTCGAAGTCGTCGTTGGCGCCGACGTACTCGCCGATCAGGGTCAGGCCGCTCCAGGAGATGATGGCATGGGCGGCGAGGCCGTCGACATGATCGTTAATCTCACCCGGCAGGGCATCACCCAGGGCGTCGGAGTCACCGATGCTGCTGATCCAGCCGCCGCCGATATCGAAGCTGAACTGCTCGTTCTCGAAGGCGTAGCCGGCATTGAGGCCGAAGCACTCGATCTCGTTGTCGTCGCCGATCTCGTCGATGTCGCCGTTGAAGGCGTAAGCGCCGGCGTAAAACCCGGCGTATTCAAGCCCGAGCAGCGCCGCGGACTCGCGGGTTTCACCCAGCTCCAGGGTCAGCGGGTCGGAGATCATGTGGCTTTCGAAGTTGCCGAAGGGCACATACATCTTCCCCGCCTGGAGGTAGACCGGAAAGAACTCGGTGTTGCCGATGGTGATATAGCCTTCGTCAAGGTCAACCGGCTCGGTGTCATCCTCTTCCCAGAGCAGCAGAATATGACCGGAAACATACGTGTGCAGGTCGACATCAATGCCCAGTTCCACCGTCGCCAGGACGATATCGCTTTCGTCGTTGCCATCGTAATCCTCGGTAAAACCGGCCTCGACCTCGATAAGTCCGCTGATGGTCACATGCTCGGCGATCTTTTCGAAGGCGCCGGCGGCATCGCCGATTGATTCGGTTTTCTTGCGATTCTCCTCGATGTCCTGGCGCTGGCTGGTCAACTGCCGCTGCAGGTCGTTGAGCTGGCGCTCGAGTAGATCGATCTTGCGTTGCAGGTCGGCATCGCCGCTGGCGGCCGCCGGACCGGCAAAGGCACATACGAGCAGGACTACCAGGACGACGGCGAACAGGGTACATATCTTCTTCATGGGTTCCTCCTTTTTTTTCTTCCGGGGCACCGGTTTGCCGGTGTCCAAACTGATGATGACTTGGTAACCACTCGAACCTTGCGCCATTCCCAAAACGGTAGGAATCTGTAACAGGCTCCGTTGAGGCGCGACCAGGATTCAGAAATCAAAGGCGCAGGAGCTACGGATTCAGCGGTCGACGGGCGCCGGCGGTTGCAGCAGTAATCGGCCGGCGCCGGCGGTTTCACCATCTTCCTGCAACAGTTATCCGGCCGGCAACCGGGTTGCAGCAGCGATCGGCCGGCGCCGCGGTTTCGCCCCCGCCGGTCACTTGCCCGCCGGATCGACGGCCTTGACCCAGATCACCGCATCCTGCGACAGCTCTTTGCCGTCATGCTCGGTATCCGGCCCCACGCCCAGAGCACAGAAACCCCACCAGCCGGCCTTCGGCATGGCGAAGGTAAAGGTGCCGTTGGCATCGGCGCGGATGGTCATGGTGACGAAGGCATCCTGGGGCGCCTCGACGGCGGCGGCGGCGGCGAAGCGATTGGCCTTCATGTCCGGTTCGTGATTCAGGAATTCCACCTCGATCTCGGCGAACGGCACCGGTTTGCCGGCACTCTTCACCACCCCCTGGAAGACGTTGCCGGTCCACTGGGCGTAGGGTTTGGCCAGGGGCACGATCTCCGCCGGCAGGCCGACCTCGGCATCCCAGTCGGTGGGGGCGCCGGCGACGTTGACGATCATCTTGGTGCACTGCTGGATGAAGATATCCTCGGAACCTTCGTAATAGGGCGCCGGCACCATGCAGAAGACGAAGTCACCCATCCCCTTGAGGCGGTAGCCGGTCAGCTCCCAGGCCTTGCCGCTGTTGGTCAGGCTGGTCCAGGTGATGGGCTTGACCTCTTTCGTAAGATCCTCGCGCTGTTCCTTGTGGACCACGAAGAAACGCTCGGGCGTGCCCATGTCCATGGTGTGCCCGGCCTCGAAGGGGTGGGTGAAAACGAGCTTGAAATCGATCAGCCCGCCCCGCGACAGGGCGCACTCCGGGGTGTAGAGCATCTGGAAATGGGCCGCCGCCGGCAGCGCCGCGCCCAGCACCAGCGCCAGAACCATAACCGCAAACACCTGTTTCAGACCTTGTTGTTTCATCCTCGTTTCTCCTCTTTCAGTGACTGAGTTGACACATTTCGAGACCATGCACCTCTTTTGCATGACCTTTGCAAAAGCTTTACAATTGACAATATTAGCAATTCCAAACATTAACGGCAAAAAAAATCGGCGCGGGTTCGCATCCGGCCTTTCACCACCTTTCAATTCAGCGTTTACCCGACGAATATACGTTCGGCCATACCCCGGCCAAGCACGATGCGTGTCCCGTCCACCGACACCACCAGGGGCCCGCCGGCGTGGTTCGCGACCACCTCGATCTCCGCCCCCGGCACCAGACCCATGGCCGTCAGCCGACTCCGCAATCCGCGGCCGGCATCAACCCGCAGCAGCCGCAGACTCGTACCGCAGCGCACCGTGCTGAGCACCATCCGTGCATCTCCTTCGTCGGTAACCACCGGGGCCGCGCCCGCCTCGGCGCCCGATCCCGACGCCATGGCGACCGCAGACGAGGTTTGACACCATCCCCGTGCGCTCCGCCACCCGCCCGCCGACGCCTCCCCAACCATGACCGTGGTCGCGCCGGGTCCCGGACGCTTTGCAGCGTCGTCAATCCCGGTCACACCAATTGAGTTAGTATTATCGAACTCTAATCGTCGAAGCGATGCTTATACGAAAACCGAAACACATGTCAAGTTTTTTTTCGGGATCGGCGGCACGTCCATCGCGTTTACCGCCTCAGCCACGCCGGCTTATTTTCAGGCGCCCGGGCGGATGGTGAATCCGGGTTCCTCCGGGCGATGGAGAATGCCGTAAGGTTGTTGATGTTCACGCGCCCGGACATGGGATCGCCGGGGCCGGGGAGGGGGAGATGGCCGGGGTACGCAAAAAAATATTTGACAGTGACCGCAACCTCTGTTATTGAAAACAAAGTTAAATAAATCTAACATGAGAGGATATCATGACGTCCACCGCCACGGCATCCCCGCTCACCGCCACCCAGGAGGATTATCTGCTGACCATCCACCGCATCCTAGAGGAGCAGCCGGTTGCCCGGGTACGGGACATCGCCGGGCTGCTCGGGGTGTCCCTGTCGACGGTCAGCGCGGCGCTGAAAAACCTCTCCGACCAGGAGCTGATCGACTACGCGCCGCACCAGTTTATCACCCTCAGCGAAAAGGGGCGGCGGCTGGGCCGGCGGCTGGCCAAAAAGCACGAGATCATCGCTTCCTTCCTCACCCGCATCCTCGGCCTCGATGAGAATATCGCCGAGGAGAACGCCCACCGGCTGGAACACGCCGTCGACGAGGAGGTAATGGGCCGCCTGGTGAGTTTCATCGAGTTCATCAACGAGTGTCCCCGGGCCGGCGACGCCTGGCTCGAGGGGTTTCACTACTACAGCGAAACCGGCCACACGATGAAGTCCTGCGACGCATCGCAGCCGCCCTGCACCCTGCTGCGGAACACCCCCATCGCCGCCGGCCCGGACCGGAACGATTGAGGCAACCGCAACAGCTGCCAATATACGCCGAAGGTGGCAGCGTACAGGCACGACACACTCTGCCCCTTTTCCGGATTCACGGCGCGCAAAAGCCGGAGAAAGCGGCGTCACCGTCCTGCGGATGACTCGCTGGCAGCGCAACGAGAGAGAATGGAGCGCGGTTTCGAAACCATCACGATTGAACGCGCCGTAACGGCGTAACAGGCCGCGACCGCCGCCACCGGGCGGTTTTTTTCGGTCCGCTTAGTTAGTCATTTATAACATGGTTTAATATTTTACACTTTTTCAATGATCTCGAACATCCTGCTGTCGCACAGACATCATAAGTCTTATCAACCGGAAACCACAGTTCCCGCCCCATCGCCAAAGGAGTTACCATGACCACGAACATTCAATCAGCCGCCCCGCGTGCCGCCTCCCCCGCCACCTGTCTGCGCGAGCTGGGAGCGGAGGATTTCTACCGTCACGGCAACCACTACCTGGTGGTCAGCGGCGACAACGAGCTGATCCGCCTGAACCATCTCGCACGGGTCACCGACCGCCGCCTGCTCACGCCGGCGGAACGCTTTCAGTTCAAACTGCTGCACCATCTCGGTCCGACCATGGCGGGCATCAAACCGATGACGGTGATGCGCCTCTTTCCCCGCGACCTGCCCGAATGCGCCACCTGCCGCCAGGCCTGGAATGGGGTCAAAAACGAGTTCGCCACCCTGGCGGCGCTGGATTACCGCGTGCTTCCGGAACGTGATACCCCGCGGCCGGGACAGACGGTAATCTTTTTCCATCGTGAGTCCTGCGCCCGGCTGCTGGCGGTACACGTGGTGCGCCGTTTCATGACCGAACGGGGCTTTCCCGCCGCCGTCTGCCGGCCGGACCCTTTCATCGCCGGCTGCCTCGAGCGCTGGAGCAGCGACGGCACCCTGCCGGCGGAGTTGGGCCTGCTCATGGGCATCCCGCTGAAGGACGTCCGCGGCTACCTGCACCGCGACCGGCACCGACATCTCCTTACCCGCGGCTGGAATATCTACGATTCGCTTCATCCCTCACTGCTGCTGCACCGAACCTACAAACGCCTGCGACACTACGCCGCCATGAGTTTCCTGAGTTATCCCTTTCAGCGCATAACCCGGCGGCTTGCCGGCAGCGGCATGATCGGCCGCCTCGATCTGCTCTACGCCGCCCCGCGAAGCTGAATCGCCGGGCTCCCGACACGGCAACCGGAAAGGATGATCCATAATGAACGCCACCGCCCAGCAGCCACTGATCACGCCCTTCCGGCCGCCACGGCTGTCGCCGACCGACTGGCGCATCGTCGCCGATTCCGCGCTGTTCCGCGAGCTGCCGCAGGAAACCGCCGCCAACCTCGTCGCTCCGGCGCGGGAAGCCGCCATCGGCCGCGGCACGGTACTCTTCCGCCAGGACGAACTCGCGCACGGCTGTTACCTGGTACTCAGCGGCAAAATCAAGCATATCATCCTCGCCCCCTGCGGCCGCGAGTGCGTGTTGCGGGTCAGCGGGCCCGGAGATCCCCTGGGCCTGACGGCGATGTTCAACGACGGCCGCTACCGGGTGACCGCCGAGGCCATCACCCCGGCGCGGCTGTTGCTCTTCCCCCGCGGCTCGTTCCTCGACTGCCTCGCCCGCGAACCGGTATTCACCCGCGCCGTTCTCGGAGTGATGGCGGCGGTTACCGACCGCACCGACCGCCGGGTATACTGCCAGCGCATGCTCCCGGGCACGGCGCGGGTGGCCCGGTTTTTGCTCGATACCGGCCACCCCGAACCGGTCGGCACCACGCTGCGCTGCGAACTGAAACCGCTGCAACTGACTGCGGCCCAGATCGGCATCGCCCGGGAAACCATGCACCGCATCCTCGACGCCCTCGCCCGCCGGGGCGCGATCAGCTACCGCCAGGGGGTGGTCCGCATCCTCGACGAACACACCCTCGACACCATCGCCGGCGAAGGCTGAACGCGCCGCGGGCGATGATTTCAATACGGCCGCGGGTCGTGCGGTAGTGATCCTGGCGGACAACCTTGGAAACCAACCGGAACGGTTGAAAAAATGAGGATGACATTGCAACAAAATACAAAAATGTGACCGGGGTCACAGACGGCGGCACCAAAAGATGGCATGACAGCATATGTTAGAAGGATCAAACAATAAGCAACGCGACAAACTCTACTTGAACAAACAAAGGAGCACCGTCATGAAGGCACTGATCGTCTACTGCTCGACCACCGGCACCACCGAACAGCTTGCGTTCATCCTCAAGGAACACCTGGAGGAACGCAAGATAACCGCCGTCATCGAGGAAGCCCCGGACGTCGATACGCAGCTCATCGAAGATTGCGATCTGCTGCTGCTGGGCTGTTCCACCTGGGGTGAAGGCGACCTGCAGGAGGATTTCGAGAAATTGTCCGACCGGTTCGAAGACATCGATTTCGAAGGGCGCATATTCGCCGTTTTCGGTGCCGGCGACGAGGACGGCTACCCCGACACCTTCTGCGCCGCAGTGGACACCCTCGAGGAAAAGGTCGGCAGCCTGGGCGGCATCATGGCCACCCCGGGCTTGCGCATCAGCGACGGCGACGACAACGTCGGCGCCCGCGTGCGGGACTGGGCTGACCTCGCCCTGGAGGGCATGAAACAGCGGAGGCGGTCATGAACAGCACCCCCGGCACCGGCGTATTCTCCCGCGGCGGCATCTTCACCCCCGGCGCGGATGTCGAACGGCCCCGGAACCGGCGCAGTCTGTCCGCCCCGGCGCTGGTGGCGCAGTACATCGTCGGCCGTCTCGGCGGCATCGCCGCCGAACTCAACAGCCCGGCCGACATCACTCTGGACTTCCGGCCGCTGGAACGTACCGCCCGGATCATCGGCGTCAGTGCCGACATGGTACAGCGGGTCATCGAGCTCTTCGCCGACCGCCGGCTGATCGAAAACCACCAGGGCCGCGTCGTCGTCACCAACCTGACCGGCATCCGCCGGCTTGCCGCCGACCATCAGTAGGGTGGCCGGCGAACATCCACCATGAGGAACACAACCATGGAAACCCAACATCCCATACCCCTCGCCGCGGCTTTCGACCCGGCCGTTGTGGAACAGCGCCGCCCGGCGCCGGAATGCGACGGCAAGGTTTCGCGCCGGAATCCAGCCCCGATCAGACTGGAAACGAAGATGTCCTTCAACCACCAGACCCTGCGGGAGCAGGTTGTCGAACTGCTGCGCACCGCGATCATCGACCAGCGCCTGGTCCCCGGTGAGCGAATCCTCGAACTGGACCTGGCCAACAGCCTGAACGTCAGCCGCACCCCGGTACGCGAGGCCCTGCACCAGCTCGAAGCCGAGGGATTCCTGTGCATCATCCCCCGCCGGGGGGTGATGGTCACCGACATCGACGAGCGCGACATCAGCGAATTTTACGAGATCCGCGAACTGCTGGAGACCCATGCGGCGCGCCGGGCGGCGGCGGTGATCACCCACGCCCAGGTCGAGGAGCTGCGAGGCCTCAACCGGTCGGTCTGCGGTCATGCCGGCAGGCGCGCGCTGACGGCGATGACCCGGGCGCACAACGATTTCCACCTGCGCATCGTTGCCATTGGCGACAACCGCAAGATGCACGAGTATCTCAAGAACCTGAACCGCCAGTTCCTGCGGCTCAGGTTCATGATCTCCGCCGCGCCGGATCTGGACGAACTGCTGAGCTGCCACGACCGCATCATCGACGCCCTGAAGGCCGGCAACGGTGACCGCGCCGCCGCCGCGATGCGCAACAACCTGCGGCTCGGCTGCCGGATGCTCATCGCCATGCGGCGCGAAAACGGGAGCGAACGGCCGCGGCGGATGATGGCTCTGTCCTGAGCGAGAAACCCAACGACCACCGCTCACCGGCTTCGATTATAGGAGGATCACGTCACCATGCGGCACCGAAACAACAACATTATGCCCGGCATCGTCATTGCCGTCGCCGTCGCCCTGCTGCCGTGGGCCGTCCCCGGCCACGCCCATTCACCGATCTTCACCTGCTTCGCCAACGGCGACGGCTCCGTCACCTGCGAGGGCGCCTTCTCCGACGGCTCCAGCGCCGCCGGCGCCGCCGTCGAGGTGCGTGACGGCAAGGGCAGGGTCCTGACCCGCAAGACACTCGATTTCACCGGCACGGTGGAACTGGAACGGCCGGCGACGAAGGATTTCGTCATCATCTTCGACGGCGGCCCGAACCACACCATCGAGGTGCGGCCGGGGGATATCCGGCCGTAACCCCGGTCCCTCAACACCGCCGGAACGGTACCGCACCAGACACCCGACCGCACCAGGCCCCGGCCGTAACCGGCCGGGGCCTGGTGCGGCGCCATGTATCCAGCGCTGAAAACCCGTCACATCAAGGTCCGGGAGATCCGCCGGCGGGAATGCCACGGCCTGCTGCTGACCGGTGACGCCGCCCCGCACCTGCTGACCAGCGACGATTACCGCCCGGTACGGCTCCCCCTGGTAAAATACGATCCCGACCGGATGGATTTCAAGCTGATCGTCAACCCCCCGTACCGCACGGCGATCCGGTCGGACGATGCCGTCATCCGGGCGGTGGCCATGGACCGGGAATACAACGTTCTGGCACGCTGCACCCACCCCATGTCCCGAGCCGCATGGACGATGCCCCAGACGGTGCGCCAGGTGCTGTTTCCCTTCAGCCCGCGCCCGGCGGCGGTTGACGGCGCCGCACCCGCATCCCCCGTCCCCGACAACACCGCCCGCACCACCGGCGCCGGGCAGGCCGCAACCAGGCAGTCTCCGCCCGGGCAGGCCGCAACCGATCAGGGCCCGGCCGCCCGGACCGCGGCCCGCAGCCCCTTCGACGAATCCTCCGCCGCCATCGTCCCCGACTATCGCTACGAGGAAGCGGCGGCGGCGATGCGGCTGACGGGGGTCATCGGCGGCAACGACACCCGCCGGGCCATCGTCCTGCTGGACGGCCGCTACCAGATCGTCGCCCCGGGCGCACGCCTGAACGTCACCCTCAACGGCCTGCCGCACATCTACACCGTCCGTGCCATTGCCGCCCGGGAACTGACGGTGGTCACCGCCGACGGCCGCCGGATGACGGTGGAAAGCCGATGAAATTGCTCCGCACGCTCCTTTTCGCGGCGCTTGCCGCGGCACCGCTGCTGGGTTCCGGCTGTGCCGGCATCTCCCCCGCGCCCCCCTGGAATCCCATCGCCGCCGCGGCGCCGGAGCCGCCGGCGCCGGCGCTGGCAGAGACTGATCTGAGTGCCGAAAAGCCCCTCTTCCGGATCATCGGCGGCACCGCGGTAGACGGCTCCGGCGCCGGTTCATCAGGACAGCCCCAGGGTACCGCCGGCGTGGCCGCCGCCCTCCCGTCGGCACCCGCACCGGCGCGGCCGCCGCTGGAACGGCGGGTGGAACTCATTCAGGTCCGCGCCGTACCCACGGCGGTGGTGGTGGAAACCCTCACCGATCTCTTCCCCGGCAACGTCATCGCCACCCCGGAAGCCCAGGCCCGGCCGATCACCGTCTACGTCCGGGATGTCACCCTGCGCCAGGCCATCGAGGCGATCTGCCGCCTCAACGACCTGTGGTACCGGGAGGAACCGGGCATCGTCACCCTGATGACCACGGGGGAATACGCCAACGAGATGGTCGTCCGCCGCCACGACCGCACCCGCTCCTACAACCTGCGCTACGCCAACGCCGTCGACCTGGCGCGGATCGTCCAGGCGCTCATGGGTTCCCAGGTCCACTACGCCGACATCGGCGCCGAAGAGGCCTACGGCTACGTGGAGGAATCTTCGGGCGGCGGCGGCGGCGGCGCCGGGGCGACAACACCCGAGCTGCTCACCGCCGCCGACCGCGAGAAGATCATCAAGCTCGGCCTGGCCGACCGGCTGGACAACCTGGTGCAGGTCTCCGAAGAGATCGGCAAGCCCCTGCCGGCGGTGATCACCGTTTTCAAACGCAACAACTGCATCCTCGCCCGCTCCCTGGACGACGCCATCCTCACCGACATCGGCCACATCATCGAGGCCCTGGACACCCCCACCAGCCAGGTACTGCTGGAGCTGCGCATTCTCCAGGTCAACCTCGACGACGGCTTCGAGAGTTTTTTCCAGTTCGATTACAAAAACCGTACCCTGCAGAACATCGACGGCCGCCAGACGATCACCCCGGCGGGCTTCTCCACCCTGCCCTTCACCACCGGCGGCTCGGCCGCCGGCGGCGGCACCCTGCCCGGCGGCATCGGGCTGTCGGCCTCGACCCTGCAGTACAGCTTCATCAACGATCTGATCAGCGCCCGACTGGAATTCTATGCCCGCGAGGGCCGTCTGGAGACCCTGGCAACGCCGTTCCTCATGTCGGCCAACAACTCGACGGTGGAGTTCTTCGTCGGCGAGGAGATCCCGCTGCGCGAGGACGTGGAGACCAAGACCGTCTTCGACGACGAGGGCAACGTGGTCCAGACGCTGTTCGAATTCACCGTCGAGGAGAAGGAACTGGGCACCGACGTGGTGATCACCTCGTTCATCAACGACGACGGCACCATCACCATGAACCTGGAGGCGGAGATCTCCAACCCGAAGTACAACATCACCCAGCTCACGGTTATCGACGACGCCACCGGCGCCACCCTCCAGTTCCCCCTCGATGGCACCGACGTCAACGAGATCAAGACCATCATCACCGCCCAGCCGGAGCAGTCCCTGGCCATCGGCGGCATCATCCGCGAAAACGTCGACCGCCAGGAGCTGAAGGTGCCGCTGCTCGGCGACGTGCCGCTGCTGGGCAACCTGTTCAAGAAGCGTCAGGATCTGACCAAAAAAACGGAGACCATCATCGTCATCACCCCCCATGTGATCAGCCACCCCGACGTCGCCGGGAAGATAACCGCCGAGTTCCTCGCCCGCCGCAGCTCCCACTCCGCCGGTGACGGCGGCGAGCGGCACCTCGCCCCCTACCCGACCCCGCGGGAGCCGAAGCCGTGACCGCCGCCACCATCATCCCGCCGCGGCTCCGGGAACTCCTCGCCCGCACCCGGGAGCAGGGCTCGTCCGACCTCCACCTGAGCGCGAACATGCCCCCGGTGCTGCGCATCCGCGGCGAACTGCGGCCGCTGGCGGACGAGCCCGTCCTCGACGCCGACGCCATCAGCGCCCTGGTGACGGCGGTGCTGCCGCCGCGTCACCGGGAGGTGCTGGCGGAACGGAAATCCATCGATCTGGGCTTCAGCGTGCCCCAGGTGGGGCGCTTCCGCCTCGCGGCCTACTACCAACGCGGCGCCCTGTCGGCGGTCCTCCGTCTGCTGGCCGACGGCACCCCGACGTTCGCCGATCTCGGCCTGCCGGACAGCCTTGCCCGGCTGGCGGACACCCGCGACGGCCTCATTCTCGTCACCGGCCCCACCGGATCGGGTAAGCCCACCACCCTGGCGACCCTCATCGACGAGATCAACCGCCGCCACCGCTACAACATCATCACCATCGAGGACCCCATCGAGTACGTCCACGAGAACGACCATTGCGTCATCAATCAGCGCGAACTGCACGTCGATGTATCCTCCTTCGCCGACGCCCTCAGGGACGCCCTGCGGGCCGACCCCGACGTCATCCTGGTGGGCGAGATGCGCGACCTGGAAACCATCCGCACCGCCATCATGGCGGCGGAAACCGGCCACCTGGTGTTCTCCACCCTGCACTCCCGCGACTGCATCTCCACCATCAACCGCATCGTCGGGGTATTCTCCGAACACGAGCAGAACCACATCCGCCAGCAGCTCTCCTCCGCTTTGCGCGCGGTGGTCTCCCAACGCCTGCTGCCCCGCGCCGCCGGCGGCGGCCGGGTGCCGGCGGTGGAGATCATGTTCACCACCGCCGGCATCGCCAACCTCGTGCGCCAGGGCAAGGACGAGATGATCTACTCGGCCATCGAGACCGGCATCAACCACGGCATGCAGACCATGGAACAGTCGCTCATCCGCCTCATCGATACCGGCGAGATCAGCGTCGAGACCGGCACTACCGCCGCCCGGCGGCCCGACCTGCTGCAAAAGCGCATGTCCCTGCGGAGGAAATGATGGCAGCCCGTCCCGACCGCTTCGGTGAATACCTCCTCAAGGCCGGCGCCATCACCCGCGAGGCGCTCTCCACCCTGCTGGAGGCCCAGCGCCTGAACCGTGAACGCCTCGGTGTCCTCACGGTGCGCCACGGCTACCTGAGCGAGAAGGAGATGACCCGGCTGCTGGCTGAATTCCTCGGCATGCCGCTGCTGGTCCAGCAGGTGACCGACATCGACCGCAAACTGCTGCAGCTCATCCCGCGGAAGATGGCGTTGAAGAACGGCATCATCCCCATCGGCACGGACGAGAAAAACGCCATCCTCTGCGCCTGCGCCGGGGCCGTGGGAATGAACCAGCTCCTGGCCGTCGCGCGTCTCGCCGACCGCCCGGTAAAACTCGTCCTCACCACCCCGGGCAACCTGAAACGGCTGCAGAACCAGTTCTACAGCCGGGAGTTCGACACCACCATCCGGGTCTCCGAGAGCGCCGCCGGGGAGACCGACACCGGGATGATCGTCGAGCTGATCGAAAAGCTGCTGGTGCGGGCCGTCACCCGCGGCGCTTCGGACATCCACCTCGAGCCCCGGCGCGACAGCCTCGAGATCCGGCTGCGCATCGACGGCCTGCTGCAATCCACCGAAACCCTGCCGGCGACGCTGGCCGGCAAACTCGCCTCGCGCCTCAAGGTACTCTCGGGGCTCGACATCGCCGAACGCCGCCGGCCCCAGGACGGCGCCTTCATCTTCCGCCCCGAGGTTCTCGACATCGATCTCGAGGCGATCAACATCCGCACCTCGGTCTTCCCCATCGTCACCGGCGAAAAGGTGGTGCTGCGCCTGCTGCCGGCGCCGGACGAGGAGATCAACATCGACGGCCTGGGGCTCGGCGACGACGACCGCGCCGCCTTCAACCGCCTGCTGAAGCTCAACCACGGCATCATCCTCGTCACCGGTCCCACCGGGTCGGGGAAGTCCACCACCCTCTACGGCGCGCTGCAGATCCTGCGCCGGGAAACCACCCTCAACATCACCACCATCGAGGACCCGGTGGAGCTGCAACTCAAGGGCATCAACCAGGCACAGGTGGACGGCGGCATCAAGATGTCCTTTCCCGCCGCGCTCCGGGCCATCCTGCGCCAGGACCCCGACGTCATCATGGTGGGCGAGATCCGCGACGGCGAGACCATCCGCATCGCCCTCCAGGCGGCGATCACCGGCCACCTGGTGCTCTCCACCCTGCACACCAACGACGCCGCCAGCGCCGTCACCCGGCTGCTGGACCTCGGCGCCGAACGGTTTCTGGTGGGCATCTCCATGCGCGCCGTCCTGGCCCAGCGGCTCGTCCGCCTCGTCTGCCCGCGATGCGCCGCATGGCACGATATCAGCGCCGCCGAATGGCAGCTCCTCGGGCTGGAACCGATACCCGGCGCCCGCACCCGGCGGGGTGCCGGCTGCGAGGGCTGCAACGGCACCGGCTACCAGGGCCGCACCGGCATCTTCGAGCTGCTGATCTGCGACCGGGAAATCCAGCGGCTGATCAACACCGGCGCCACCGCCGACGACATCGCCGGTTATGCCCGCGGCCTCCCCGACTACCACAGCCTGCGGGATGACGGCATCCGGAAGATCACCACCGGCATGACCACCCCCGAGGAGGTCGTGCGGGTCACCATGGAGTAGCCCATGCCCATCTACGCCTATACCGCGGTGGGCGGCGACGGCGCCATCGTCCGCGACCATCTCGTCGCGCCGTCCCCCGCCGACGCCGCCCGGCGGCTGGCGGCGCGGCAGTTGAGCATCATCGACATCAGGGAACAGACCGGCGAGGTGGTCTCCCGGCGTTTCGACCACCGGACCCTGCTGGCCGCCGTCACCCCGGTGCGGAGCCGGAGCCTGATCCTGCTCTTCCGGCTGCTCACCGCGCTCATCACCTCGGGGATCACCATCAGCGAATCGATCATGGTCCTCTACCAGCAGGAACAGCACCCGCGCCTGCGGGCGGTCCTCGACGACCTGCGCATCAAGATCGAGGGCGGCGTCGCCCTCAGCAGCGCCATGGCCACCCACCCGAAGGTGTTCCCGCCCCTGGCGGTCAGCATGATCCGCGCCGGCGAGCTGGGGGGCATCCTCGAAACGGTACTCGAGCGGCTCACCACCTACCTGGAAAAACGCGCCGCCCTGCGCGCCAAGATCATCCTCAGCCTGATCTATCCGGGAATCGTCGTGCTGTTCGCCACCGGCGTCATCGCCTTTCTCGTCATCGGCGTCATCCCGCGCTTCGTCACCCTCATGGGAGGCCGCCAACTGCCGTGGAACACCCAGTTCATCCTCGACCTGTCGAAATTCGTCACCGCCCACCTGGCGCACATCGGCGGCGGCCTGGCGGCGGGCGCCGGCGTCGTCACCTTCCTGCTGGCGGCTCCGGAGAGCCGGCTGGTCATCGACCGCCTGCGCATCTATCTGCCGGTGGTGGGACCGGTGTTCCGCCTCGCCGCGGTGACCCAGTTCACCAACACCATGGCCTCGCTGCTGGGCGCCGGCATCCCGCTGGTGGACGCCCTCACGGCCACCCGGGAGACGATCATGAACACCGCCTTCCGGCGCGACCTCGACCGCGGCGCCGAACGCATCATCGCCGGCACCCAGCTCTCCACCGTCCTCGCCGAAATCCCCATCGCCACGCCGATGCTGGTGGCGGTGACGCGCATCGGCGAGGAATCGGGTACCATGGACCAGGCCATGCAGATGGTGGCCGAAGCCCACGAAACCATGCTCAACGACCGGGTCGCGCGGATGAGCGTGATGATCGAACCGCTGCTCATTCTCACCCTCGGCGCCATCGTCGGCTTCGTCGCCTGGGCGCTGATCGCCGGGATGCTGTCGCTCTACTCCGCCGGCAGGTAGAAAACCAGGCCCCGGTTTTGCGCCCCGCCTCCCGGCCGCCGGGGGACGGCGGCGAGCGGGGAACAACAGACAGGAATTGAAAAAATGGTCGAACTGATCCGCCAGCTCCTCGTCGCCGGGATCGCCATGGGCCTGCTGGCCGGCAACGCCGACACCATCAAGTCGTTCTACGACGACACCGTCCACCTGGCGCGCCGGATCAGCACCGCCGGCGACCTCCGGTCCATCGGCCTGATGCTCGACCGCACCTGCCTCAAACACGGTCGGGCACCGTCGGCGCGGGGCTTCGACGCCTGGCTCGCGGCCAATTTCAAGGAATCCGACAGCGGCATCAGCACCGCAGGCACCGACGCCTGGGGCAACCGCCTGGTCTACCGGACCTTCGACCGCCGGCGGGCCTATCTGATTATCAGCGCCGGACCCGACGGCATCGCCGACACCGCCGACGACATCCGTCGCAGCGGCCCCTGAACCGTCAACCATCGCAAAGCCCGAAAGGAGAGTGAGGCTCACATGAAACAACCGCAATCGGGAAAAAAATTCCGCCGCCGGCTACTTGTCCGCCGCCCCTTCCAGCTCGGCGTCGCGCTGCGCATCGCCGCGCTGCAGATCCCCGCCGTTCTCGTCACCGCCCTCGGCCTGTCGGTGTTCTACCTGTTCCGCCTCGACCGGCGCACGACGGCCGACTTCGACACCTCGCTGCTCACCTGGCTGGCGGTGCTCTGCGTCCTGATCACCGCCTGGGCAACCTGGTACAGCCTCCGCTACACCCTCGGCATCGCCGGACCGATCCACAAGACCGGTCGCATTCTCAGGGATATCGCCGCCGGCCGGCTGCCGGAACAGCGGATCACCTTCCGCCAGGGCGACCAGTTCAAGGACCTGGCCGACGACCTCAACCTGCTCGTCGCCAGCCTGCGCCGCGAACCGGTGGAACCATGGTTTCCGGCCGCCAACGACGCGCCCGCCGCCGGGCACCGCACCCCACACGACCGGCCCGATCCGACCGCAAGCGAAGCCGCGGACACCGTGAGCGGCGCGCAACCAACCGGTAAACCAGCCGGTAAACCCGCGGCAACCACCACCGTAAAACCGCAGCCCGCGGGTAAACCTGCCGGCAAACCCGGCGCCGGCATGTCGCCGGAACCGTGTTCCGCGGCCTCATCGCCAACCCGTTTTACGATCATCGGAGACGCCTCATGAACAACAACCGCCTGATCCCGCTCATCGTCCTCATCCTGCTGTTCGGTGCCGTCGCCTTCGGCCACCGGTATTTCCGGCCGGCCGCACCGGAAACCGCGGACGTCATCGTCACCTTCGCCGACGGCGGCCGCTTCACCGCCGCGGATCTCGACGCCCACCGCCGGGTGCTGCAGCGGAAACCGCAGTTCCGCCGCGGCGCCGACCAGTTGACCCCGGAATTCGTCCTCGACCATGCGGTGAACATGGCGACGATCGTCGCCGAGGCCCGGCGACTGGGGCTTTTCAACGACCCCCGGGTGCAAAGCGAGATCAACCAGTTCACCGCCGATCTGGTACTCCGGGTTATGAAAACCGAGCTGGTCGCGGAAATCGACCGCACCCGCGTCACCGACGATGAGGTGCGGCGACATTACGAAGCCAACCGCGACCGCTACGGGGCCCAAAACCTCGAGGAGCGACGGGAATATATCCGCAACGACGTCCTGTTGCGGCGCTACCGCGACGCCTGGCAGCAGACCTACGACCGGCTGCGGCGGGAACATGGCGTGGTCATCGACGCGGCGGCGTCCCAGCGCTACTTCGCCGCCGACACCGCGGCGGCAGCGGAGCGGGAACCGCAGGCCGCTGACGGCACGGCGGACCCGGCCGGAAACGGCACCGCCGCCGACGGCGCCAAAGACGCCGCTGCCGGCACCGACGAAAGGCAAGGGACTGCCGGCGGGGAGAGCGGAATTTCCGTCCCCGGCGAGGGGAAGGCGGCCGCCGCCGGCGCGGAACCGGATACCGACAACGACACAAGCGCCCCCGCCGCCCCGGAAAACAACCTCGACAACGCCGACCGGGCCCGAGCGCCGCAGCGCCAGCGGCCTGATCGACCGTAACGGCACCGACCTGATCGCCGCAGCGCCGACGAACCTGATCCACGGGCGACGGCACCGGCCCGCGCCGCCGCCGGAAAGGATGGTGAACCGACCATGACCCTCAAGACACTGCTTCTTCTCCCCGCCCTGATCGTGCTGTTCGGCCTGCTCGCCGGCAGCGCCGGAGCACACTCCACCGCCGGACGCATCAAGGTCGATCTCGATCTGAGCGAACCCGGGGTGGACGACTTCGCCTATTTCATCGAATCGTACGTCCACCGCCAGCTCTACGACGGGAAATTCGCCGAGAGTCGGCGGCGCTTCTACGTCCGGGAATTCATCGGGGTGGAACATGAAGACAGGCGGGCGACGGTCCGTTTCCTGGTCCTCGACAACAAGAACAAGCGGATCTTTCCCGACGCCATGAACTTCAGCCGCCGTCCCGACGGGGTTTGGCGGTACCGCGGTGCGGCGGGTGACTTCATCCCGGTCTACACCTACACCATGCGCTGGACCTATTACTACCGGCGCTACATCCTCCCGGTTTCCGTCGGCGGCACGGCGCTCGGTCTGGGGCTTTTGGCGCTGCTGCGCCGCGGACGCAACCGGAAAAGCGGCCGGCACTCGGCGACCGGAAACGATATCGCGGCGGAGCGACAATGAATAACGCACCATGCAGATCAAACTCGGCACCCGGCTGATCCTCGCCAACACCATCATCATGTTCATCAGCCTCGGCGTTTTCGCGCCCCTGTTGACGGATACGGATTTTCACCGCCTGCTGCTCTTCGCGCTGCTGTACGTCGTCGCCAACCTGGTGCTGATCCCCGCGGCGCTCCACTGGATCTGCCTTGCCGATCTGCGCACCATCCAGAACGTCATCGGCGGCATCAAGCGCGGCGACTACGACATCGAGCTGGAAGCCGCGCCGGAACCCCACGACCCGGAAGATGAATACGAGCTCAACCGCCTCAAACGCGAAATCGTCTGGATACGCCGCGCCATCGGCATGCGCGAAGAGGACATCCGCCACCAGACCAGGCAGATCCAGACACTCAACGAGGCCCTGCGCATCGAAGCCATTACCGACAAGCTGACCGGACTTCACAACGCCCGCTTCTTCTGGGAACGCATCGGCGACTGCTTCAACGATCACCTGCGCACCGGCGAGCCCTTCGCCTTCGTCATCCTGGACATCGATTTCTTCAAGCGCGTCAACGACACCTACGGCCACCTGAACGGCGACCGGGTCCTCGAACAGTTCGCCCTGACACTGCGCGAGAATACCCGCAAGACCGATGTCGCGGCCCGCATCGGCGGCGAGGAGTTCGCCCTGATCCTGCGTCACATCTCGCCCCGGGACACGCAAAACAACCTGCGCCGGCTCCATGTCCGCCTGCGCGAACAGGATCTCCACCTGGGAGCCGAGACGACGATCCGGATCACCGTCAGCATCGGCTATTACGTGATCTCGGACCGGCCTCCGGCGCCGGCGGACGAGACCCCGAGGTCCCCGCACGACATCGTCAAGCGCGCCGACGACGCCCTCTACTGGGTCAAGGACAACGGTCGGGACGGGCTCATGGCCTGGCACGAACTCGATCCCGGCTACCGTGAGCAGCGCCGCAACGCGCCGCCGACGGCGGGGGAGCCCCCGGCCGGAACCGCGCCCGCCGCGGCGGACATACAACCGGCGCGGCCGGAAGCGTGATCAGCGTCTCCGGGTTTGCGACCCCGGCGTGGCCGGAATCCCATGCCGGCGGGACCGCGGTGCCAACCACTGGCGGCGCCGCGTGGCCGGCCCATGACTGTGGCGTACCGACGAACCCCGCGCCCGCACGACCAGCCGGGGACAATCCCCCAAAGGTGTGACCCCGGTCACAGAATCTGATCCACGTTTGTGGCATACACTGCATGCATTCGCCCGCTAAAACTTTCTACGCAAACCCAACGGCTATTATTTTTCCCCGCGGGCAGCCGCGGACACATAAACGGAGGTAAAAATCATGATGAAAAAACTTGCTTTGTTCCTGCTCGCGGCGCTGCTGCTACTGCCCGGATCAGCCGCGGCCGGCGACTGCCTGGGCAGTCATAAAGAAAACGGGGTGACGGTGACGGTTCCCGACACCCCGCCGCTGCGGATCATGATCGACGGCACGGTCCGTGAGTTCACCCTGAAGCAGGCCTTCGCCTTCCACGGGCATGAATGTCCGGGGATGACCACTGCCTTTCTCGCCTTAAGATACGCCTTGAACATCCTTTTCGGCGACGAGATTCCCCGCGCGGATGATATCCTGATCATCGGTCGCAGCCCGGCGGGCGGCATCAGGGATCTCATCGACCTGATTATGAAGGGCGACAACCCGGCGCTGAAAACCTGGGCCCCGGCAGGGATGCGCAACGATCAGTCGCGCTTCACCTACACCATCATGCGGAAATCAACCGCGGAGCTGCTGGAAATCAGCCTGAAGAAGGAGCTGCTGCCGACTGATTTCACCCTGCTGAAGCAGAAGCAGAAGAAAAAGGAAAGCACCCCGGAAGAAGACCGGCGGCTCCACGACCAGATGAAAAACATGATCATCGGCTTCCCCGCGAAACCCGCCACCGAGCTGTTCGGAACCCCCGAGCCCCGCAAGGTACTGCTGTGGGGCAGCGTGGAAAAGGGGGAAATGGACCGGCACATCCGCGCCATGAGAATGGAACAGAAGAAACAGTTGCGCCGTCAGGCGGAGGAGGCAAAAAAATGATGAATGACGCCGCAGTGAGTCAATTACCTGTCTGTCTGCGTGCGCCACGCACAGACAGGCAACGGAGATGACGGACCTGTTGTCAAGCCATCAAAAAAACCGCAAAAGTGTGATCCCGGTCACAGACAGGAGAAGGATCAACGTGGCATAAGGTCCTTCTCATCAGAACCGCAGAACGTGAAATACCATACAGAAACCTGTAACCACGGAAAAAGGAGGACGGTAATGAAGAGGATGGCGCAACACGGCGGGATGGTCGCGGCGGCACTGGCTCTGGTTCTCTGCCTGGTAGTCGCTGCCGGCGCGGACACCATCCGCGCGAACACGGTGGTCGTAGAAGCCGGCGGAACGCCAACAACCTATGACTTCGACCAGGTCAAACTCGAGGAAGAAGACGGTGTGGTCAAGGTCTGCGTGTGCAAATCCCTTGCCTTCCGGGCGCTGCAACTCCTGTCAGGCTGCTTTGCCGATGGCGTCGTCCCGCGGGACGACATCCGGATTCTTACCGGCTGGACCACCGACGGCGCCGGGGAACTTTTCGTCGACATCATGGGCTGGCCGACCGAAGATCTCGCCTTCACCGCCGGTGCCACAGAATTCACCCAACTGAATATCGCTGACGCCTACTTCATCTTCATCCGGAAATCGACCGGCAGAGCGTGGCGGGTAACCGCAGACGAGGCCCTGTATCCGAAGGGCTTTTTCCCCTACCGGACCCTGATCAAGAGCGGACAGGCAACCAATGCGGAAAAACAATTCTTCCAGACCGCGCTACGGCCCCAGGCGGTAGCCAACATGGAAGCGATCCCGCTCATCGACAAGCTGGATATCCGGCCGGTGGCCTTTTTCGGTACGGATGGCATCCTGCGTATCCCGACCGTATGCGCCGCCGACGGCAGCGAATATGAAATCGAATTGCGCCTCACCGGCGACTCGACCTTCACGCTGGAAGGCGCCGAAGCACTACACTGACCGAGATACTTCAGCGGCAGCCCTCTCCTGCACCCGTTCCGCCGGCAGCCGATCCGCCGGCGGAACGGGTGCTTATGTGCGCCGGTCGGCTCATGTTGCGGACGCGAACAACATCGGGAAGCGCCGTGCGGGTCAGGGCACCGTCGCCGTGATCCGCCGCATTGCAGGCATTTCCAGGCAAAGGCGGACTTCCGCGTCAGCTACGGTCAGGTTCATTACCGATTTTTTACCGCGGCGATTGAGACGCAGCCAAGTTCGTCGCCGCGAGCGCGAACTCAGGCGATCCAGCGCCGCCTGACGTTGTACAGACTCACCATGAACAGGACCACGCAGAACCCGGCGAGGGCGGCCAGGTCGACGGCAAAGGGCATGACATTGCCGCCGTGGATGGCGCCGTGGAGCATGTCAGCCCCGTAGGTCAGGGGCAACACGTAGGCAAGCGGCCGCAGAAATACCGGCAGCGCACTGACGGGGAAGAACAGTCCGCACAAGAAAATCATCGGGAAACGAAAGAAGTTGGAAAAGGTCTGCGCCTCGAAAACCTCGCTTACCGCCACCGCGATGAACAACCCCAGGAAGGTCGAGGCCACGGAGATCAGGAACACCGCCGGCACGAACACCAGCCAGTCCACCCGCAGCGGATTCACCAGGAACGCCGCCATGGCAACGGGCACGAAGGCGTTGACCACCCCGAACAGGATGGCCCCGCCGGTCTTGGCCAGCATCAGCAGTTCCAGGGGGATGGGGGCGAGCAGCAGCCGCTCGAACGAGCGATTCTTCTTCTCGAAGGTGACGGTTACCGAGAGCAGCGAGGTGGTGCCGAAAAGGATGGACAGGGCGATCACGCCCGGGAGAATATCGGCAATACTCTCCAGGCCCCGGCCGGACCTGATGAAGAACATGCCGGTCCAGGCGAACGGAAAGATGAGCCCCCAGCTGATGTTCGGCGGCTTCAGGTAGTAGGTGCGGAAATCCTTGGCCACGATGTTCCAGAAGGCAATCCAGAGCTTCACTGCTTCCCTCCCGATTTTTCCTTCTCCCGGCGCATGGCATCGGCGCCGATACCGGTGATGCGGACAAAGATATCCTCGAGGCTCGGGCGTATCTTCCGGGCCTCGGACACTTCGGCCCCGCGCGCCTCGATAAAGTGTACCAGCGGCCCCACCGGGATGGGCTCACGGGCCTCAATCCGGATCGATCCCGGCTCCGGGCAGGTGCATTCAAGGGCGGGAAACGCTTCCGCGAGTTCACCGACCAGGTCTTGCGCGCCCGGAGCGCAGGCGATCAGCATCACCTGTTTGTCCCGGACGGGATGAACGAGGTTCGCGACCAAGTCGACCCCGACGATTCGCCCCGCGACGATGAAGGCGATACGGTCGCACAACCGCTCCGCCTCGTCGATGTAATGGGTGGTCAGGAAGATGGTCGTTCCGTGTTCGTGCAGCTCGCCGATGAGCCGGCGCACCTGCCTGGCGCTGGCGACATCGATCCCGGTGGTAGGTTCGTCGAGGAACAGAATCGGCGGCCGGTGGATGATCCCGGCGGCGATGGTCAGCCGCCGCTTCATCCCCTTGGAATAGCCGCCGAACCGGCGTCCCGCCGCCGCGGTCAGATCGAACATCTCCAGCAGTTCCCCGGCCCGCGCCCGGCGTTCGCCCCCGGCCATCCCGTACAGCGCGGCGCAGAAGCACAGATTGTCGAAGCCGGTCAGCTCCGGGTACAAATTGCTTTCGTCGGGCACCACGCCGATCAGGTGCTGCGCCGCCCGCGGATTCCTGGTGCAGTCGATACCGCCGATGCGGACGGTACCGGCATCCGGTCGCGCCAGTCCGGTGAGCATGTTGATGGTCGTGGTCTTGCCGGCGCCATTGGGGCCCAGGAAACCGAACAGTTCACCGGCACGCACCGCGAAATCGACCTCGGCGACGGCCTGAACATCCCCGAAACGCTTGGCGAGCCCCCGTACCTCGATGGCAATATCATTCACGGTATCAGCTTCCTCCTCCGGCGTCCGTTACCACTCCGGCCCCGGGCCGGTACATGATGGTCACCACCCCGACCGGAATGACGAAGCCGCCGGCCTGGCGCTCGATCGCGGCGATTCCGGTTTTTTTCAAAAAAACACCGAACGTGTGACCTGGATCACAGACAGCGGCCACAAGATGTGCTAGGAAAGTTAATGTTAGAATCGACAAACTAAAAATTAGTAGCCACATATGCTTTTCCCGTATACAGCTTCAGCGGCAGACGAAGATCGGCTCTCTCCTGTCCCGTCCCGTTCGGCGGGTGGTCCGCCGGCGGGGCGGGTTTTTTCATGTACAGGGCGCGCAGAATCCGCGTACTGCGACATCACCCTGAGCCCCTCCACCTCAGCGTGCAAAGTGTACCCGCGGGCGGCACCAACCGGCAAACGACGAAGAAGATGTCACCGCAGCCACGGTTTCATTATCATCCACGCCGACCTGCGTCAAACCTGATCGCTTCCGCCAGGGCAGCGAAGCGCCGGCGCAGCTCGTCCATGCCTGCTTCGGCGGCGGCGGCGTCTGCGACCCGGCCCGCCGCTTCGATTTTCAGGGCGATTTCCCGCACCGCTTCGCCCCCCACATTCGCCGCCGCTCCCTTGATGGAATGCGCCTGGCGCTCCACCCCCTCCATGCCATGATGCTGTAAAAACCGTTCGAGCTTTTCGATCTGCGCCGGAATATCGCCGAGAAAGCCCGCGACGATCACCCCGGCCAGGGATTCATCAGCCATCAGGCGATCAAGCAGCGCCGGTTTATCCCAGACGGCCGGGCCGGCCGCCGGCGCATGCTCCGTGGCTTCTCCGGGTTCTCCCGTTTTTCCGGCCACGCCATCCGCACCACCTTCCCTCCGTCCGGCATTCCGCGGGTCAACGCCCTCTTCCAGACGTTCCGTATCCCTGATGTTCTCGACGGCGTCCGAAACCGGGCCGACCGCAAGGGTCGCCCCTACGGTGGGTGCCCCGGCGGCGGCCGCCCGGCCCGCGGCGCCTGCACCGCTTTCCGCGCCCGCAACATCCTGCGCCCGCGAGGTAATCCAGGTACCCCAGCGGTCGGTTACCGGCCCGACAACCAGGGCGGTTTTCGCATCGAAAGCGCGCCGGTATTCCGGCGATATTTCCTCGAAAATCTGGCCGGCGGGTGATTCATCCGCCGATCCCGGCGGTTCACCATCGACATAGAAAACACCCGGCCGTCATTTCCGCGGCCCATGAGATAGATGAACCGGCAATCCTTATCCATCGCGGCGGCCCGTGCAAACTGATTTTTAAGGCACCGGTAGACGGGATTTTCCAGATCCGCTACCGTCCCCGACAGGGAACCAAGAGACTGCGGGTCGAGGGTCTGCGCCACCGTCTCCGCCGCATGCAGGCAGTCCCGGCGCATGCCCCGGTCAGTCCGGCGAATCACTTCCCACGTGGCGATCATCCCGGCGACAAGCGGGGCGACAAGTACCCCCCCCGGCCCAGCGACCACCGCCCAGGATGCATCGTTTACTCATATCATCATCTCCCGGCAACTCCCGGCGTTTCCACCGTGTTCACCCGGTCCGGTCAGCCACGGGCCGGAACGACAACCGGTGGCAGGAATGACAAACTCGTAACAACGCGAAAAACGGGATGGCCAAGCAACAAGCTCCAGCTGCAAGGCGCGCACATCCTGAGGAATGAGGCGCATATAGAGTACGCCGCAATGACGAAGGATGCAGCGCAACGCAGCAGATGGACACTTTTTACGACGCCATCAGGAATGCAAACATCCGGGCACGTGCGCAGCACATACCCGAAGGTCTTGTTTCCCGGCAAACCCCCATTCCGGTCAGCCCATCGGGCATACAGGCACACAGGCACACAGACTATCAGGCAAGCAGGCAAGCAGACGGAACTTCCGCATCCAGCGCTGCATCTGGTTGAAATCGAGAGGTTTAATGTAATACTTCCGGTTTCGGCAGTTGTTACAGCTCGTTCATATATCGATTTTTATTCCGATTTTTGTAGCAGTTTCTCTTCCGCCGGCAACCGGAAGCGCGTCTCGGACACCGTCATGCTGGCGGCAAATTTCCCGTGATAAAACCGTAAACCGCTTGACATTCGGGGACCGGACACCATATTCCGGAACGATGGAACCAATACCACCGGCGGCATGGCGGTGCCGTTTTGGCGCCGGCAGCGGCGACGGAAACAACCCGGCCCGGCGCCTTGCCGGACGCACGGATGTCTACCGGATTACCGCCCCACGGCGGCCATTCACTGCCCCTGGCGGGGAAAAGACACCTTATCATGGGCTATCAAGAGATCACCCTCAGGCTCCCCACCGATTACTCCCCGGAGCAGTTGACCGCCGCGGCGGCGGCCGCGGCCGGGGTGGGAGATTTTTCGCTGCACATTGTCCGTCAGAGCCTGGAGGCGCGGAAGAAATCCGCTATCCACTGGGTTGTGCGGGTCGGCGTCAGTTCCCCGGATCTGCCCGGTCCGGAACCGCCGCCCCGCCCCGCCCTGGACATCCCCCGGCGCCGGCGCCGGGAACAGGCGGTGGTCGTCGGCAGCGGGCCGGCGGGCTTCTTCGCCGCCCTCGTTCTCCAGCAGGCGGGTTTCACCACCACGATCATCGAACGGGGGGCGGAGGTGCACCAGCGGGAGGCGGGTATCCGGGCCTTCGAACAGCACGGCGTCTTCGACCCGCGGGGGAACTACGCCTTCGGCGAGGGTGGGGCCGGAACGTTCTCGGACGGCAAGCTGACCTCCCGCAGCAAGCACATCTCCCGGGAAAGGGCATTTGTCCTGGAAAGCTATATCCGCGCCGGAGCACCGGCGGAAATCCGCTACCTGTCCCACCCTCATCTCGGCAGCGACAACCTGAAGCGGATCGTCACCGGCCTGCGCGCCGAGTTCATCGGCATCGGCGGCACCGTGCGCTTCGAGACCATGCTCACCGACCTGCAGGTGGAAAAGGGCCGGGTGACGGCGGCGATAATCGAACATGACGGGCGGCAGGAGGCGATCGAAGCCGACTGGTATGTTCTCGCTCCCGGCCACTCCGCCCACGAAACCAGCCGCATGCTGATGGACCGGGGCGTGGTCTTCCGTCCCAAGAACTTCGCCATCGGCTGCCGGGTGGAACATCCCCAGGCGGTCATCAACCGGGCGCAATGGGGCCGGGAAGAACTGCCAGGGGTGAAGGCGGCGGAATACCGGCTGACCGCAAAAGGAGACAACCGACTGCCGGTGTACACCTTCTGCATGTGTCCCGGCGGGATGGTGGTGCCGGCCGCGGCCTACGCCGACACCAATATCGTCAACGGCATGAGCCGCTATCACCGGGACGGACATTTCGCCAACGCCGCCTGTGTCGCGGGGGTCGATCCCGCGCGGCTCCCGCTCCCGGGCCGGGATGTCGGCGCCCGGGAGGCCCTCGCATGGCTGGCCGCCCTGGAACGGACGTTTTATGATTACAGCGGCGGGTATCGGGCCCCCTGCTGCCGGATCAACGATTTTATCCGCGGCACGAAAGACCCGGCATCGGTCGCCGGGATGCGGACCAGCTACCCCCCGGGGCTGGTGACGGCCCCCCTGTGGGAGCTGCTGCCGGCGGCGGTGAGCACGGCCCTGCGGACTGGGCTGCGGGAATTCTGCCGCCTGATCAAGGGGTTCGAAACCGGACTGATAATGGGCCTGGAGAGCAAAACCTCCGCCCCGATCCAGGTTCTGCGGGAAGAAGACGGGCGCTGCCGCGGCTTTGCCAACCTCTATCTGGCGGGAGAAGGCAGCGGCTATGCCGGCGGCATCATCTCCAGCGCCGCCGGCGGTATCCGGGCGGCCCTGCACATCGCCGGGGCAGGATGACAACGATGCCGGAACATTTCATCTCACCGGTACCCCTGCCGCTGCCATTTCCTTAATACAACTTCATAACATTCCTGTCTGCTGTCCCGCGTGGAAACCATTGGAACCGTGGCAACCGCCAAAATACGTCGGGAAGAAACGGCACCCAACAGCCCCGGATCAATGGCACGCAAAACCCGGGAATGAGGCGTTCCAAGCTCATACGTCGAACGACTCGGACGGGTACCGGGAGTAGCTGATATAGACGCTGCATGAACCCCGCCGGGAACGATTCCGCCCCGTTGCTCACATTCATTGCCCCTGCGCCGCCAACCCGGCGACAAGGGCATCGAAGGCCAGCGCCAGGGGCTCGGGCAGACCGGCACCGGTAAACATTGGAGGGCACTCCTCCACCGGCCGGCCGGCGATGTGTCCGGCGGTCTCCCGGCAGGCAGCGGCAAAAGCGCAGAGGTCATGGACCGTGCCCCGCTCGACGCCGTCGGCAAGGGCCAGGGCGGTCTCCACCAGCCCGGCGTATGCCGGTTCCAGCAGGAGCCCCTCGAACCGCGCGGCGAAGGCGCGGTTCGCAGCCGGCGTGCTCTCGGGACTTGCAGCGCGCACGAGGGCGAAGATATCCAGATGACGTTCTTCCAGGAGTTGAAAAATATCGCGGCCGCTGACGATGCCGTTCTGCTTTGCGATCGCCTCCCGCACCCCGGCATAGACGGCGCGGGCGATGAGTTCACCGGTCTTTGAGTGACCGCCGGTGGCGTCGATGGGAATGCCGCCGATGCCGGAAACGACGATGATGTTGTCGGTGCCGGTGCCGGTGGCGGCGGCGGTGAGCGGCTGATATGCACTGCGGATGTCGAGATCCTGCAGCGCGGCGCTCTTGGCCTCGGTGGCGGAGATGAGCGCCCGGGTCATGGCCCGCGGGCTCAGCGTCGCGTTGGTGAGCAGGATGATGTTGATGGTACCGGGCTCGTACCAGGCGCCGATATCCCGGGACATGCGTACGGCATTGCCGCGCACCCCGGCGGTGACCAGGGCATACACCGTCAGTTCCCGGAATGATTCGGTTTTCACCGCCAGGTTGCTCATGTCGGCGCCGGTGAACAGGAAGGCGGCGCGGTCGCCATCAACACCGAGGACCGGAAACAGCTCGGCGCGCAGGGCAGCAAGGCCGGTGCCGTGATTGATCGGCCAGCAGGGCGGCGACGAGTAGTGGTTGCCCACCGTCAAGATGCCGTCCCGCTGCCCCTCGAGGGTGGAAACCACGGTGCAGGGGGCGGTGAAGTCGATCACCAGGCTGCGGTTGGTGAAATCATGGATGATACTTTCGGCGATCACCGCGCGACGAATGTAGTCCAGGCCGATGTCCAGCAGCCGGGTCGCAGTCACCGCCCGCGGCAGCAACTCGTTTTCGGGAACGGCAAATTCTTCCGCGTAGAGCCGCGCTGCCAGCCAGGAGACGAAATCGCCCATATGGGCGCCGGCGCGGCAGGTCAGTTCGCAGGGAAACCACATCAGGCCACCGGGGAAGGTTGCCGCCGCCACCCGCCAGTCTATCCGCTGCAGCAGCGTTGCCGCCGCCTCCCGGTCGCCGCCGCAGCCGTAGATCACCTCGGGATCGAAGGCCCGGAATTCTTCCCGGGTCATCTCCGCCAGCGCGCCGTTGCGGTCGCCGAGATCCGGCGGGATACCGCCGGCGGCACGGATCAGTTCGGTCTGGAAGGAATCGGCGCCCAGGGTCAGGAGCCGGTCGCCGGCATCATTGCAGCGCATGAAGCGCAGCACCCGTTTGCGCTTCGCCGGAGGAATTTTTCTCACCTTGCGGGCGATGAGATCGAGCTGCCGGCGGTTCTTCGCCGCCAGATCCGCCGCCGCCTCCCGGCAGCCGAAGAGCTCACCCAAAAGTTCCATCTGCCAGAAGCCGTCGGCCATGGTCGCGGCACCAAGATACAGCACCGGCACATCATCCTCCAGCCGGGCCAGCGCCGCCTCGTGCCGCGGCGCGGCGATCACCAGGTCGGGATCGAGTCCTGCAACCCGGTCGACGTCCGGAGCGAAAAAACCGCCCACCACCGTCTTCGCCGCCGCGCCGGGGAGAGCACCGTCGTGACGGGTAAGGCCCACCACGGCGTCATCGGCGCCGATGGCGAAGATGATCTCGGTGGCCGCCGACACCAGGCAAACAACCCGCCGGGGCGGGGCGGAAAAATCCCGCCGCCGACCGAGGTCATCGGTAATCGTGACCGGCGCGGCCCAGCGGGATACCGCGAATTCGGCAGGGGAAAAGGATTCGGCGGCCGCAGCGACGGCCATCGAGGCAGCAGACCCCGACACCTTTCCGGTGATGACGGCCCGGGAAACGACGGCGGCGCCACCGGCACACACCAACGCCCCGGCGGGCACCACAAATACGAACAAAACCGCAACCAACAGCGGCAGTCGGAAACAATTCACTGCGCGCCTCATTTTCCACTTCCTTTCCCGTCTGGTACATAGACCATGGAGCCGTCTTCCAGGCGATAGGCCACCCCCAGGCGGCTGCCCCGGCCGCTGGCAGTTTCGCGGCTTACCCTGGTAGCCTTGATCTTCTCCCCCTCCTTGACGATGATCTCCATGGTGCCGTCGGCGTTCTGTTTCATGATCGTCATCTCCGAGGTGCGGTCGAAGAGATCCTGCAGACGGTAGGCGGAAAACAGGGTCATGAGCAGACCGACAATGAAGACCAGGCCGATGTCGAAAAGGTTGGCCACCCCGGTCATGGGATCGTCGTCGCTGAAGGCCTGGTCGCCGAAGGCCCGGCCGGCGCGCCGGCTGCGCCGTCGCTGCATGTACTTCATAAATGATGTCCTTCCCCGCCCGATTGTTTCGTGACCGTTTTGAAGCCGTTACGTTGCCATCCCGATTCGCGGCGTCCGGTTGGTTGCCGCGGATTCGCCGGCCGCAATCATCTCGGTGGCCAGTTCCATGTTCTTGACGTCCTCCTCGACCCAGCGCCGCTTCACGGTATAGAGAAAGAATGCGGTGGTGCCGATGGCCAGCCCCACCACGGTGGTGGTGAAGGCAATGACGAGGTCGGCCGAGAGCCGGGTCAGATCACCCTGCCCGAGGGCGGCAAGCCCGGTGCCCATGGGAATCAGGGTGCCGATGAGCCCCAGTGACGGCGCCACCCGCACAAGGATGCGCAGCCGGTCCATGGACTTCCACAGCCGCAGGGTGGTGTCCTGGAGCAGGTTCTCCACCGCCGGCTCACCGGCATCGTCATCCCGCAGCCGGTGCAGGGCAGCGACATAGCCGCGCACCCGGTGGGATACACCTGCCGCCGCGTCTCCGGCCGCGAGCCGTGCCGGCAGTTCCGCTGCCGGACAGTTCCCGAGCCGCGCCCGTTCGAGCCACTCGGCGAAGAACGAACCCACCATGACCACGGTCACCAGGGTCAGGCCCGAAAGCAGCAGCAGCACCGGGTAGAGCAGTGAGGATGAAACCAGATAGATGAAGGTCTTGAGGGCCGCGCCGGGATCGATCATGACTGCCTCCGTGCCCGATTCCAGGTTGTGCCGAAGCCGGCGCAAAAAGCGGTGGTGAGCGCCGCCAGCGCCGGGATCAGGCGGGAAAGTTCGGTTGCGGCCGCCCGCGCATCACTGTGGTACCCGGCCAGGCGGTATACCTGGTCGAGATCGGCGAACTGCGGCATGATGGTCACCGAAAGAAAGAAATAGACCGCCAGCAGCAGCATGGCGGCGCCGAGAAATGATTCCGGCGTTGCGGTCGCTGCCGTCCCCTTATTCGCCCCGCCCGTCAGCCGCCGCCCGACCAGGGCCGCGGTACCGACAGCAATGCCCATGAAGACGGCATAGAGACCCGGCACAAGGACGGCGCCGTGTTCGGGAAAGCGGGCGGAAAAGAAGGCCGCCGAAAGGAAGATCACCGTGACGCAGACCGGGCAGGGCAGCACCAGCAGCAGCCAGCCCCGGCTGCCCGCGGCGGCGTGATCGCCCCGGCGCAGCAGCACCACGCCCCAGACGGCCATCAGCCCGGCCATGACCAGGTGGACGAGCATCCCCGAGCGCATGAACGACTGGATCGCGGCCAGGTGCCGCAGCGGATCGAGCCGTGGCAGCACCAGCGCCACGGCGATAAACACCGCCGCCCAGACGCCGGCAAAGGCGGCGAGGCCGAGCAGGCGCTCGCGCCGGCGCCGGCGGGACAGCGCCGCGGCCATGCCCAGCCCGCTCTTGACGGCGAAGATGCCGATGCCGAACAGAATGCCTAAAACCAGACTTTTTAACAGCAATTTTTACCTCCTTATGAGTGATGTAACCCGGCAGTATCCGGTATGCTTTTTACGGACCCATTCTCAGCGGGTCGGGCTCGGCCCTGGCAGCTCGATTTCTGCATCGTGCTCGCGTCGCGGCAATTGCCAAACTCGCCCCTGACTACGGGCTCGGCGCGCCGTACCCCTGCAACAGTGCCAATTTCCGCGCTCCACTCGCCCGGAATTTTTGCCGAAATGCAAGCTGAATCGCCCCCCCCCCGCGGAGAGGGAAGGACAGAATACTTCGTTCACCGGCGCCGGCGGCGCGAGCCGAAAAAGAACAGCCCCAGCAGCAGCAGGATGAACAGCGACGCGGCCCACTGGATGCCGGACGAACTCATCTGCGTATCCTGGTCGGCGGTTTTGATATCCTCCATCTTGTAGCCCTTGACGGTTTCGGCGGCATCGTCGGGCTTTGGCGCCGCGCCGCTCGCGGCGGCCGTGGTTTCCGACTTTTTCTCCGGCTTAGTTTCCGCGGTTTTCCGGTCCGCAGCCTGCCGGTCCGAGGCCGATGCCCTAGCGGTTTCGGCATTTGGCGCGTCCTTGAGCTGTTGCAACAGCTTTTCCCGGTCGGCAACCTGCTCGGCCAAAGGTTTGGCCGCCATCTTCTCGATCGCCAGCTTGAACCGGGCCGCGACCTCCGGCGCCACGACCCCGGGCAGCGAGATGAGGTTGGCAACCATCTGGTTGAGCTGCGGGTTGTTGCAGGTATGATCGCAGCAGGCAACCCCCTTTTCCACCACGCTGACTGCGTATTCGGCCGCAAGTCTGGTCTCGACCTCTTTTGCCGGCCGCCAGTAGCCTTTGCGCACGGATTCCAACATTCTGGCAGTCAGCGACTGGTAGGCCCAGGGGTTCTCGCGATTGAAAAATTCCCGCAGTTCCTGGCCATACTTGTCCTCGACGTAGACCTCGAAGGTCTCCTGCCACTTGGTGGCGTCGATCGTCTCCGGCGTCGTGACCTGCCAGCCCCACATGTTCTCGACGAATTCGGCCATATCCCTGGCGCCGGCATACTTCTCCTTTTTCATCCCCTCGATCCAACGGGGATTGAGATAACGGCTGCGCAGCTCCCGGCCGATGGTCGTGTTCAGTTCCTCGACATGCCCAGCAGCAAGCGTCTTCTGCACCGACACGAAGACCTCAGGGTTTTTGCCGCTGACCGTGCGCACCGCCAGCGACAACCCACCGAGATACTGAAACATGTCGTCATTGTCCATGGTGGCATAGAGGTTCGAGCCCAGCGAATGCACGGTGGCGTTCACCTTTGCCAGGTTGTCCCGATAAACCCCGGCCAGCGGTTCGCCCCAGAGATCACGGGCATAGCCGCACGAAACCATGTCGATGAAACTGTCGACAATCACCCGATCATCGTCCCAGAGTCCGCTGGAACCGGTAAATTCGTCGACCTTGGTGCCATAGGCTCCGGGCCGGGCGGAAAAGATCCGCACCAGCGACAGTTTTTCCGCCCGGGCCGGAGCCATGCCGCGGGCCGTCAGTTCGTCCCTGATCAGGCCGCTGTGCCGGCGAATAAAGTTCTCGACATCACCCTGCACCGCCGCCTGCCGCACCGCATCATCCAATAGCAGCGCCACATTGGGAAAGGTGTCGCGGAACAAACCCGACATCTGCATGAGTACATCGACCCGCGGCCGCCCCAGCCGCGCCCCGGGGATCGCCCGGACCCCGCCAACCTTGTCGCGCCGGTCCCAGACCGGTTCCATGCCCATCAATGCCAGGGCGGTGGCCGGACCAATGCCCTCGTCGCGCATGGTTTCCACCGACCAGAGGATCACCCCGATCTTTTCCGGGTAAGCGCCTTCGTACTTGTCCCGGTACGCCGCGACCAGCTCGTCCGCGGCTTTTTGACCATTGACCCAGGCCTCCCGGGAGGGTACCCGGGCCGGGTCAAAGCCGTAGAAATTCTTGCCCGTGGGCAGGCTTTCAGGGTTGCGCAACGGGTCGTTGCCGATCGCGGCACCAATATAGCCGCCGTCCAGGCCGTGCAGCAGGGCGGCGGATTCCGCCGGACCGCAGGCGTCGAGCAGGGCCTCGTAAGCGGCCGCCGGTTGCCCGCCCCGGGCGGCAATCGCCGCCGCGCTCTCGCGCCGGGCGGCGCCGGTCGGCGAACGGCCGAAGGTATGCAGCCCGTAGGGAATCATTTCGGTTTTGAGTTCGATCAGGTAATGCTCGATTTTCTCCAGGCTGTCTTCATCAACCTTCGCCAGACCCAGATCCCGGTCCAGACCGAGCTTGACGCACATAGCACGGATCCTTTCCAGCCGCGCCGCCTGAATCCTGCCGGAACCGGCGCTTTCATATTCGCTGATCAGGCCCGCCAGGGCGGCGTATTCCTCATAGAGGCCGCCGGCCCGAAACGGCGGCGTGGCATGATCGATGATGACTCCCCGGCCCCGGCGTTTGGCCTGAATCCCCTCCCCGACATCATCGACGATATACGGGTAGAGACTGGGGATGTCGCCCAGCAGGATTTCCGGCGGGCAGGTCGCCGAAAGCCCGGCCTGTTTGCCCGGCAGCCATTCATGGGTGCCGTGGGTACCGAGGCTGATCATGGCGTCGGGTTTGAGTTCGTGCTGCAGCCAGAGATAGAAAGCGGTGTACTGGTGGTGCGGATAGAGAATCGGGCTGTGATAGAGTTTCTGCGGATCGTCGCCCCAGCCCCGGCTCGGCTGGGCGACCAGGGTAAGATTGCCCAGGGTGATGGCCGGAATGATGAAGTTACCGTCATGCATCATGATGGTCGAGTCTTCCGGCCGCTCCCAGTCGGCCGCCGCCTTCTCCCGGAAACCGGGATCGAGCTCGTCCAGCCACTGACGATAGCGGGCCAAAGGGATTTTGACCACGGTGCCGGAAGCGAGCAGGCGTTCCAACTCCCCCGGCGCCCAGGAGCCGATGTTGCGGCCGGATTTCTGCAGCAGGTCCTTGATCTCCTCCTCGCGCGGCTCGCCTTCGATGCCGTAGCCGGCCGCTTTCAGATTGGCGATAATCTCCTCGATACTGCGGAAAACATTGAGATAGCTGGCGCCGATATTCTGCTTGCCGCCGCCGTGATTGTAATAGACGAGGACGATTTTTTTGTCGCCGTTGGCCATCCGGCGCAGCCGGTGCCAGTTGGCGGCCCGGCGGGCGAGTTTTTCCACCAGGGCAGATTCGGCCACATAGCGACTGCCCCGCGTTCCGGCCCGGCCCGCATCCGGAACCACTTCCCTGAGGCCGGCCACCGTCGGCTCGATCAGACCGGCAAGTTCGGGGGCCGCCAACTGAAGTCCGACCTCGGGCGGCGCCAACCCCTGAACCGCTGCGGCCCACTCCTCGCCACTGGAAAAAAACAGATAATGGGGATTGAAAACCGGGACGTCGGCCCGGGCCAGAACCTTGCCGGCGCCGTCCATGCGGGCGGAAAACTTGAAGGCGAAACCGGTGATCGATCCCAGTTCCCCGGCCAGCGGCCTGGTGGCCAGCAGCTTGTCCAGGGCAGCCGGCCAGTCACCGATCTCGCGCAGCCAGGTCACGGTATTGATCCCCTGGCGCTCGTAGGCGCGCATGAGGGCATCGAGGGGCGCCTTTTTGGCCGCCACCGGAAAGCCGGGGAACACGACGCCCAGATTCCAGAGCCCGCCCGGGTGCAGATGGCCGCTTAAGCGGTACCACTCGACATAGGAATCGAGATCGGCAAAGATGTGCGGGGCATCGGGATGATAGAGGCCGTTTTTCGGCGGCAGCACCGGAGCCGGGGCCGGCGGCCCAGGCAGCCCGAGATCACGGCGGGCCAGAAAGGTGATCAGATTGCGGATATTCTCGCCCGAGGTGAAGCGGAAATAATCCCGCACGGTTTCGTCGAGGAGAAAACCGGCCTTGAGATAGTCCTCCGTGTGGCTGGAGCCGCGGACGGCGTACACCCGGGCCCCGGGCTTCAGCCGGGCCACATGCTGCCGCAGCCACCCGGCCGGCTGCTCGGGCATGATATCGACCACGGCAACATCGATGTCGGCAAGCAGGGAAACCGCAGCCGGATCAACAATCGCGGCACCGGTAATTACCCTGACATCAAGATCGGACAGGTCAAGTTCGTCAATCGCCTGAGCACAACTGAAAGCATCGGCATCGCCGACCAAAAAAACCACAGTCTCCGTCGCGGCCGCCGGCCCCGCCGCCAGGAAACAACACAGACCGAAACCCAGGATGACGCCGGCAAACCAATGCAGTGATTTCAACACAACATGCATGCGCCCCGCCCCCCACTAGAAAACAAGCTCGTATCCGACCTTGACCAGGGGACCGTCGAGATCGTAGTAAAGGTAGCGATTGGAGGCGTCGGAGCTGAGATCGCCGGAAACCTGCACCTTCTCGTCGAAGAGATTGTCAACCGCCAGAGTCAACCAACCAGAGCCAAGCTGCAGTTTGCCATAGAAATTGACCGTGGTGTACTCGTCGAGTTCCCGCTCCCGGCCGGCCAGGGTCTGGCTGTTGAGATCGATGGTCAACCGGTCACCAAGGAATTTGATTCCGCAGGTAGCCTGGAATTCAGGCCCGGCCTGATAGCTGACACCCTCGGCGTCCTCGGCCTCGGGATCGGCCCAGTAGCCGTTGCAATAGGCCGACAGCCGGTTCCGCCAGTCCGGAATGCCGGCGAACGGACTGCCGGTCAGCTCCCATTCGATGCCGGTGCTCCGGTAGTTGCCGGCATTGAAATAGGTCTGGGGAAAACCGTGCCTACGGTCAATCTCGATCTTATCTTCGTAATCCATATAGAAGGCGGCCAAGCGCAGGATCACGTAACGATGATCCCACTTCACGCCGGCTTCATAGGTCCAGCCCTCTTCGGGGCCAAGATCGGGATTGCCGACCATGAACGCGCTCTCGTAATACTGCTGATTGAAGGTCGGGCTGCGGAAGGCCCGGCCGAGATTGCCGAAAAGATGGAAGGTTTCATCAATTTTCAGATCGGCGCCGAAGCTCGGCAGCAGGCGGTCGTAGTCATCGGTTCCCGGCTCTCCGTCGACGAACTGCTGCCGCAGGCCGACGGTCAGGGTCAGGCGGTCGAACAATTCCTTTTTCACCTGGCTGAAAAGGGCGTAATCGTTGCGGTAGTGATAGCCGTATTTATTGTTGTAGTCGGCCCCGAAATAGGTGTAATCGACCCCGACCAGCCATGTTGCGCAAGTCAACGGCAACCGGTAGTCGCAGCTCAGACCATAATTGAAATTGCGGTTGTTATCCTTCGGGTCGCTGCCGGTATACTCATCCCGGCGCATCTCTTCGAAAGCGCCGTAAATCTTGGCTTTGAAGACCTCGGTTTCGTAGCGCATATCGGCAAAGTGCTTTTCATGCTCCTGGTCGGTTCCTTCATATTGTTTGCCGGGACCGTCGAATTGTTTCCGGAAACCGCTTTCATAATAGGAGCCCAGGTAGTCGACATACACATTGGACCACGGGTTGGCATTAAAATTGAGAGCGAACTTGTCACTGGCATCGAGATCATAGCGATATCCCTTGGTAAAGCTGCGGGATATCTCGCGCTGGTCACCCAGATGCTGGTAATTGAGCCCGAGGTTGAATCCGGGAAGCGCGGCGGACAGCGAATGATTGTGGTAATCCTCGTTACCGCCCTCTAGCGCGATCCGATATGCGGTTGTCGCAGTTGCCTTTTTCGTGATGATATTGATGACCCCGGTCATGGCATCGGCACCGTAAAGGGTCGAGGCCGCCCCTTTGAGGATCTCGATGCGTTCGATCTGATCAAGGGGAATGGTGTTGAGGTCGTAGGCATGCCCGGCGCTCCCCTGGATCGGAGCACCGTTGAGCAGCACCAGTTCACCGTCGTAAATGCCGCGAATCGCCACCTTGGAATTCATCCCGCCGTGGGAGATACCCAGCGGAGCGTAAGCCTTGTAAGCCAAGCCGCCAACCCGTTTCAGAGCGTCGACCAGATTGTTGGCCCCGCTTTCGACCAGTTCCTCGGCGGCAATTACGGTGACAAAACGCGGGGTGCTGATTTCGGCACCGGGAAAACGTTCCGCGGTGACGATAATGGAGCCCATCATTGCCGCCGTTTCCGCTGCGGATTCTTCCGCCGGCAGCGGGCCGGCGCCCGTCCCACCGCCGTCATCCGCGACCGCCCATACCGGCGGCAGCATTGCCAGCAACACGGCGGCCAGAACGCCGGCCAGCCATTTCATCCCGCGCCTGTCCGCCGCCACTGGGGCGACGGCACTGCACCCAATTCTCTTTCCGCTCATCTTTTCCTCCCCCTCCCGCGAGGGGTTTCAAAGGTGTTGCGCTGCCGGAACAGGTCTCCTGACTTCCGGTCGTCCTACTCGCCGCGCCTTCCCGTCCCTCGCGGACAGTGGCTTTCCTGCGGCTTTCGTCACGGTTACAGTCGCGGGGCGGCGGAAGCTTCGCACTTCCTTCCCTTGATCCGGAGCGGGATAAACATTTTATGATTGCATCACGTTCGCACCCAGAAACAACGTTCCCAGAATCAGCAGCAGCAGACCGGCGGCAATCTCAAAACCGTAGTCGATCACGGGGTGCCGGGCGCTGCCCGACAGGGCGGACAACGAAACCGTCTTGCCCGAAACCGCCACCAGTACCACCAATGAAACGGTGAGCGCCATGCCGGCCGCGATGCAGATTCCCAGCACGATGCCAAGCCCGATCAGATTCATGGACATGGCAAAGAGCATCACCATGACCACACCGGGGCAGGGTACGCCGCCGACGGCCAGCGCCAGGAGCACCGGATTACGGTATCCCCCTACCCGCACGTTTTCCGCCTCCCGTCCGCAGTCATCATTTTTCCCCTGCCGCAACCGCATCAGCCCGCGAACACAGATGAATAACCCCATCAGACTGATGATGCCGTAGCCGACGATCCGGGTAATCCTGGTAACGGCGGCGAGATTCCGGCCGACGCCGGCATGCAGCAGGAACCGCACGACCAGCACGAACGCGATCCCCGAGAGGCCGTGAAACAGGGCCAGACAGAAACCGAACAACAAACCGCGCGGATACGATGGCCGCTGTGACAAAACGTAACCCAGCGCCAGGGCCTTGCCGTGTCCCGGTCCGGCGGCGTGAACGACCCCGTAGGCAAAGGCTGCGGCCAGCAGCGGCAGCAGGCCGGCCATGCCGCCGCCGGCCTTGCATTGCCGGACCTGCGCCGCCATCCGCTGCTGCAGTTCCCGCTGCCAGGTGATGATACGGGAAAACACCTGCCGGTCGATGAGTTCCGCCACCCCGGCCGGACGGCTTTCCGGCCCGGCAGACACCGGTGCCGCCGAAAAAACCACGGGCACCAGCAGCAATTGCAACAGCAGAAAAGCCACCCACACTATCCGTATCTTTCCGGTCATTTGCGCGCAAACTCCAGTTCCAGCGCCCAGGGATTTATCTGGCCGAAAAAAATGGCGATCTCCCGGTTTTTGCTGACCGCCACATCGGCCCGGAATGGTTCCGCTCCGACCAGTTCGACCGGCGTCTCGCCAGCAAATGAGATATCGCTGTAATAGGTCGAGTCATAGGTCGTAAGCACCACCCGCTTTGCCGCCGCAGTTGCCGTGACATGGCAGGGAACGAAGAACCGGTACACCAGTCGACACCCGTCCTGCGTCACCGCAAAGTCACGTACATAACGCGGCGTGAACGGCTTGCCAACGATCGTCGCGGAGATAAAAAAATGATACTCGGCAAGCGATGCCGAGGCTTCTTTTTCCATCCGCGCCCGCTCTTCCCGACTCAGCCGCCCGTCCCCGTCGCGGTCGAAATCACCCACCATCATGGTGCTGGAAAACTCGTCGAACCACCAGGCAATGCGAAAACCCGCCAGTCCTTTTTCATCGAACTCCACCGTGATCCGCTGGGAGATGAACACATGGGGATGGGAAAACGCCGGCATCACCGCAATCACCGACAGCAAGGCGACAAGGACCGCGATGCCGGCCGCTCTTCCGGCAATACTCAAGGCTCCATTTTCCATCGGCGATGATTTCACAACAATTCTATTTCTTCAATCCCCCCCGCCAGCGCCCGCTCAGGCCGGCAGTATCAGCAGCCGCCCGTCGAGGCGGTGTACCGTGAGCGGCACGTCATACACCCGGCTCAGGGTTTCCGCCGCCAGCACTTCGGCACCGCCGGCGGCCAGCACCCGGCCGTCCCGCAGGAGCAGGAACCGGTCGGCGAACCGGGCGGCGAGGTTTATATCGTGGATACTGAAGGCCACGGTCAGTTCATCCCGCCTGGCCCGCTCCCGCACCGCCGCCATCACCGCCACCTGGTTCTTCAGGTCCAGGTTCCCGGTGGGCTCGTCCAGCAGCAGCACCCGGGGCCGCTGCACCAGGGCACGGGCGATGACCACCTGCTGCAGTTCGCCGCCGCTCAGTTCCCCGAGCCAGCGGTCGGCGAATGCCGTAAGCCCCATATCGGCCAGGACATCGGCAACAATATGCTCGTCCATCGCGGCGTAGCGCCGGCTGCGGTAGGGGGTGCGACCGATGAGCAGGTATTCGAACACCGTCAGGCGGGGCACAACATGGTGCTGGGCGACGTAGCCCAGCCGCCGGGCGAGACGGTGCGGCGACAGCCCGGCAAGATCCTCGTCATCCAGCATGACCGTACCGGCCCGGGGCCGTTCGAGGCAAGCGATGATCTTGAGCAGGGTCGATTTTCCGGCGCCGTTGATGCCGAGAATCGCCGTCAGCTTCCCCGGCTGCAGCCGGCAGTCGAAGCCGTTCAGCACCTCCCGGCGGCCGTAGGCAAAACACAGATCGGCAACGCTTACCTCCACGAACCACGGCCCCCGAAGAGCAGGAACAGGAACACCGGTGTTCCCATGAAGGCGGTCACCACCCCCGCCGGCAGCACCACCGGGGCGAGGAGCAGCCGGCCAAGGACGTCGGCGCCCAGCAGCAGCACGGCGCCGATAAGCGCCGTCAGCGGCAGCAGCGTCCGGGCGTCCTCGCCCACCAGCATGCGCGCCATGTGCGGCGCCACCAGGCCGATGAAACTGATCACGCCGAAGAAGGTGACGATAACGGCGGTCATCAGGGCGGCGACCACCATGCCGCCGAGCCGCAGCCGGGAGACCGCCACCCCGAGGCTGCGGGCGACATCACCGCCGGCCAGCAGGGCGTTGAAACGCAGGGACTGGGAAAAAAAATACCCGGTGCCGGCGGTGACCACCACGGCGATGGCCCGCAGCTCCGGCCACGTCGCCCGGCTGACATCGCCGAAGGTCCACTGGACGATGCTGGCAAGCTGGGTCTCGTCGGCGAAATACTGGATGACGGTGGTGCCGGCCATGAAGAAGGCGCCAAGGGCGACCCCGGCAAGCACGATGGCCTCCCGACCCGCCCGGCGCAGCGCTGCGAGCCCGACGATACAGGCCGTGGTCGCCAGGGAGCAGCCGAAGGCCAGCAGGGTCACGAGGGCGGGACTGCGGTTGAGCTGCACCCCCTGGCTGCCGGCGGCGGCATCACCCAGACTCAGCAGCATGATGCCGCAGGCGGCGCCGAAGGCCGCGCCCTGGGAGATTCCCAGGGTTGACGGCGACGCCAGCGGATTGCGCAAAATGGCCTGCAGCACCATCCCGGCAACGGCGAATCCGGTGCCGCCGAGCAATGCGCCGACCACCCGGGGCAGCCGCACATGCCAGATGACCCGCTGCGCCAGCCCTGTCGGCGCCTCCCCGAACAGGCCGAGGAAATCATCCGGCGAAACGGAAATCGCACCGGTGGTCATCGCCACCAGCGCCGCGCCGGCAAGCAGCAGCGCCGCGCCGGCAAGCCATAACTGTCGCCGGCGGCGCCGGCGATGGTACAGGTCGATTCCGGCCGGGGCGGTCATCACGGGCCCGTCTCCAGGCGCGTGAACCCGCCGAAGATCTTCGTCATCTCGGCGTACAGCGGCCGGCCGACGAAGAAGCGGTAGAAATCATCGGCGACGGCGGCGATATCGAGATCGGCGAACCGTTCGGGATAGAGGATTTTACCCATGAAGTACGTTTCCGCCAGCACGGTATCAGGGCTGGCGGCGTAGTAGTGCGGCAGGACGCCGTACAGGTTGCCCGCCCGCACCGCCCGGAGTTCCCGCAGGGCGGGGCGGTGCAGGTCGCGGCGCACCAGTTCCAGGCCGCTTTCGCAGACGAAGATGATCTCCGGGTCCACCGCCAGCAGGGTTTCCAGGTCGAGGGAAAAGCGCCCCTTCACCGCGCCGCGGTCGACGGTCAGGCGGTCAGCGACGTTGTCCGCCCCCAGCAGGACGAACGGCGGATAACACCGGCTGGTGCCAAGCAGCCCGTGGGCGACACGGAAGTTCATCCCGCCGATGTAGGTACTCGGCCGTTTTCCGGCGGGGATGTCGGCGGTGCGACGCCTCAGGTCGGCAACCGCCGCCTCCACCCGGTCGATGACCGCCGCCGCCCGCGCCTCGGCGCCGCATATTGTACCGATGAGCCGCAACGATTTCTCGAAAGCGGCACGGCGGCCGGCCAGGTCACCGTTATCAACGAACAACACCGGGATACCGGTTTTACGCTGGAGGTTGTCGGCGAAGCGGGGATCGCCGGCGGCGGTGAAGATCACGTCCGGGGCCGCCGCCATGAGCCGCTCCACGTCCGGCCGGTTGCGGCTGCCAATGACCGGCAGCCCGCCGAGCCGCGGATTGGCCATGCGGTAGGAACGACCAACCGAACCGACCCATTCCGTCTCCCGGTTTTCCAGCTCTTCCACCCCCACCACCCGGTCGGCAAGATCAAGATAACACACCAGCCCCAGGGCGGCGCGCAGGGCGACAACGCTCTTCGCCGGCACCTGCACCGCCACTTCGCGGCCCTGCAGATCGGTCACCACCGTGGCGGCGGCCGCCGGCGGCGAATTGATCACCGCCGGCAGCAACAACGCGACGATGGCCGGCAGCCAGGCAATCAGTCGTTTCCAGAACATAATTCCCCCCCGGCAACCATACGTGTCCGGGTCCATCGATATTGTCGGCGGCGCAACAATCTCATCCCCTGCATTGTCATCCAGTTCACGACCGCACATGGAACAGGCACCACAAGCTGTATCATTCGACGTACTTCCATCATAATACCCCTTTATTCTTCGGCAAGGGAGTGCCGCGAATCCGTAGGGGGGGTATTCGCCCCTACGGTGCCGCCCCTTTTCGGCGCATTTCGGCAGTTGTTACGGTTTCATCTGAATTCAGCAGGCAGAAAATTCTACGACGCCGCGGCCAGTTCGACGGGCGAACAGCAGGCGGACAGGTCGCAGCTTCCCGGCACAGTGAGAGTCTGTTCCAGCAGCCGGTATTCCTGCCGTTCGGTGTCGAACAACACCGACAAGGTATCAACCTGAACCGCCCCCCGGCGCTGCAGCCGCAGATAGGCCTGATAGATATTGGGCAGCGGCGCCGACCCGCAGACCTCGAAATCCTGGTCGTCCAGACCGTTGCAACGGACAAAGTCGAACAACTCCCGGACCCGCAGTTCCCGCTGACCCGATACGTACACGATGCATCCCGGTTTCATGGTTCCACCTCTCTCCAGTATGGTTTCGACAAACGGGAGGCGGCGGAAAAAAACCCTGCCACTCCCCCGAAATGCCCCCCGACAATGCGGTCAGAACGAAAACCGCAGCGAGGTAATCACGTTGCACCCCGGCTCGGGAATGAAGTCCATGTTGTCCTGGCGCAGGTGTGACAGGTAGTACTTGTCGAAAAGGTTCTCGATGTTGACCGCCAGCATCACGTCATGCAGCGGCCCGAGTTCCGGCAGCCGCAACCCGGCGCGCAGATTGGCGGTGCCATAGCCCGCGGTTTCCGGCTCCCCCGGCGCCGGGTGATCCTGGCGGTCGAAGAACTCGCCCGCAGCCTCGAACCAGTAGGTCAGCCGGTCGCCCACGGTCGCCTCCCAGCGGGCGCCGAGGGTGCCGTTGAGCGGTGGGATGTTGTTCAGCCGGTCGCCGCTGTCGCGGTCCTCACCGACCACGAACGCCACCGTGCCGAAAAGCGTCAGGTTGGCGGTCAGCAGCACCTCAGCGGCGCCGTCGAAGCCGTAGAGTTCGGCATCCTGCACGTTGGTATACTTGTAGGTGGGAATTCCGGAGATGAATGATTCCGCCTGGCGCACGGTGTCGATGTAGTCGTCGACGCGGTTGTAGAACCCGTTAAGCTCCCCCCGGAAACGGGCGCAGCGGACCTTGATGCCGGCATCGACGTTCCAGGAATATTCCGGGTCGAGATCCGGATCGCCGAGCAGCACCTGGCTGCCGCCACCGCGGGTGGAGTAGCGCTCGAAGATATCCGGCGCCCGAAAACCGCTGCCGAGTGTGCCCGTCAGGTGCAGGTATTCGGTCAGCGCGTAGAGCAAACCGAGATTGAAGGTCGCGGCGCCGTCGCTTTCGTCGCCGAAACGGCTGGTCGCGGCCGCGGCCGAGGTGAGGTTGCCCTTGCCGTCGAACCGGTCGTCGGTAAACGTAACGTTGTCGGCATCGGCGGTGAAATAGTCGTAGCGACCGCCGGCAATGAGGCTCAGGCGCTCTCCGAGCAGCAACTCATCCTGGGCGAAGATACCGAAATGCATCCGGTCGGCATCGGGCACCGGCTGAAAGGTCAACCGTTTGGCGATGCTGTCATCCTTGTTCCGGTGGACCACCTGGGTCTCGCTGGAATCGGTATCCTCGCGCACCAGCTCGAAGCCGCCGGTAAGCCGGTGGGCGGCGTGGGGCGTCAGCGTCACCTGCAGCGAGCTGCCGGCCGCCGCGGTCTCGATGTCGTTGGTCTTCAGATTGTACACCGGCTGCGCGGCGCTGGGAAAATTTCCCGCGAAGGAACGGTCCTGGTCGACATAGTACAGCCGTGCCCGAACTTCATCGAACAAGCCCAATTCCCGCCCCTCGTAGCCCAGCTTATATGACTGCGTATCGAACCGGTCGAAGTGGGAAAATGGTGATGCGGGATCCTTCTGCGGCACGCCGAAATCATCGATCTCGTTGTATCGCACCGCGGCGGTAATCCGGTGGTTTCTGGTCACATCATACAGCGCCTTGAAATCAAGGTTCCGGTTTTCGAACTGCGAGTTGTTCACCTCGTCGCCGTTGCCGTCCTCGTAATCATCGGCATCACGGCCGGAAAGGCCTAGGCGGAAGCCGAAGCCGTTGCCACCCGCCGCCAGTTCGTAGCGGCCGAACCAGCCCTCGTCGATGGTAGCGTAGCGGCCATTGACAGTATTTTCGAATTGCCAGGTATCGCTGTCGGCAAAATCGACCTCTTTAGTGATGATATTGATTACCCCGCCGAGGGCATCGGTACCGTAGAGGGCCGAGGCGGGGCCCTTGACCACCTCGATGCGGGCGATGCTGCCGACATCGATGAACGGCGTCAGCGCCGCCCGGCCGGCCCACAGGTTGGTCTCCCGGTCTCCGTCGTAGAGTACCAACACCCGGTTGCTGCCCTGGCCGCGGATCACCGGATTCGCCTCCCAGGAACCGGCACGCTCCAATGATACCCCGGGCACCTCGTCCAGGGCGTCGGCGACGGAAGCCGGCGCGGTCTCCGCCAGCCGCTCGGCGCCGATCACCGAAACCGGCGTCGGCACGTCGAAACTGCGGGCGGCGGAACGGGTAGCGGTCACCACCATTTCGTCAAGCTGGTGCACATCCCCGTCGTTCGCGGCCCGCACCGGCAGGACGGATGCAACCAGCAGGAGCCCGATCAACACCGGCACAACCGGAACCGGCAGCTTTGAACACCGCACCCGCGACAGCAGTGCCGCCAGCAACAACATCCCCGGCAGCGACAGCGCCGTTGCCGGCGGCATTGATAATGACGACCGTACACCCATTATCGATCTTTTCGTGTTCCCCAACGGCATGACTCTTTTCCCTCCCCGCTCGCGGCGGCTGTTCATGTGGATCTCCGGACCGGGCGCCGAAGCGCCGGCCACCCTGGCGGCGGAGCGGGTACCTGGCGGCGGGCAAAAATAAAAAAAGCCCGAAACCTTGTCGGTTTCGGGCTCCCATTTTTCCCGTACCACGCCCCCGGCCGTCATTCCCCTTCCGGCAAAAGGCACTTCATCGGCGTCGCAGCAGGTCTTCTGACTCCCGGATCGCTCATCGACGGCGCCTTCCCGGAATTCCTCCCAGTGGCATCATGCCGTCTTTGTCCCCGGTCACAGCGGTGGGTCCGTCCCCGATTCGCACGGGGTTCCCTTTTCATCCCGAAGGAACTGCAACGCATATCGCATGTCCGGCTCACGGCGGTTTTGGGCCGCCCGACCGATAAAGGCTTCATAGCCCCCGGCGCCGCTGCCTGTCAACCGTTTTTTTCGGCATTTTTTCCGACGTGCCTCCGCCCGGTGGTGCATTTCCCCGGTTCCTCCCCCCTCCCGCTGTCTGTTTGCGCATCGCAAGACGCACGATGCGCAAACAGACGGAAGCACCCGTTTCTTCGGCGGCCCCCCGGCCGGCAAGCACACCGTCGAACTGAAGCTGCTCAATAAATAATGCAAAAAAATGATTCTGACGTTTAGAACTGAAGTTTAGAGTTCTGAGCACTTCGTAAGCACGCTCACCTGGCTTCACCTGCGCTCTTTGAAAAAAGACATAGTTGAGAATTTTCGCGGGGCGAGCGCAGGACTTGGCCATTCTGCGGCCAAAGGGCAATCAACCTTGTTCATTCGAGCGTTCAATCTCCTCTATGGGTGACTGGGTGTTAATACAGCCGATGGGCCGCTATCCGGATCGGAGGGGGGCAGGCAGCGCGCCGGCAATCACGCCGCGGTAGAGATGCTATTCCTGGCGCTGACCTTGACGTGTGATTCGGAAGCCCAGAACTGGTTGGAATTGCAGTATACGGAGGAGTACGCGCCCATCTCCATGTTCGCGGAATCTGTGCATATCCCTGCGCCCGCGATACGGAGTCGTTGGGACCGATGGTCGTGACTACGTTATCGGGAGTATAGGAGTACCGAGCATAGATCTGGTTGCTGTAAGGGTCCGGGCTAAAGCTTGACCAAGGTCACCCGGCGGTTCTCCGCCCTGCCGGCCTCGGTACCGTTGTCCGCAATGGGCTGGGCCTGGCCAAAACCGGCTGCAGCCAGCCTTTCGGCCTGGACCCCTCTTTTGTGAAGGGCCTGGGCAACGGACTGGGCCCGTGCCATGGAGAGCGTCAGATTGGCCCAGGGCTGACCCTGATTGTCTGTATGCCCTTCGATCCGGAGCTTTAGTGAAGGATGAGCGGCCATCATCTCGGCGATCTCGCCGAGCACCGCTTCCGATTCGGGCCGGATATCCGAACGCCCGGTATCAAATTTGATCTTGACCGTCACCTGCCCCTTATTGAGAAGCTGACCCGCCAGATCTCCCTCCTCCACCTCTTGCTGCATCTCTCCGATCTCGAGGACGCCAAGCCTGTAGCTTTGGCCGTCGGCATACGCCTGGACGACCACCCAGACTTCGCGTCCCCCCTCCACGTACTGGATGGTCGCGACCTTGCCGGCTCCATACTCCCCATGCTCCCCTTCGAATATGAGTTTCGCGCCACGGGCAGTCAGGGCCTGGATGTAGTTCCGTACAATCTGAAGCTCGCTGGGTGGTGTGCGGTCATCCTCGATTTCATAGGTGATAGAGGTGAGCTGCCCCTCCTTGGTCTCCAACTTTTCTCCGGGCAGGGGAATGGAAGTCGCATTGAAATTGGACGTGTATCCATCTATGAAAAAATTCGGCATCCTGGAGACCAGCGGATGGTCCCGGCTGCCCGCAACATCCTCGCCCCAGGCTGGCTGAAGGAGCGAAAAAATCAGCACGATGACATGAAACAGCCATATTCTTTTTAGCATGATTGCCTCTCCTCTATTGGGTCAACCCTTTGTCATAATCACTTCTCAGATCGAACTGAAACAGCTTCAGATACAGCGCGGCATGCTCCTTGAAATCATCCAAAGAGAGCATCTCCTCAGGCGAGGATGAGATGGATACTCCGGAACGGAGTTGCTCCATCCCCGAGCTGAGTTCATCCATCTCTCTTGTGATCCTGAATTTCTCGGACATCCGCGCTCTGTCCCATTCCAATATATCGATGTACTGGGCGGTAAATGCCTTGCAATGCGCAACCCTCTCCGTATCGATTTTTCGGTCCAGTACGGCCGCCTCTTTTATGTCCTCGGGTTTTCCCTCGTGGGCGCCGTCCGGCAGATCCGCCCCATATCCAGTCCGGTATAGGCATTCAGAATCCGTGAAATTCTGGTGTTCCGGAAGGTGCTGGCCATGCTCTCGACTTTTCGGACCCGATCCGCGAGATCGACGTGCAACGCCTTTTTCCGGGCCTGCAGCGCCTCGAACTTCTCCTGGATTTGAGCCATGGAGATGATGAGATGATAGATGATAGGAGATGAGATGAGATGAGATGAGATGA
>JAFGAM010000090.1 GCA_016933675.1 Candidatus Anaeroferrophillacea bacterium
CCCGTCACCCCGGAGAATGACCCCAGAGAGACGGGTTTGTCTTTTCTAAATGGTGGAGGTGGCGGGAATCGAACCCGCGTCCGAAAACCTTTGTCGTGGAGCGTCTACATGTTTAGCCGGATTTTATTTTAGCCGGCCGCAGCCTCCTCCGGTCGGGATGGTGCGGCGGCGAGCTCCCTGAGATTTCGCCAAAACGGCCGGCAGCGAACCGTGCGGCTAGCCTGCTGAGATGACACCCGACACCGGACTAACAGGCGTCCTCCGGGCGGATGGGCCGCCTAAGCGGCCAGTGCGTAGTCGTAGTCGGCGTTTATTTTGCCGTTCCACCGGTTTAAGGAGGGAGATGGGACCTCCACATGCAGCTCCAGACTCAGCATTCCCGTCGAACCCGAATCACCCCCATTGAGTGAGCCGTACATATACCACAGCGGCGCGGTTAGGTAAAGGAAAAAGCTTGCCGTGGCCATGGTTGAAGGTGCGGCGTTGCCGCCGCCCTGCCGATGTCACCAGACGCTGTAAGGTCATCCGGCACCATCATCAGGCACTTCTACCGCCGGCGGAAATCCCGTTCCACGTCGCGTTTCATCGCCTGTTTCTTCAGGTCCTCGCGCTTGTCGTAGAGCCGTTTGCCCCGCGCCAGGGCGAGTTCGATCTTCGCCCGGCCCTCCTTGAAATAGGCCTTCAGCGGCACCAGTGAGAACCCCTTTTCCGCCGTTTTTCCGATAAGCTTGCGGATCTCCCGCTTGTGCAGCAGCAGCTTGCGGGGTCGCAGCGGATCGTGGTTGAAGGCCGAACCGTGGGTGTAAGGGCTGATGTGAAACTGGAGCAGGAATACCTCGCCGTCGGTGATGCGGGCGTAGCTTTCGTTAAGGCTCGCCTTGCCGGCGCGCAGCGATTTCACCTCGGTGCCGGTCAGTGCGATGCCCGCTTCCATCGTTTCGATGATCTCGTAATTGTGCCGCGCCTTCTTATTGCTGCAGATCAGTTTTATGCCCATGTATGTAATCCGAATTTATGACTGTTTTTTCAACTACGACGACCGGCGCATGTGCGTTATGCGTCGCCATCGGTTTTCTTCCCGTTCAGCCGTCATGACCATCTTCCGCCGGCGACTGCCGCTGTACCTCAAACATCACCAGCTCGCCCGCCTGCCGGCGGAAGCGGCGGTGCAGCAACAGCCCCGCGGCGACGGCGGGAAGCAGGGCGGCCAGCAGCGGCAGATGGCCGCCGAGCGGGTCGGTGCCCAGCCGGTCAATGAGCCGGCGGCCGGCGGCACCGCCGATCAGGAAAAGAATGACTACCGCGGCGGTGATCAGCATGGCTCGTGCCTGTTCACCCGGGGCGTGGTTGCCGACGGTGACCCGGTCGCCGGGCCGGGCGTCAAGGCGGTTTTTCACCCGCAGCGACACCTCCGAGCCGCCGGCGAGCGGCAAGCAGGTGCTGCGGCTCGGACAGTGACGGCAGGCGCCACCGCCGCCGGCGATACGCACCAGGGCGTCGGTACCGCTGATTTCTTCGACAATTCCGGTGTGCCGGGTCATCCAACCTCGCGGTGTTCCGGTATGTGCCGCCGCGGGTTTCCCGCGACCGGGAGGGGCGAGCTGTCGGGTACGTTCCCGCCGTGGCCGGTCACTGTTCCGCGGCGGCCTTTATTTCCAGCGCCTTGATCTTCCGATGCAGGTTGCGCCGGGTGATGCCGATGGCGGCGGCGGTGCGTGAGACGTTGCCGTCGAATTCACGCAGCTTGGTGCGCAGGTAATGGCTTTCGAAGCGGTCCACTGCCTCGGAGAAGCTGGGTGCCATGAATTCGTCCAGGCCGCCGGCGGCCGCCGCCGTGGCGGCTGAAGTGTCCGTTTCTTCCCGCATGGCGGCGGGCAGATCGGCGGCGGCGATGCGCGGGCCCGGCACCATGATCGCCAGCCGCTCCATCAGGTTTTTCAGCTCCCGGACGTTGCCCGGCCAGGCGTAATGCTGCAGCAGTGCCATGGCGTCGGCGTCCAGTTGCTTGTCCGTCCCGTCGCAGTTGCCGGACCCCGAAAACCGCCGCAGGAAATGATTCGCCAGCAGCGGAATATCCTCGGGCCGCTCCCTCAGCGGCGGTACCTCCACCGGGATGACGTTGAGGCGGTAGTAGAGATCTTCGCGGAAGGTGCCGTCCTCGATCGCCGTTTCCATGTGCTTGTTGGTGGCGGCGATGACCCGCACGTCGATGGTGATCGGCCGGCTGCTGCCGAGCCGGGTGAAGGACTGTTCCTGCAGTACCCGGAGAATCTTGGCCTGGGTGTTGAGGCTCATGTCGCCGATTTCGTCGAGGAAAATGGTGCCGCCGTCGGCCTGTTCGAACTTGCCGCTCTTGCGCTCGGTGGCGCCGGTGAAGGCGCCCTTCTCATGCCCCAGCAACTCCGATTCGATCAGGCTTTCGGGGATTGCGGCGCAGTTGACGTCCACGAAGGGGCGGCCGGAGCGGGGACTGAGGCGGTGGATGGCCCGCGCCACCAGTTCCTTGCCGGTACCGTTCTCACCGGTGATCAGCACCCAACCGTTGGTCGGCCCGATAACCCCGATCTGTTCCCGCAGGGTGGCGATTCTGCGGCTCGTGCCGATGAGGTGCGATTCCCGCTGAAAGCGTTCCCGCAGCTGGATGTTCTCCCGTCGCAGACGGGAGATAGTCAGGGCGTTCTCGGCGGTGATGACCAGTTTTTCGAGGGAGAAGGGCTTCTCGATGAAGTCGAAGGCACCGAGCTTGGTGGACTGCACCGCCGTCTCGATGGTACCGTGTCCCGAAATCATGATCACCGGCATCTCCGGCCGGGCGGCTTTCAGCTGCTCGAGAACCTGCAGACCGTCGGTGTCCGGCAGCCAGATGTCCAGCAGAACGAGATCGAACCCCTCAGCGGCGGCCAGGCGGATGGCTTCGCCGCCGGTTTCGGCGCCGCTGGCCGCGTAGCCTTCGTCGGAAAAAATGTCCACCAGCGACCGGCGGACGTCGGGTTCATCGTCGACGATGAGAACGGAGGTTTTCATGTGTTGATGGCGGCGGTCGGCAGTTCGATGACGATGCAGGTGCCGCGGGGCTGGTTGGGGCGTACCCGAATGAAGCCGCGGTGATCCTGGACGATGGATTTGACGATGGCGAGCCCCAGACCGGTGCCGCTTTCCTTGGTCGAGAAGTAGGGCTCGAAGAGCCGCAGGCGGTCCCGGTGGTTGACCCCGACGCCGGTGTCACAAACCTCAGTAATCACGATCTGGAGGGTTTTGTCAAGTGTCGTGGTGACCGTGATTCCGCCGCCGGTGACGCTGCGGATGGCGCTCACGGCGTTGTCCAGCAGGTTGGTCATCGCCCGCTTGAATTGGTCGGCGTCCACCGTGATGGTGCCCACGGCGGTGTCGGGCGCAAAGGTGATGGGAATGTCGGGGTGACCCTGGCGGTAGAGTTCCAGCGATTCCTCGATGACGGCATTGAAATCCGCCGGCCGGGGGGCCATCTGGGGCATGCGGGCGAACTGCGAGAATTCGTTCACCAGCCGTTTGAGGACGTCCACCTGTTTGACGATGGTCGTCGTGCAGGAGGTGAGCACATCGTCGTTGTCCGCCACCAGGCCGGCGTAACGGCGTTGCAGCCGCTGGGCCGAAAGAGCTATGGGGGTGAGCGGGTTTTTGATCTCGTGGGCGATACGTCGGGCCACTTCGCGCCAGGCGGCGGCCTTTTGCGCCTGTACCATTTCGGTGAGATCGTTGACGATCACCAGCATGCCGATGTACTGCTGGTCTTCGTTCACCAGGCCGGTGAAGGCGACGGAAAGGTGCAGGCCGCGGTCCGCCAGGCTGATCTCGATGGCGCGGCTCTCGGGGGCGATGCCGGTGCCGGCTTCCCGGGTGCGCAGAAACTGGCGGATCTTCTGGATGATCTCGGGAGTGAACACCTCACGATAGGGTTTGCCGCGGCAGGCGTCGCCGTCGAGATCGAAAAAGCGCTTTGCCGCCGCGTTGGTAGTGATGATCCGGCCGCCGCGGTCCAACGAGATGACCCCGGCGTTGATATTGGCGAGGATCACTTCGATATACTGCCGCCGTTTCTCCAGCTCGGCATTCATTTCCTGCAGTGCGGCATGGGCCTGCTCACGCTCGGAGGTGCTGGTGCGGAGTTTCTCCGTCATCTCGTTGAAGGACTGGACGAGCATGCCCAGTTCGTCGCTGGCCACGATGTCGATGGTGAAATCGAGATTCCCGGTAGCCACCCGCCGGGTGGCCAGCGCCAGCTCCTGAAGCGGCTCGGTGATGTTGCGTGCGAGGTAGAGCCCGAACCACATGGAGATGAAGATGATCAGCGCGGCGATGAGGACAAAGGTGAGTACGTAGCTGTACTTGATGTAGAGCTCCATACTCTCCGTCTGTTTGTAGCTGCTGTACTTGCTGGAGATGGTGTCCATCCGGGTGATGAGTTCCGCCGGCACCAGCCGGCTGGTGACCACCACGGCGAGGATCTTGTCACCCTGCCAGGCGGAGAAGACCGGCGCCAATCCCTGGATCAGGCCGCGGCCGTCGGGCAAATGAACGATGCGGCTGGCAGGCAGCTCGTCGGGGATGCCGGTGGTGGTGGCCTGGTGCAGCAGCGTCGGCGCGATGACTTCCCGGGTCACCGCCGCCAGCGGGAGGAGGTTGTCGATGCCGTAGACGCCGATGCCGTCGAGGGGATACTCACCATGTCTGCGGGTGATGTATTCCTGGGCCGGTTGCGGGTTTTCGCCGATCAGCAGCCCTTGGCGGGTGATCGCCTCGGCCAGTGCCGCCGCCAGCATCTCGTTATCATCGCGCAGGGTGCGGTAATACTGGCGGCCCACCTCCAGTGAGGCGTCCAGAGCGTGTTCGAACTGGGCCGAAAACCAGTTGTCGAGGCTGATGCGGATGAAGCCGGTGGCGGCGGCGAAGAGCATCAGTGTCGGTACCAGTGAGAGGGTGGCGAAGGCCAGTACCAGCTTGGTGCGCAGCCGGAAGCCGACGATTCGCCGCCGGCGCTCCAGTAGCAGCTTAAGCGTGTTCCTGAGGATCAGGAAGATCAGCAGGAGCAGCAGAATAATGTTGATGTTGATCAGGGCGAAGACGATGATGTTGCTGCCCAGCGGCATTCCGGCGGCCGGCAGCCGGGGGAAGTTGAGTTCGATGTAAAAAAGGACGCCGAGAACGGCGACGAGCAGGACGATGAAGATCAGCTCGCGTTTGCGGCGGAGTTTTTCGCTGTTCCGGTTGTGGAGGGATGGCGTGGCCATTACTGCCGTTCGTCACCGTTCACCGGGTTCTCGGCCGGTCGGGGGATGTCGATGATGTAGGTCTGGGTCTGGCGATCCCAGGCGGAAAGGAAGAAAAAGAGGTACTCGAGATGGAACGGCAGCCTGGTTTCCTGGATTTCCGCCCGGACCCTGACGCTGTAGTCCGCGTCATCATGCCGTTGCCGGCGGGTCAATAGCGGCAGGTCGCGGAAGCTGGAGACGAGGTGCAGGGCCTGCCGGTAGGACGATGTCTCGACGGTCGGTTGCCGACCGTCGAAATTCACCACAAACACCTTTTTGAGGGTATCGAAAAAAATGCTCTGGCGATAGGTCGCGGATGAGACATGACGATCAAAATTTACCAGAAAGAGGTAGGTTTTTTTGCAATTGACGGTTGTCAGGAGGGTGATATCCTGTTTGACGCCGTTGAGGATGAGGTTTTTCAACGTACGGTCGAAAGGGTTGGCCACCACGACGTCAAGGGTGGTGGCGCCGCTCCGCTGTCCGAGAACGAATTCTTCCAGGTATGGCGGGTTGTCCGCGGTGAGGCGGATTTGATCCGGTGTTTTGGCATTTATATTGCTAGAGTGAAATATATTGGAGACCAGCATCACCAGCAGGATGGTGCCGGTGCGCCGGAAAAGCAAAGCCGATGATTTTTTCATTATGGCAGGTTCCGGTCCATGCGGTTGAAAAAAGGTTGTGCGGTCGGTTGGCGTTGGCGGTATCGCTTCGGCGGTTACGTTATACCGCAGATGGCGGAAACAGACAAGCGGTAGCGTGGTGGATTCCGCGATTTCCTTTCGCTTTCTGCCGCGGCGGGGAGCCGTCCTGATTTCTGCTTGCTTTTGCCCCGCCGCTGTGATAAAACTCTATTCTAATTTGATCGTGAAACAAACGACAACAAGCCAAGGAGGAACGTATGCTGCGCAGAATGATGACGACGCTTCTGGTGACGGGGCTGGCACTGATGTTGCTGACGTCCGCCGCCTGGGCGGAAAAGCCGAATCCGCTGGCCAAATGGAAGTCGAATGTTGACATGTCTTCGGCCAAGTACGTGATGAAGGTTTCCAACGTTTCCCACCCGATTATCGAGGGGGTCGGCGTCGGCTACCGCATCCGTGATGCTCTGTGGGAACGGAGCAACGGGCAGATCGCTTTGCAGTTTTTCCCGCTCAGCCAGCTCGGTGGTGAGGTCGAAGTGCTCAACATGCTCCAGGCCGGAGCGGTACAGGGAATGATGTGTTCCTCGGTGGCGGTGACCAATCTGGCCCCGCGCATGGGGATTGTGAACCTCCCGTTTCTCATCAACTCTTTCGACAAGCTCGATAAATTTGTCAACAATGTCGCGCTGTTTCAGTATTTCCTCGACGGCATGCTGCACCAGGGCGTGATGGGGGCCGACATCTCCGGCTACGGCAACTACGGCTGGGCTTCCACCATTCCGATTCAGACCATCGCCGATGCCAAGAAGGTCAAGTTCCGGATCGCCGAGGCGGCGGTCAACAAGTCCCTGTACGAGGCCTGGGGATTTCACCCGGTCGTCATGCCGTGGCCGGATGTACCCATCTCGCTCAAGCAGGGCGTGATCACCGGTCTCGACCATACCCCGATGGTGTGCAATATTACCAAGAAATTCGAGGTCTGCAAGAATTTCACCCAGATCAACTACGCTCAGGGGCTCTTCATCCACCTGATCAACAAGGCCTGGTTTGACAGTCTGCCTGCCGGCCTGCAGCAGACGCTGCTGGACGTTATTCATGAGGAGTGTGCCAAGACCCGTGAACTGACCCGACAGCAGGAAGACATCGAAATTGCCAAGGCCAAGGAAGCGGGTGTCACCTTCTTCAAGCTGTCCGATGAGGAGTACGAGAAGCTGCGGGTGCAGGGTGATGCGGTACACAAGGAGTGGACCGGCCAGATCGGTGCCGACTACCTGAAAAAGGTGCAGGATTTCCTCGGCTACGAGCGGATTCTCGATTATTGACCATAACCTGTGTGGACGGGGGCCGGAAAAACGATCTTCCGGCCCTCTTTTTGCCTCCGGAACGGTAATAGAGGGGAAGTATGTTGCGAGCGGTTTTTCGCGGTATCGACGCGGTGCTGATCTTTTTCGAGGAGTGGGTGCTTTTCATCGCCGTTATGGCGGGGCTCATCTCTCTGTTCGTCAATGTCGTGCTGCGCTACACGATTCACTATTCGCTGGCCTGGTCCGAGGAACTGATCCGCGAGATCATCATCCTCACCACCTTCATCGGTTGCAGTGCCGCCATCCGGACCCGGTCGATGATCCGCATCGACGCCCTGCCGCAGATGATTCCGAGGATGAAGAAGTTTCTGGACTTTTTCAGCAACATCTGCGTGCTGGTGTACTGCACGATCATTACCTCCCTGGGCTGGAAGATGGCCGCCATGCAGATGATGACGCATCAGAAGACCATCATTCTGCGGATTCCCCTGGTGCTGTTGTACGGCATTCTGCCGCTCATGGGGGTGCTGATGGCCATTCGGACGCTGCAGGTCATGTGGAGTGATTTTACTGCCGGGCGTGAGCTAGGCTAATCTTTTGACGTCCCGGGGGGCAGTTGATCGGCAGCCGGTATCGCCGCGGCTGATTGCAAGTCGGCGGGTGCCGGGAACATGTGTTGACCCGGTTGCCCGCGAAGCCGGCACCGGGGAAGAACTCTACGGCATCATTCAGCGGAACGGCATGGCTATATAATATGGAAACCAGCTATCTTGTCATAACGTTGTGTCTTATCGGCTGCCTTGCCGCGACGGTGCCGGTCTTCATGGCACTGTTCTTTACCGGTGTCGTCGGCTTTTACTTTTTCACCGGCATGCCGGTGATGATGCTGGCCCAGACCCTGTTCCGCAGCATGGACAACTTCGCCCTGGTGGTGGTGCTGTTCTTTATCCTCTGCGGCAATATCATGACCCAGGGCTCCATCGTTCACAAACTGGTCAAGGTGGCCAATGCCCTGGTGGGCTTCTTTCCCGGCGGCCTGGCGATGGCCGGGGTGCTGGCCTGCGGCATGTTTGGCGCCATCTCCGGCTCCACCGTGGCAACGGTGGTGGCCATCGGCGGCTTCATGATCCCGGCGCTGATGGACAACCAGTACGACGAGCAGTTCAGCGTTGGCATCATGACCACCTCGCCGATTCTGGGGATCATCATTCCGCCGTCCATCTCCATGATCCTCTATTCGATGGTCAGCAACGATTCCCTCGCGGCGTTGTTCATGACCGGTTTCGTTCCCGGCTTCCTGATCATCATCGCTTTTTCCATCTATTCCTACTTCTATTGCAAGAATCGCAACTTCAAGCGTCTGCCGGCGCCCACCTTCCGGGAACTGCTGGCGGTGCTTCGGGAAGGGATCTGGTCGCTGCTGTTGCCGTTGCTGATCTTCGGCGGCATCTTTTCCGGTGTTTTCACCGCCAACGAGGCGGCGGTTATCGCCTGCGTCTATGCCTTTGCCGTCGAGTTGCTCATCCATCGCGACATGAAATTTCGCGAGGTCAAGAAGGTGGTGGTGTCGTCGGCCATCACCTCGGCCACGCTGCTGATCATCGTTGCCGGTGCCTCGGCCTTCGGCCGCTACCTGACCCTGGAACGGATCCCGGCGCTGATCGCCGATGCCGTTGTCCAGCAGATCCATTCACCGGTGGTATTCCTGCTGGTGGTCAATATCATGCTGCTCATCGTCGGGATGTTCATGGACATCATCTCGGCCACCCTCATCCTGGCGCCCATCCTGCTGCCGATTCTGCCGGAATTCCACATCAACTCGCTCCATTTCGGGCTGCTGATGACCGTCAACCTCGGTATCGGTTACTGTACGCCGCCGCTGGGGGTCAGCCTCTACATCACCGGCGCCCTGGTGAACCGCGGCCTGCTGTATGTCACCCGGGCAGTGATGCCCTTTCTGACCGTTCAGATTCTGATTCTCATACTGCTGACCTACTGGCCCGATCTGGTTCTGTTCCTGCCCCGGTTGTTCTACAACGTCGGCTAGTTTGCGGCTTGATTCCGGCGGCCGGTGCCGTACGGACGGGTGCGGACGTCGACGGTGGCAGGCAGAAATCGGGGAGGGGTGGGGAAAGAGTCTTTCGGGCGGTGCGGCCGCTCCAGGAGGTTTGACGATGGCGTTGCGTATACTGGTGCCGGTCGATGAATCGCTGGCGTCATTCCGGGTGATGAACTACCTGATCCGCCGGCGTGAGGATCTGCAGCCGCGGGTCACGCTGGTTACGGTCATTCCGCTCAGCGAACTCGCCTACCGGGGGATCCCCGATTTTCAGCTGGAGATGATCAAGGACAATGCCCTGAAGATGGGCAAAAAAACCCTTGAGCGACATCGCGATGAATTTCGGCAGGCGGGGATATCGGTCGATATCCTGCTGGAAAAAGGCGGTGCCCCGGGCGATGTGATCTGCGCTCTGGCCGCACGGGAAAGCTTCGATATGATCTGCATCGCGCCCAACAGCAAGAGCGAGATGTCGCAGATGGTCTTCGGTTCGGTGACCAACCACGTGATCTACCATGCCCCCTGCCCGGTGCTGCTGGTGCGCTGACGAGTGGTTCTACGGTAACCCTCCCGTTATCTTTGTTGAAGACGGCTTCCCGAAAGCTCCGTCTTTGGCCAGGCCTCACATTGTTCCGGTCTTCATTGTTGCGCGCTCAAGCTGAGTCGTTTGACGTACCGTGACGCCGCATGCATCAGCTTGTGTGCGGAGTGAATCCGGGACCGCCGTTGTGCCAGCCAGTCTTGCCGTACTCTGGCAGTTGTTGCGTGCCCGGCACCGGCATCTTCCTGTCTTACGCCGGTTTTGCCGCCGGCCGCCCCGTTGCCGGGAACGGGAGCGTCCGCCCCGTCTACGGCATGGACTTTCCCATTGCCGCGGCGAGCGGCCGCAGTCCGGCCATCAACCGCTCGAACCCCGGTATATCCAGTTGTTGCAGCGAATCGCAGCGGGCCGTTTCGGGCCGGTAATGGACCTCGACCAGGATGCCATCGGCCCCGGCGGCGAGGGCGGCACGGGAGAGTGCCGGGATCAGCGAGCGCTTGCCGGCGGCATGGGACGGGTCGACGATTACCGGCAGATGGGATTTTTCCTTCAGGACCGGCACCGCGCTGATATCCAGCGTACTCCGGGTGGCGGTCTCGAAGGTTCTGATGCCCCGTTCACACAGCATGACCTGAGGATTCCCTTCGGCGAGGATGTACTCCGCCGACATCAGGAACTCCTTGATGGTGGTCGCCATGCCGCGCTTGAGGAGTACCGGTTGACGCAGTTGGCCCACCCGCTTGAGGAGGGAAAAGTTCTGGATGTTGCGGGCCCCGATCTGCAGAATGTCCGCCGCTTCGGCCACCGCTTCCAGATCCCGCTCCCGCAGTACCTCGGTGATGATCGGCAGCCCGGTGGCTTTTCGGGCCTCCTGCAGCAGTGCCAGCCCTTCACCTTCCAGCCCCTGGAAATCGTAGGGCGAGGTCCGCGGCTTGAAGGCGCCGCCGCGCAGGATCACCCCTCCGAGCCGCCTGATGCCGGCGGCGGTTTCGATCATCTGTTCGCGGGACTCTACCGCGCAGGGTCCGGCAATGACGGTGAAATGGCCCTCGCCGATGGTGACATCGCCGACGCTGATCAGGGTTTCCCCGGCCGCCGATTCGCGACTTGCCAGCTTATAGGGTTCCATTATCGGGATGATGTTTTCCACCAGCGGATCGTTGGCCAGTTCGCTGGAGGCGTTGCCGGGCAGCGAGACGCCGTTTTTGCCGATGATGCCGATGATGGTTTTGTATTTCCCGCGGCTGATATGGGGTTGAAAGCCGAGATCTTCGATACGCCGGGCGATACGGTTGATGTCATGGTCCATGGCTTCGGGGCTGATTACGAGAATCATCGCGGATCTCCATTGTCATGAGGTTGGTGCCGGCCCGACAAGCTGGCTTCGTAACAACCCGGGCATGGTGGCGGCCGGACAGCTTCCCCCTCATTACGGTGTGCCGCTTTCCGGGTCATTCGAAGGATGGTGAAGTCGAATTCTCCGAGTGAAGGGATCAACCGTGAGGCTGAAGCCGCTACGGTACCATCGCTAATATGACCGTAGTCGATCTGTGGTTACGATTCCAGCAAAATAAAAAGGCCGGGAACGAGTCGTCCACGGCCTTTGCATTGCGCTGTGATCAGGCGCCGGCAGTGGACGGGCGATTCCCCATCCACTGCCTGACGGTTGACGGTCCGTCAGGTACGGATGGGGTCCGCATACATAAAAAAATACCAGTAAAAACGAAGTGCTGCTTTCATCTGCTGAATCCTGCCGACGGCCTCTGGGCGCCTTGGTCGATTACCAGTTCGCCGCTCCCCTATCACAGGGGCGGAAGAAAGGCAAGCACATTTTTCGCCGCAACGTGGTTGTCGGCTTCGTGAAAACGGCATATTCTTCTGGGAAGACGCCATTGCCGGAGTGGTTTCGCCGGTGCCTGAAAGAGGTTGCGCTTTCGGAACAAGGATGGTAGATATCCAGGCTAGATAACTTGTAAGGAGAAGTTAATAATTCCATGGTGTTGGGAAGTTATCATCGGTTTTATCCGGCCGCCGGTACCCCGGCTGCCGGGGCCGGGGAGACGGTGTTGCTGCGTGACGGTTGCAACCGCCCGGTCTCCTATCTGCGGGTGTCGGTGACCGATCGCTGCAACCTCCGGTGCCGCTACTGTGTTGCCGGGGAACTCTTTGATTTCATTCCCTGTGCCGGGATACTCCGTTACGAAGAGATCGTCCGGGTGGTGCGGGCACTGGCGCCGGTGGGGATCGACAAGGTGCGGCTCACCGGTGGCGAGCCCCTGGTGCGCCGCGGTCTGCCGCGGCTCGTGGCCATGCTGCGGCAGATCGACGGCATCCGGGACGTTGGCCTGACCACCAACGGGGTGTTGTTCGCCGAGTGCGGTCGTGAACTTCGGGATGCCGGGTTGACGAGGGTGAATATCAGCCTCGATACCCTGCGGCGGGATCGGTTCGCCGAACTGACCAGGCGGGATTTCTTTTCCCGGGCCATGGCCGGCATCGACGCCGCCGTCGAGCTGGGGTTCGATCCGGTGAAGATCAACGTGGTGGCGATGCGCGGGGTGAACGACGACGAATTAGTCGATTTCGTCCGCTTCGGTCGTGACCGTGGGGTTGAGGTGCGGTTCATCGAGTACATGCCGGTGGGCCAGGGGACGGGCTGGCAGGAGGCGTCGTTTATCTCAGCCGCCGAAATCCGCGACCGTCTGGCGGCGGCTTGCGGGCCTTTGGAACCCGCGCCGCCGGAATTTTCCGGCGGGCCGGCCCGTATCTGGCGGGTGACGGACGGTGGTGTCCGGATCGGTTTCATCAGCGCCCTGTCGGATCATTTCTGCGACCGGTGCAACCGGGTGCGGATCACTGCCGACGGGCGATTGCGGCCGTGTCTCCTCGAGGATACCGAGTACGACCTCAGGGGGCTGCTCAGAGCACCGGGCGTCACTGACGCGGCGATCCGGGAGCTGTTTTTTCAGGGCCTGGCAAGCAAGCCGGCGGGACATGGGATGTCCTGCAATGCGCCGCGCAAATGCCAGCGGCCTATGTCCTCCATCGGCGGTTGACCATGTCTGTGGTTTCGGAGCTGTGCCATCTCCATTTGCTGCCCGGCGCTGGGTAGCGCACCCGGACAGGTCCGGCAATCCGGATCACAACGGCGTGCTGAAACGCCGCATTCCCCGGGGAGGTGCCCGCAGGCACCACGCGTTGTTTGGGAGCAGGTCTGAATGCGGGTGCCGTCCGATTTCGGCGTGGATTGGCGGCCGTTACGGTTTCATAAATGTTGTCAGCGTGTCGATATGATTGCGACGGCTTTTGGCGTACCGCTCCCGTTGTCCGGGACCGGAGTGAATTTTTGCGGTAGATAGCCGAGCTGGTGCAGGGATGACGGGGTACGGGGGGCGCGGGGTTCCAAGGTGACATTGCAGCTGACCCACGTGGATGACCGGGGGCGGGCGCGGATGGTGGATGTCGGGGCCAAGCCGGAGACCTTCCGGGTGGCACGGGCCTTCGGCCGCGTGCGTCTGGCCGCGGAAACCGTGGAACTCCTTGCCACCGGCAGGGTAGCCAAGGGAGATGTCCTGGCGGCGGCCCGGGTGGCCGGGATCATGGCGGCGAAGCGCTGCGGCGAGCTGATTCCGCTTTGCCATCCCCTCCCGTTGACCGCAGCGGGCGTCGATTTGGTGCTGCGTCCGGCCGCCGCCGACCTGGTGGTGATCGGCGAGGCCCGGGTGGTGGGCAAAACCGGGGTGGAGATGGAGGCGATGACCGCGGTGGCCGTGGCGGCGCTGACCGTTTATGATATGTGTAAGGCCGTGGATCGGGGAATGAGCATCGGCCCGGTGACCCTGCTGGAGAAATCCGGCGGCCGTTCGGGGCACTATATCAATCCGGCTTACGGCCTGCCGGCCGGCCCGGGCACGACGGCGACCCTGCGGGAAGGGCAGATTGTCCGGCTGCTGCCCCCGGCGGCGGATGACTGCTGGCGCTTTGTCGACGATAACGGGGCAATCCTGCTGGCCGTTTCCGTTGCCGCGGTTGTCGGCTGCTCATCCTGGTTAGCGCCGTCGCCGCTGTGCCTGGCCGGTGAAGCGATCCTGGTGGCGGAGCCGGTCCCCGGGGGCGGGCAGGGCGTCGTGAAGTTTTTCGTCCGGCGGCCGGGAACCGTGCGTTCCGGCGAGCTGGTGGCGCTGCTGTGACGCCCGTCTGCTGGTCTTCATGACCACCCGCCGCCTTCCGGACTCGCGACGCCCGGAAGGTGTGAAATGAGCGTCAATAGAAGTATTTCGAATGACCGAGGTTGCGGCGTAACGAAGAAGATGCGGCCTGACGAGGTCCTCATTGACGGTAGCGTAACCGCAGTCAAAATACGGCAATATGGGATGGTACCGTAACAGCTCCGTTGTTCGAGCCTCACGGCGCGTGGAACCGGGGGTGTACGTAGCCGTAAGTTGTGCGGCTCGGGTTGCCGCGCAACGAAGTGGATAGTTGTTGCGAAGTCGGCGGGCATTATGGACGATGAAACGCTGTTGACGGTCGATGACCTGGTGGTCGGATTCGCCACTTCCCGGGGGGAATTGACCGCGGTCGACGGCCTGAGTTTCCGTCTTGCGCGGGGTGCCAACCTGGGCCTGGTCGGTGAGTCGGGCTGCGGCAAGAGCGTCACCGCTTTGGCGCTCATGGGCCTGGTGCCGTCGCCGCCCGGGTTGGTATCCGCGGCCCGCCTGGAGTTCGCCGGCCGCGATCTGAACGCCGTGACGGCTGAGGAGTACCGCCGTCTGCGGGGTCGGGAGATGGCGATGGTGTTCCAGGAACCCATGACCGCTCTCAATCCGGTTTTCACGGTCGGCAGCCAGATCGTGGAGACCGTGCGCACCCACCGGCGGCTCTCCAGCCGTGCCGCCCGCGACCTGGCGGCGGAGATGCTCGACCGGGTCGGAATTTCCGCGCCGCGCCGCCGGCTCGACGATTATCCGCACCAGATGAGTGGCGGTATGCGTCAGCGGGTGATGATTGCCATGGCGCTCATCTGCCGGCCGAAGCTCCTGCTCGCCGATGAACCGACAACCGCGCTTGACGTGACCATCCAGGCGCAGGTACTTGATTTGATGCGGGACCTGCGCGGCGAATTCGGCATGTCGATGATCATGATAACTCACGATCTCGGTGTCGTCGCCGAGGTGGCTGAACGGGTGCTGATCATGTACGGCGGCACCGCCGCCGAGGTCGGCACCGTCGTCCAGTTGTTCGACAATCCCCTGCATCCCTATACCCGGGGGCTGTTGCATTCCATTCCCCGGATTGATCGGCCCGTCCGGCGCCTGGAGGCGATTCCCGGAACGGTGCCGGAGTTTATCGGCCGGCCGGCAGGCTGCCGGTTTGCCAACCGCTGCCGGCAGGCGATGGATGTCTGCCGACGGCAGGCGCCCCCTCGGGTAGAGCCCGAGATCGGCCACACGGTGGCCTGCTGGCTCTATGACCGGGCCGCGGCGTCATTGCCGCCGCGGGCCGTCGGAGAAAGGTGAGGAATCCATGAGTAATCGGTATGGAACGTCTTTTGACGATCTGCTCACCATGAAGGAGCAGATGGACAAGCTTTTCCGCACCACCATGAACAAGGTCGGCGGCCAGAGCGAGCCGCGCCAGGGACACTGGTTTCCGCCTATCGATCTTTACGACTGCGGTGATGACCTGCGGTTGGAGATTGAACTGCCGGGGGTTCGCCAGGAGGACATCGAACTGACCGTCGAGGGCGACGTCCTGCATCTGACCGGCCGCCGACAGGCCGTGGAAGCCGGCTCCCGGGACCGCATCGTGAGGCTCGAACGGCCGACGGGGCGTTTCGACCGGCACTTCAAATTGCCGGCGCGGGTCGACGACCAGCGTGTCGACGCCACCCTTGCGGAGGGTGTCCTGACCGTTCGCCTCATCCGTTCCGCGGCGGAGAGGAAAAAGGTTATACCAGTCAATGTCGCCAGTGAATGATGGCTTCGAAACGGCAGCATTGCCGTTCTCTGTCAGCGCCCCACGCTGTCCGCGGCAGCGATTCATCATCAAGCAATGTCGCGCTGAACTCGGCAAACGTTGTTTGTAGGTAGATGAATATCCCTTTGCAGGTCAAGTGTTGGGCGTTGAGTTGCGTGAAAATGGGGGGGCGCATGCGGGCGGGCGTTGCCGTCCGGGTCATGCGGCGCACCTCGGCGGCCGCATTGATTTTCCCGGGGGATGCGGGGCGCGTATCCGGAGCGGCGGTGGAGCGGGTCGCTCACGATAATTTTCTGCTTTTGGTTGCGGCTTGATCGATGCACGATGTTGCCTGGTACAGCCGGTCCTGTCCCGCGAAGATCAACCTCTGGCTGTCTGTCGTCGGCCGGCGCGCCGACGGCTACCATGACCTGCAGACGGTTATGGAGCCCATAAGTCTGGCCGATGAGCTTCGGCTGCGGGTGCTGCCGGCCACCGGAGCAGCCCGGGTCACCGTGCGCTGCCCGGCGCTGCCCGATCTGCCGGCGGAGCGGAACCTCGTGTACCGGGCGGCAGCGGCACTGCTGGAACGTTCGGCCGGGCTCGGCAATCCGCCGCCGGCGGTGGAATTCGAGTTCGAACTAAAGAAACACATTCCTCACGGTGCCGGTCTGGGCGGCGGCAGCAGCGACGCCGCCGCCGCGCTGCGGCTGCTCAACGACCACTTGTCGACACCTCTGCCGGCGACCGAACTCTTCACCGTGGCCCGCACCATTGGCGCGGATGTGCCGTTTTTTCTCCATTGCCGCCTGTGTTATGCCGAGGGCATCGGTGATCGCATCATGCCGCTGGATGACCCGATACCCCGCTGGTACCTGCTGTTGAAACCGCCGGTGAACATCGAGACCGGCTGGGCCTACAGTCAGCTGCGGGTAAATAATAAGTTGACAAACCGCAAATTACATATTAACATGCGGCAATTTTTTCAGCCGGGGTTTTTGGGGAAAAAGTATAGTCTCTTCAATGACTTTGAAGCAGTTGTGGGGCGCTCGGTACCGGGGCTGCAGCTGATGCGGGCGTGGCTCGAGGCGCGCCGGGAACATGCCGGCGTTCTCATGAGCGGCAGCGGTTCGTGTCTTTTCGCCGTGTTCCATTCGGCGGCGGCGGCAAGCCGGGCGTACACCGAAGCGGCAGGCGGCTGGCGCTCGTCGTCCGTCTGGTTCAAGACGGCCCGCAACCTGTGTTGATGCTAGCGCTCTGCGGCGGAAGCGGCATGATGCGCTTTCCCGATGGCGCAACCCTCCAGCGGGCGGCGGTGTGCAGGGCCCGTTTTTTCGTGTCCGCCCGGCCGGGCACCGCCCGGGGAAGGTTTCGTACTGGGGTGTCGTCAAGCGGTAAGACACAGGTCTTTGGAACCTGCATTCGGAGGTTCGAATCCTCCCACCCCAGCCAGCAGTCCGGGCTTGTCCCAGATCCATAGATATGACAACGGCGGCGACATGACTGATTATCCGAAGATGGACAAGCTGAAGGTGTTCAGCGGCAACTCGAACCCCGAGCTGGTGCAGGCGATCTGCCGGGAGCTGGGGGTGCCCCTGAGCCGGGGAATTGTCAAACGCTTCAGCGACGGCGAGATCATGGTTGAAATTCATGAGAGTATGCGCGGCATGCGGGTGTTCGTGGTGCAGTCGACCTGTGATCCCGGCAACACCAATCTCATGGAGCTGCTGATCATCATCGATGCCCTCAAGCGGGCGTCGGCGGCCGAGATCAACGCGGTGATTCCCTATTACGGCTATGCCCGGCAGGACCGCAAGGTGGCGCCCCGGGCGCCCATCACCGCCAAGCTGGTGGCCAACCTGCTGACGGTTGCCGGGGCCACCCGGGTGGTGGCGATGGACCTTCATGCGGGCCAGATTCAGGGTTTCTTCGATATCCCCGTGGATCATCTCTATGCCAGCCCGGTACTGGTGGATTATGCCATGGAGCACATCGGTGGCGATATCGTCGTGGTATCTCCGGATGCCGGCGGCGTCGAACGGGCCAAGGCCTACGCCCGCAAGATGGGGACCGCCCTGGCGGTGATCGACAAGCGTCGCAGCGGTCCCAACCAGGTGGAACAGATGAATGTCATCGGCGATATCGACGGCCATGTGGCGGTCATTGTCGATGACATGATCGATACCGCGGGAACCCTTACCGAGGCGGCCCGGGTATTGCGTGAGAAAGGGGCGGGCAAGGTGTACGGGTTCGCCGCTCACGGTGTGCTTTCCGGGCCGGCGATCGAGCGCATTGAAAATTCGGAACTCACGAAGGTGGTTATCACCGACAGCATTCCTCTCGGGGAGGCAGCCCGGAGTTGCCGCCGGATCGAGGTGCTCTCGGTGGCCCCCTTGTTGGCGGACGCTATCCGCCGGATCTATCTTGGAGATTCCGTGAGCTGCCTGTTCAATTGAGCGGTCGGCATGGATGTTGTGACCGCGACGGAACCGCAGCCAGTGCCAAAATGCAGCAAAATTGGCCGGAACAATGACCGGGGCGGATTCGCGGTTTTTCCCGGTGCCGGGGGAAGTGAGGTGCCGCCTTGCATCGAATTAGTCGGGTTGCGGCGCCGCCGCTACGGGTAAGTCGTCGAGCTTGAAGAAACAGTAGGTCCTGTGGATTTTTGGAGGAAAGAGATACATGGCTATCGTAAATCTGGCGGTTCAGCCGCGTGAATTCGCGGGCAAGAGCGCGGTGCGGGATCTGCGCCGCAATGGCATGATTCCCGCTGTCGTCTACGGCAAGGAACATGATGCAACGATGCTGACCCTGAACGAGCGGGAGTTCACCCGTTTTCTGCAGCGTTACGGTCAGAGCTCCCTCGTGTCGTTGCAGGATGACGGTGTTGCCACCGATGCCCAGCGGCTGGTGATCATCAAGGATGTACAGCACAATCCCGTGTCCGGCAAGGTGATTCACGTTGATTTCCACGCCGTGCGGCTGGGGGTTCCCATCCAGGTCGAGGTGCCCGTCAACCTGGTCGGCAAGCCGGTCGGCATTGCCCGGGGCGGCCTGTTGCAGCCGGTGCGCAGGACCCTGGAAATCAGGTGCCTGCCGCGGCAGATTCCGGAAACCATCGATATCGATGTTTCCGGCCTCGATATCGGTGAGGCCATCCATGTCGAGGAACTGCATGTCGAGGGGGTCGAGTTTATTTTCTCGACGAATTTTACCATTGTCACCGTCCAGGGCATGAAGGCTGAGGCCACATCGGTCGGCGAGGAGGGTGCCGAGGCCGGGCAGAGAGCGGCCGAGGCCGGCGGGGAATGATGGTTTTTCCCGGTTGATTGTCTCATGGGTGCGGTCGACTGGCTGATCTGCGGACTGGGCAATCCCGGCGCGGCGTACCGGTGGACGCGGCACAATCTTGGATTTTTGGTACTTGACAAGCTGGCCCGGGAGATGGCAATTGGCATGGGGCCGGATGATGATTTGCTGAGCGAGGTCGGAGCCGGAAGCCGGGGCGGCCGGCGGCTGCTGCTGGCCCGGCCGCGGACCTGGATGAACCGCAGCGGTATCGCGGTGCATCGGCTGTGCGGACACGCCGGATTAGGCGATGACGCGGGGCGGTTGATTGTCGTCCATGACGATCTCGACATCCCCTGCGGTTTTCTGAAAATCAAGCTTGGCGGCGGCCATGGCGGCCACAACGGCGTACGGTCGATCATCGCGGAACTGGGTACCGGCGACTTCCACCGGGTGCGGGTGGGTATTGCACCGGCGGAGAGACCTGACGACGTGGTTGCCTATGTCCTGAGTCCCTTTCCGTCGGCAGCCGTGGAAACGGTTGATCGGGTTGTCGAGCAGGCTGCCGCCGCAGTCCTCGTGATGATCGACGAGGATACCGGTACGGCGATGCAGCAGTTTCACGGGCGGCGACTATGATAAAAATCGTAACCATCGCCGCCATGTGCGGAAAAGGGGTGCACCGCAGTGCCTCCGGATTCGCGGCGCGCGAAGGCTGAGGAATCCGGCGTCATACATTAGTGTCGGACGACCCGACCGGCAGAACAGCGAACAGGTGGAATTGGGTTGCGAAGCCGATGGCTGGTGGACCCGTGACCGCTGCCAGAATACGCCGAAAAGGGATGGCGCCGTAACGGCTTCAGATTCGCGGCGCGCTAAAGTTGAGGAATGCGGCAACCATACCGTTACGCCGCCGTCATCCGGCTTGCAGCGCAACGAAGAAGATGGAGTCCTAACCAAGCCATCATCAGTTATCATTGGCATAATAAAGGATTTATCAACCGTTTTAAAGGAGGGGAAGAATGGAGAACCTAACCATCTACGCGCCAATTCTCGGGGTTGCGGGCCTTCTGTTTGCGGGGGTGCTTTACGCCCTCGTGGTCAAGCAGCCGGTCGGTAACGAAAAGATGCGGGAACTGTCCGAAGCGATCCACGCCGGCGCCATGGCGTTCCTGCGGCGCGAGTACAGAATCCTGGCGGTCTTTGTTGTCGTGGTCTTCGCCCTGCTGTATGCCTTCCTCGGCAAGCACACGGCGTTTGCCTTCGTCTTTGGCGCCTTGTGTTCGGCGCTCGCCGGTTTCGGCGGCATGATGTCGGCGACCCGCGCCAATGTCCGTACCTCGGCGGCAGCCAATATCTTCGGCCAGGCCAAGGCCCTGAGCGTCGCCTTCAACGGCGGCGCGGTGATGGGGATGCTGGTGGCGGCGCTCGGTCTGCTGGGTGTCGGGGTGCTGTTCTACCTCTTCGGTGGTGATCCTGAAACCGCACAGTATATCAATGGCTTTGCCATGGGTGCCAGCTCCATCGCGCTCTTCGCCCGTGTCGGCGGCGGCATCTATACCAAGGCTGCGGACGTCGGCGCCGACCTGGTGGGCAAGGTCGAGGCCGGGATTCCGGAAGACGATCCCCGCAACCCGGCGACCATCGCCGACAACGTCGGTGACAACGTCGGCGACATCGCCGGTATGGGCGCCGACATCTTCGAGTCCTATGTCGGTTCGGTCATCGCCACCATCGCCATCGCCGCCACCGCTTCCGGGGCCATGTTCACCGAACTGCGCTACCAGTTCATGTGCTACCCGATTCTGGTGATCATGATCGGTATCATCAGCTCCATGATCGGTGTTCTCGCCATGAAGGTGCTGGAAAAGTACAATCCTGCCGACGCCCTGCGCTACTGCACCTTCGTCGGCGCGGCGCTGATGCTGCTGGGTGCCTACTATGCCGGCAAGGCCCTCGGTCTGCCGACCGGCGCGTTCTGGTCGGTGCTGTTCGGCTGCCTGTGCGGTATCCTCATCGGTATCACCACCGAGTACTACACCTCCGCCAAGCCCATTGAAAAGATCGCCGCCGCCAGCCAGACTGGTCCGGCGACCACCATCATCACCGGTATCGCCATCGGTATGGAAAGCTGTGCTTTGCCGGTGCTGCTCATCTGCGTGTCCATCTTCGGTGCCTTCAAGCTGGTTGGTCTCTACGGCATCGGCATCGCCGCCGTCGGCATGTTGGCCACGGTCGGCGTGACCATGTCCGTTGATGCCTACGGTCCCATCGCCGACAACGCCGGTGGTATTTCCGAGATGGCCGGCCTTGGACCGGAAACCCGGAAGATCACCGACAGCCTCGACGCCATCGGCAACACCACTGCTGCCGTTGGTAAGGGTTTTGCCATCGGTTCCGCCGCCCTCACCGCCCTGGCGCTGTTCTCCGCCTACGGTTCCGCGGTCGGATTGCAGACCATCGATCTGATGAATCCGATGGTGGTTGTCGGTCTCTTCCTCGGCGGTATCGTACCCTTCATGGTGGGTGCCCTTACCATGTCTTCGGTGGGTAAGGCCGCCTATGCCATGGTCGAGGAAGTGCGCCGCCAGTTCCGCGAGATTCCCGGCATCATGGAAGGCACCGGCCGGCCGGAGTACGAACGCTGCGTTGATATCTCCACCGCCGCTTCCCTGCGTGAAATGATCGTTCCCGGCCTCATGGCGGTCATCGTGCCGGTGCTGGTCGGTTTCGGCCTCGGCGCCGAGGCGCTTGGCGGCACCCTTGCCGGTGCCACCCTCACCGGGGTGTTCCTGGCGCTGTTCATGGCCAATGCCGGCGGTGCCTGGGACAACGCCAAGAAATACATCGAGCAGGGTCACTTCGGCGGCAAGGGTTCCGACGCTCACAAGGCGGCGGTTACCGGCGATACCGTTGGCGACCCCTTCAAGGATACCTCCGGTCCGGCGATGAACATCCTTATCAAGCTCATGTCCATCGTTTCTCTGGTCATTGCGCCGTTGCTGATGATCGGCTGAACGGAGTATCGTCTCCGAACCATGGGGGCCGGCGTCAAGCCGGCCCCTTTTTTTCTAACGTGCCACCATCCATCGGCGTCTGTCCGGGCCACGAACCACACGGGTGGTTTAGCGGGTATTGGCGGGTTGTGGAACGGGTGCGGGGGCTTGTCCGGGCGTCCTGGCGGTGGCGGCGTTCCCCTTTGCGCTTGACAGAAACAGTGCCCTGGGATACTAAAAAAATCAATAACAATCAGGAGATTACGGCGGCAGCGCCGGTTTTGCATTGGGTAGGGAGCGAATGTATGTCGGGCCACAACAAATGGAGTACCATCAAGCACAAGAAGGCCGCGGCTGATGCCAAGCGCGGCAAGGCATTCACCAAACTGATCAAGGAGATCACCGTCGCGGCGCGTAGCGGCGGTGGTGATCAGGAGAGCAACCCCCGGCTTCGGAGCGCCATCGCCGCCGCCAAGGCGGTGAACATGCCCAAGGATAACATCGAACGCTCCATCAAGCGCGGTACCGGGGAGATCGACGGCGTCACCTACGAGGAATTCAGCTACGAGGGCTACGGACCCGGCGGGGTGGCGGTGCTGGTCGACATCATGACCGACAACCGCAATCGTACGGCGGCGGAGATCCGTCACATCTTTAACAAATCCAACGGCAATCTGGGCGAGAACGGCTGTGTCGCGTGGATGTTCGACAAGAAGGGGCTCATCGTTGTCGATCGCGAAACCGCCGACGAAGAGACGCTGATGGATGTCGCGCTGGAGGCCGGTGCCGACGATGTGCACGAGGAGGATGATGTCTTCGAGGTCTACACCGGGACCGACAGCTTCGATGCCGTCCGTCAGGCCTTCGAGGACCGTGATATCCCCTGTCTGTCGGCGGAGATCACCATGGTTCCCCAGAATACCATCCGGGTCGAAGGCAAGGAGGCGGAGCAGATGCTGCGGCTGCTGGAGCGGCTGGAGGACTGTGACGACGTCCAGAACGTGCATGCCAACTTCGATATCGACGATGAGATCATGGAGCAAATCCAGGGATGACGGATAACGGCCATGCCGGAGGTTTGACGGTGCTCGGCGTTGACCCCGGCAGCGCCGTAACCGGGTTCGGCGTCGTTGCCCATGACGGCCGTGACCTGGTGCATCGGCATCATTCCCAGCTGCGGCTGTCCGCTCTGCCTTCGCTGGGTGAGAAGCTGGCGCGGCTGTACGATTGTACCATGGAACTGATTGATATGTACTCACCCGGGGTGTGCGCCGTCGAGGGCATCTTTCACGGTCGCAACGTCCGCAGCATGGTTGTCCTCGGGCAGGCCCGCGGCGCGGTCATGGTTGCCGCCGCCAATCGTGGCCTGGAGATTGTCGAATATCCCCCGGCGACGGTCAAACAGGCGGTGGTCGGCTACGGCCGGGCGGCGAAGGAGCAGGTGCAGCGGATGGTGGGGATGATTCTGGGCCGACTGGAAACGGTCGATGAACATGCCGCCGACGCCCTGGCGGTGGCCATCTGCCACCATCATCAGCATCGCCTGACGGCGATCGCGGGGCGGATTCGATGATTGCCCGGCTGCGGGGAGTGTTGATTCGCAAGGATACTGACCAGGTGATTGTCGATGCCGGCGGCGTCGGCTACCGGCTCTGGATATCGGCGGCGACCCATCGGCAGTTGCCGGCGGTGGGCGATGAGGTCGCCCTGTGGGTGACCACCCGCTTCCGGGACGAGGAGATCATGCTTTTTGGGTTTTGGCAGCCCGTGGAGCAGGAAATGTTCAGCCGCCTGCTGAAGGTTTCCGGTGTCGGCCCGCGGCTGGCGCTGGGGATCCTGTCGCAGATCGAAATCCCGCAACTGGAAAATCACCTGGTGAACCAGGATGCCGCCATGCTCGCCCGGCTTCCCGGCGTCGGCAAGAAGCTGTCGCAGCGAATGGTGATCGAGCTGGGAGAAGAGCTGCGCAAACGCGGAGTTTCGGTCGCTGTACCCGATGCTGCGGGCGGTGCCGCGACCGTTCGGGGTGAGGTGCTGGCGGCAATGGAGGCGCTCGGCTACCGTCAGGTTGATTGCCTGCCGACGGTGGCCCGGGTGCTCGCGCAGCGGCCCGGCGATGCGGTGGAGCAGGTCATCAAGGACGTTTTGCGGGGGATGCATGGCGGATCAGCGGCTGGTCGATCAGCAGGCGAATGACGCCGAACGCCGCGAGGAGGCCGGTCTCCGGCCCCGGCGGCTGACGGAGTACGTCGGCCAGCGGCGGGTGGTGGAGAACCTGAAGATCTTCATGGCCGCCGCCGGTGACCGCGGCGAGGCCCTCGACCATGTCCTTATCTCCGGCCCTCCGGGGCTGGGCAAGACCACTCTGTCGCAGATCATTGCCGCCGAGATGGGGGTGCAGCTCCGGGCCACCTCGGGTCCGGCCATTGAGCGGCCCGGTGACCTGGCGGCAATATTGACCAACCTCCAGGATCACGACATCCTTTTCATCGACGAGATCCACCGCATGAACCGTGCGGTGGAGGAGATCCTCTATCCCGCGCTCGAGGATTATAAGCTCGACATCATCATCGGCCAGGGACCGGCGGCGCGTTCCATTCGCATCGATCTGCCGCCCTTTACCCTCATCGGTGCCACTACCCGTTCCGGTCTCCTCAGTTCGCCCCTGCGCAGCCGCTTCGGCATTACCTTCCGGCTCGAATTCTACCGGGATGACGAACTGGCCACCATTATCCGGCGCTCGGCCGCCATCCTCGGGGTGGGACTGAACGACGCCGGCGCGGCGGAGATCGCCGGCCGCTCCCGGGGTACGCCGCGCATCGCCAATCGGTTGTTGCGGCGGGTGCGGGATTACGCCCAGTACCATCGGCAGGCGGAGATCGACCGCGAGGTGGCCGACGTCGCCCTGGCGCGCATGGAGATCGACGCCCGCGGTCTCGATGCCCTCGACCGCCAGTACCTTGCTATTCTGATCCGGGGTTTTGCCGGCGGACCGGTGGGGGTCGAAACCCTGGCCGCCGCCCTCCACGAGGATGTCGGTACCCTCGAGGATGTCTGTGAACCATTCCTCATGCAGGGCGGTTTTCTGAGCCGCACGCCCCGCGGCCGCGTCGCCACTCACCGTGCCCATGCACTGATCGACGAATCCCCCGGACGCTTCTGATGGACGCCGCAAGGGTTCCATCTTCCCCGCTGCTTGACAAAAGAAATTTCCCGCTTGACGGCAGTGAAAAAATGTTTTATTGGATGATGACTGAGTCGTCATTCATTTATTGTCGGAGCGGGGGTTGGACGACATGAATCTGGTACGGATGTTTTTTTCCCGGGTGGAGCAATACGGCGACGAGCGGGCACTGATGGTGAAACGCGCCGGCCGCTATGCCGATATCTCCTGGCGCGAATGGGGGCGGCGGGTGGAGTGTGTCGCCGGTGGCCTGATGGCCCGGGGGGTGCAGGCAGGCGCCCGGGTGGCGCTGCTGTCGGAGAACCGGCCGGAGTGGTCCTACGCCGACCTCGGTATCCTCTCCTGCGGCGCGGCCAACGTGCCCATCTATCCCACCAGCCAGCCGCGCCAGATCAGCTACATCATCAACAACTCCGAATCGGCGGTGCTCTTCGTTTCCACCAACGAGCAGCTGGCCAAGGCTCTCCAGGTGCGGAATGACTGTCCGTCGCTGGGGCTCATCGTGTCGTTCACCGCCGGCGCGGATCTCGCTCCCGAGCTGCGGGTAGACGGCGTCGTTACCCTCGATGAACTTGCCGGCGAGGGCGAGAAATGGCTGGCCGAAAACCCCGCGGTGCTGTCCGCACTGCGTGAAAAGATCGGTGCCGACGACCTGGCGACCGTCATCTATACCTCGGGCACCACCGGTGACCCCAAAGGGGTGATGCTGACCCACGACAACTTCTATTCCAACTGTGCCGCAGTGCGGGAAATAGTCGTTGTCGACCATCATGACGTCTGCCTCTCCCATCTGCCGTTGAGCCACGTGCTCGAGCGCATGGCGGGCTATTACCTGATGATCTACGGCGGCGCGACCATCGCCTATGCCGAGGCCATCGATACCGTGCCGCAGAACCTCGAGGAGGTGAAGCCGACCCTGATGGTCAGCGTGCCGCGGCTGTTCGAGAAGATCTACGACAAGATTATGGACGCCGCCCACCATGCCACGGGGCTGAAGAAGAAGCTGATGTTCTGGGCCTTTGGGGTGGCCGAGCGGCTGGCCGCCTGTCTGGACGTGAACCGTGAACCCGGTGCCGGCCTGCGGTTCGAACAGAAGCTGGCGGAAAAACTGGTGTTTACCAAGCTGACCGCCAAACTCGGTGGTCGGATGCGCTTCATGGTTTCCGGCGGGGCGCCGCTGCCGCGCAAGATCGCCGAGTTCTTCTACGGTGCCGGCTGCAGTATTCTCGAGGGCTACGGCCTCACCGAGACCGCCCCGGTGCTGGCGGTGAACACCCTGGAAAACATGCGTTTCGGCACCGTCGGCCTGGCGATACCCGGGGTCAGCCTGCGGATCGCCGAGGATGGTGAGATCCTCGCCCGGGGGCCGAACATCGCTCAGGGCTACTTCCGCAATCCCGAAGCCACCGCCGAGGCCTTCGTCAACGGCTGGTTCCATACCGGCGACGTGGGCAAGATCGATGCCGAAGGCTATCTCAGTATTACCGACCGCAAGAAGGACCTCATCGTCACCGCCGGCGGCAAGAACATCGCCCCGCAGCACCTGGAGAATCTCCTCAAGATGGACAAGTACATCAGCGAGGTGATGCTCTACGGCGATCGAAAGAAGTTCATCTCGGCGCTGGTGGTGCCGGATTACGAGCGCATCGAGGAGTACGCCCTGACCCATGATGTGTTGTACACCGATGTCACCGGTCTCATCGGCGATCCCGAGATTGTCCGCCAGATTGAGCGTCGCATTGCCAAGGTGCAGGATGAGCATGATATTCCGCCGTACGAGCGGGTGAAGAAGTTTGTTCTCATGGCCCAGGATTTTTCCATGGAAGCCGGCGAGGTGACCCCGACCCTCAAACTGCGGCGCAAGATTGTCACTTCGAAGTTCCAGCAGCAGCTCGATGCCCTCTACGAAGAATAGCGATACCGTCGATAATCGTCGGCGGGAGAAGTATCTGGCGATCGTCGAAGCGGCGCTGGAAGCCTTTGCGGAACACGGGTATCATGACTGTCAGGTTTCCCGTATCGCCCGACGTGCCGGGGTCGCTGACGGCACCATCTATCTGTACTTCGCCAACAAGGAAGCCCTGTTGGTCTCGGTGTTCCGGGAAAAGCTGGGGCTGGTGACCGTTGCGGCGCGGGCACTGGTGGATTCCCGGGAGACTGCCTGGGAGGCGCTGGAGGCGCTGGTGCGCTATCACCTGGACTACCTGGAGCGCCATCCGGTACTGGCGAATTTCTTCCAGATCCAGACCCGCCAGGTGTCCGCCGGTATTCGCCAGGAGATCGCGCAGCCGCTGAAGGAGTACTATCGCCTCATCGAATCGCTGGTGGATCGCGGCAAGGGCGAGGGGAGCGTCGCCGTCGATCTCGACACCCGGGCGGCCCGGGAGATGATCTTCGGCACCCTGGACGAGGCGGTGAGCTGCTGGGTGCTGAGCCCTCGGGTTTACTGTCTCACCGACCGGGCGCCGCTGCTCTGGCGCCTGTTGTCACGGGCGCTGGCGCCCCGGGTGCAGGGGGCTTGAATTTTTTTTGGCAATTTTATGAATGATTGTTCACTCAAAGTATTCCGGAGGAAATGTCAATGGGAAGCATGTTGGTGAACCGCAGGGATCAGCAATTTGTCCTCTTCGAGCAGCTTGGGGTCGAAAAACTCTTCACGGCGGAGAAGTTCCACGATTACACTGCCGAGGATGTTCGCATGCTGATCGGCGAGGCGGAGAAATTCGCCGTCAATGAACTGGAGCCGGCCTACAAGCCCGGTGACGAACAGGGCTGCACCTTTACCGACGGCATTGTCAAGGCGCCGCCGGCCTTTCATGAACCCTACCGCAAGCTCTGCGCGGCGGGCTGGAACTGTGCCACCAAGGACCCGGATGTCGGCGGCCAGGGCATGCCGCTGACGGTGTTCAACGCCTGCGCCGAGTGGTTCAACGCCGCCAACTTTCCGCTGATGATGTATCCCGGCCTCACCTGGGGGGCGGCAAACCTCATCGATAAATACGGTAGTGAGGAACAACGGCAGAGGTACATGATGAACATGTACGCGGGTACCTGGGGCGGCACCATGTGTCTCACCGAGCCCGGTGCCGGCAGTGACGTCGGCGCCCTGAAGACCCGCGCCGTGCGTCGCGACGACGGTACCTGGCTGATCACCGGCACGAAAATCTTCATCTCCTGCGGTGACCACGACATGTGCGGTAACATCGTCCACATGGTGCTTGCCCGCATCGAGGGCGATCCGCCGGGGACCGACGGCATCTCCATCTTCATCGTCCCCAAGTACCGCGTTGGTGCCGACGGGCAGCCGGGGGAGGTAAATGACGTCAGCACCGGCAACATCGAGCACAAGATGGGCATCAAAGGTTCCGCCACCTGCGTACTCAATTTCGGTGAGAACGACGCCTGTATCGGCGAGCTGCTGGGTGAGGCCCGCAGCGGCATGCGCATCATGTTCAACATGATGAACGAGGCGCGCCTGGAGGTGGGCATGCAGGGTCTGGGACACGCCAGCGCCGCCTTCGAGCATGCCCTGGCCTACGCCCGCGAGCGGGTTCAGAGCCGGGCGGTGTGGGATTTCGCCAACCCGGCGGCCAGCCCGGTGCCGATCATTGAGCATGCCGACGTGCGTCGTGTGCTGCTGTGGATGAAGGCCTATGTCGAAGGCATCCGCTCACTCAACTATTCCCTCGCCTATGCCATCGATTTTTCCGAAGTCGCCGGGGATGCCGCCGAGAGGGAACGCTGGCACGCGATTGCCGAGCTGCTGACGCCGGTGTGCAAGGCCTTCTCCAGTGATCGCGCGGTAGATATCTGTTCCCTTGCCATCGATACCTACGGCGGCTACGGCTACTGTTCCGAATACCCGGTTGAGCAGTACATGCGCGACGCCAAGATCGCCTGCCTCTACGAGGGTACCAACGGCATTCAGGCCCTCGACCTCGTCGCCCGCAAGCTGCCCAGCAAGGGCGGCCGGGCGGTGACCGCGCTGTTCAAGGAGATCGGCGCGACGGCGGCGAAGGTGGCTAAGGAACCGGCCCTGAAGCGTGATGCGGGTATCCTCGGCAACGCTTTGCAGGCGGTTTCAGGGCTGACCCGGCAGTTCGGTGTCTGGGCCGAGGGCGCCGGGCTGGTGGTGCCGATCCTTTACGCCCGCCCGTACCTCGACATCCTCGGCGACCTGCTGGTGGGCTGGCACCTGCTCCAGGGTGCCGCCATCGCCGTCCGGAATCTGGAAAAGCTGTACGGCGCAGCCGGGGTGGGCAGTGATGCCGCCGGTCGCCGGGCACTGGCGCGTACCGACAACGAAATCGCTTTCTACGAGGGCAAGGTGGCGGCGGCGAAGTTTTTTGCCGTCAATATCCTCCACGGTCTGCCGGCACGGTGTGAGTCCATCGGCATGATGGAGAAGGTGCCGGTGGAGATGCTCGACCGCTCCCTGGGGATGGAAGGGTAACGTGGGAAGGGTAAAGGGGGAAGAGCCGGTCCTGATTTCGATGCTGATTTTGAATTTCGATGCTGATTTCGGAGTGGATGGAAAACCGGGCAAGCCGCCATCAACCGCGGAACAATGATTGAAAATGAACCGCCATATAAGGGGGGAATGTTATGACACTAAAGATCAAGAAAGCGGCGGTGTTGGGCGCCGGGGTCATGGGCGCCGCCATCGCCGCGCACCTGGCCAACGCCGGCATCGAGTGCCTGCTGCTGGACATCGTGCCGCCGGAACTGACCGACGCCGACCGTGCCGCCGGTCTCGACGAGAATAGCCCGGCATGGCGCAACCGTTTTGCCGCCAACGGCCTGCAGGCGGCAACGAAAAGCAAACCGGCGAGCTTCTTTTCACGCTCACTGGCCAAACGGGTTTCGGTGGGCAACTTCGAGGATGACCTGAAACGGCTCGCCGGGGTTGACTGGGTGATCGAAGCGGTGGTCGAAAACCTGAAGATCAAGCAAAATCTGCTCGGCAAGGTGGCCGCGGTTATCGGCGCGGACTGCATCGTTTCCACCAACACCTCGGGTCTGCCGGTGGGCGACATCGCCGCCGGCCTGCCGGTGAAGGTGAAGAAACGCTTCCTCGGCGTCCACTTCTTCAATCCCCCCCGCTACCTCAAGCTGGTGGAGGTCATCCCCGGCGCCGAAACCGATCCGGCGGTGGTGGACTTCATGGCCGAGTTCTGCGAAGCGCGGCTCGGCAAGGGGGTGGTGCGCTGCAAGGACGTGCCCAACTTCGTCGGCAACCGCATCGGCGTCTTCGACATCGCCAACGCCCTGAAGATCATGGCCGACCACGAGCTTTCGGTGGCGGCGCTGGACGCCATCATCGGCAAGGCCCTCGGGCGGCCGGGCTCGGCCATCTGCGGCACCATGGACCTCGTCGGTCTCGATGTCGGCATGCACGTGATGAAGAACCTCTACGATGCCGTGCCCGACGACGAGATGCGCGATTACTTCATTCCCCAGGAGTTCATGCAGCGGCTGGTGGAAAACCGCTGGCTGGGCAACAAGTCCCGCCAGGGATTCTACCGCAAGGGGAAGGATGATTCCGGCAAGCTGATCAAGGAGATGCTCGACTACCGCACCCTTACCTATGTACCGCGGGAGAAACCACGCTTCAAGACCCTTGACGAGGCGCGCAAGGTTCCCGGTGGTTTCAAGGGTGGCCTGGGCTTTCTTTTCGCCGCCGAGGACGAGGTCGGCCAGGTGGTACGCGCATATCTCTGCCGCAACTTCGCCTATGCCGCCGGCCGCATTCCTGAGATCTGCGACGACATTCTCGCCATCGACAACTGCATGAAGTGGGGCTACAATCACAAGCTCGGTCCCTTCGAACTGTGGGATATCGTCGGGTTGGAAAACGGCGTCGCCGCCATGGGGCAGTTGGGCATCCCGGTGCCGGAGAAGGTTACGACAATGCTTGCTGGCGGCCGCACCGCCTTCTACGAGCAGCGTGCCGATGGCCGCTGGTACTACGATTTCGCCGCCGGCGATTACCGCCGCGAGGAACTGAAACCCCAGATTATCCTGCTGCCGGCCCTGAAAGCGCGGCAAAAGCTGGTCACCGGCAACGCCGGCGCCTCGCTTATCGACATCGGTGACGGCGTTGCCTGCCTCGAGTTTCACACCAAGATGAACGCCATCGACATTGCCGTGGGCGAGATGATCTACGAGAGCTGCGACATCGTCGAGCGCGATTTCGAGGGTCTGGTGGTGGCCAACCATGCCGACAACTTCTCCGTCGGTGCCAATCTCTTCGAGGTTTTCGTCACCATCCAGAAGGGTGACTGGGACATCCTTGACGACATGGTGAAGAAATTTCAGTATGCCAACATGCGGCTCAAATTCCTGGATAAACCGGTGGTGGTGGCTCCCGCCGGGATGACCCTGGGCGGCGGCTGCGAGGTGGCGATGCACGGCGACCGCTGCCAGGCTGCCGGCGAGACCTACATGGGGCTGGTGGAGGTGGGTGTTGGCGTCATCCCCGCCGGCGGCGGCACCAAGGAGTTCATGGTGCGGGTTACCGAAGGGCTGCCTGAAGGTACGGTGGAGAACGGCCTCAACCTCCAGACCCTTTACCAGAAGGCGTTTGAGACCATCGGCACCGCGAAGGTGGCCACCAGCGCGGTGGAGGCGATGGAACACGGCTTCATCCGTCGCACCGACGGTATCAGCATGAACCGCGACCGACAGCTCCATGACGCCAAGGAAGTCGTGCTTGGCCTGTCCCGCTTTTACACCGCGCCGACGCCGGCACGGGTGCCGGTGATGGGCGACAACTTCCGCGGCATGGCCGAGGCGATCCTGTTCAACATGCGCTCGGGTAATTACATCACCGAGTACGATCTTCACGTTGCCCGCAAGCTGGTATGGGTACTCTCCGGCGGCGATTGCGCCGAAGGTACTTTCGTGTCCGAGGATGAACTGCTGGACCGCGAACGCGAGGCCTTCCTGAGCCTTTGCGGCGAGTCCCGCACCCAGGACCGGATGATGTACATGCTGAAGAACGGCAAGCCGTTGCGGAATTGATGGTATCGGTATCACCGGAGCTGACAATCCCGATCCCGAGTCTGATTTTGATCCTGATCCTGATCTCGATTGCCGCGGCAACGGAAGGTATGGACACACAGAAAATGGAATCTTTACGAAGCCATTACGATCAGAGACTCCACCGGAACGGTTGCTTGAGCCTCCTGTCACCCTGGTTTCTGATTTCTGACTTCCGGCTTCCGGCTTCTGGCTTCTGACTTCCGGCGGCTGAATTCTGAATTCTTAATATAACAAGGAGATAGTCATGCAAGATGCAGTTATCGTGGCGGCGGTGCGAAGCCCCGGCGGCCGCTACCGCAAGGGGGGTCTGGCCCAGACCCGCAGTGACGAAATCGCTATCCAGGTGATTCGGGCGCTCATGGCCCGGGTGCCGGAGGTGAAACCCGAAATGGTCGATGACCTCATGTGCGGCTGCGCTTTCCCCGAGGCGGAGCAGGGGATGAACATCGGTCGCGTGGTCAGCCTCGGTGCCGGGCTGCCCATCACCACCTGCGGCATGACGGTGAACCGTTTCTGTTCTTCCGGACTACAGGCCATTGCCGACGCCACCGCCACCGTCCGTGCCGGCTGGGCCGAGATCGTCATCGCCGGCGGCACCGAGACCATGACCCACATCCCCATGGGCGGCTCCATCTTCCGGCCCCATCCCGACTGGGGCACCCGTCCCAACACATATGTATCCATGGGTATTACCGCCGAGGAGGTGGCGAAGCGCTTCGATATCAGCCGCGCCGACCAGGACGCTCTGGCGGTGGAGAGCAACAGGCGCGCCCACGAGGCCATCGACAAGGGCCGGTTCAACGAGCAGATTACCCCCATCGAGGCGTGGAAATACATCCGTGATGCCCGCGGCCGCCGGGTGCGGGAGACGATGACCTTTGCCATGGACGACGGCGTTCGCTGGCCGACCACCATGGAGAGCCTGGCGCAGCTCAAGCCGGTGTTCCGTGACGGCGGTTCGGTGACCGCCGGCAATTCCTCCCAGATGACCGACGGCGCTGCCTTCGTCATGGTGATGAGCGCCGCGATGGCGGAAAAGCTGGGGCTTTCTCCCCTCGCCCGCCTGACCCACTTCGCCGTCGGCGGCGTCGATCCCGAGATCATGGGCGTCGGGCCGGCGGTGGCGGTGCCGAAGGTGCTGAAGCTGGCGGGCCTGAAGACGACCGACATCGATGTCTTCGAGATCAACGAGGCCTTCGCCTCCCAGTGCCTCTACAGCCTGCGGCAGACAAAGCTGGAGAAACGCTACGAGAAGGGAGATATCAATCCCAACGGCGGTGCCATTGCCCTGGGGCACCCGCTGGGCTGCACCGGTGCCAAGCTCACCACCCAGCTGCTCTATGAGCTGCATCGGCGCGGCGGCTCCCGCGGGATTGTTTCCATGTGCATCGGCGGCGGCATGGGCGCTGCCGGCGTCTTTGAGATGCTTGGAGGCTGGCGATGAGCGGGGCAGAGCAGCGGCGGCCGGGCGGCGGGTTTTTGCTTCCGAGCCCTGCTTCGGCGGACATCTTTACCCCTGAAGATTACACCGCTGAACATCGGTTGATCGCCAAGACCACCGAGGATTTCGTCCGTGGTGAGGTCTGGCCGCGGCTCGACGCCATCGAGGTTCAGGAGGACGGGGTGGCCGAGGAACTCATGCGCCAGGCGGCCGATCTCGGCCTGCTGGCGGCGGACATCCCCGAGGCCTACGGTGGCCTCGGCCTCGACAAGGCCAGTTCCGCCCTGGTGACCGAGAAGATGGGGATGGCGGGATCATTTTCCGTCACCCACGCGGCCCATGTTGGCATTGCCACCCTGCCGTTCGTCTACTTTGGTACCGAGGAGCAGAAACAGCGCTATCTGCCGCAGCTTGCCGCCGGCGACATCGGTGCCTACTGCCTTACCGAGCCCGGTTCGGGTTCCGACGCCCTGGCGGCAAAGGCCACGGCGCGGCTGTCCGAAGACGGCTGCCACTACGTCCTCAACGGTACCAAACAGTTCATCTCCAACGCCCGCTGGGCGAAGACCTTCGTTGTTTTTGCCAAGATCGACGGGCGTGAGTTCACCGCCTTCATCGTCGAGCGCGGTATGCCCGGGGTGAGCGTCGGCGCCGAGGAGAAGAAGCTCGGCATCAAGGGCTCGTCCACCGCCTCGCTCATCCTCGAGGAGGCGCGGGTGCCGGTGGAGAACCTGCTCGGGGAACCGGGCAAGGGCCACCACATCGCTTTCAATATCCTCAACATCGGCCGCTACAAGCTTGGTGCCGGCTGCCTCGGGGCGGCCCGGCTGGCGCTGGAGGAGGCGGTGCGCTACGCCGGCGACCGGGTACAGTTCAAGAAGCCCATCCGCGAGTTCGGTCTCATCCGGCGCAAGTTCGCCGAAATGGCGGCGCGGACCTACGCCGCCGAAAGCGCCACCTGCCGGGTGGTGGGACTCATCGACGATATCCTCGCCGAGGTCGACGCCGCCGATTCGGCGGCGGTGCTGGCGGCGATCGAGGAATACGCCGCCGAATGCTCCATCGTCAAGGTGCTGGCCAGCGAGGTGCTGGACTACGTCGTCGACGAGGGGGTGCAGATCCTCGGCGGCTACGGTTACTGTGCCGAGTATCCCGCCGAGCGGCTCTATCGCGATTCCCGCGTCAACCGCATCTTCGAGGGTACCAACGAGATCAACCGGCTGCTGACGCCCACCATGATTCTGCGCCGGGCGCAGGCCGGCAAGCTGCCGCTGATGGCGGAGATTACCGCGGTGGTGAGGGCTGCCGCCGCCGGCGACCGGCCTGCGGCGGATGTTTTTGACGGTCTGCTGGGTGCCGAACGGGCGCTGCTGGCGCGGGTGCGGCGGGGTATCCTGCTGGCCGTCGGTACCGCGGTGCTGACCCATGGCGAGAAGCTGACCGGCATGCAGGAGCTGCTGGGTCTGGCGGCGGATATGATCATCGAGTATTTTGCCGCGGAGACAGCCGTTCTCCGGGCGGTGAAAAGTGGCGGCGGCGATGATTCCTTCGCCGTGCTCGCTGCCCGGGTCTGGCTCGCCGGTGCCTGCGCCCGTATGCTCACCGCCGGTCGTGAGTTGCTGGCGGCGACGCTGTCCGGCGATGAACTTACCCGTTTGCTGGCGGCGTTCGAGGGTTTTGCCGGCTTTGTCCCCCCCGATTTGCCCGCCCTGCGCGACCGGCTTGCCGCCCTGGTAATCGACCGCGGCGGGTATCCGCGGATATGATGGTTCGATAGCGTTTTCCGGCTGGTTGTTTTTTGGGAGGGATCCGCATGGCAGATCCCTTTTTTTCTCAAGATTAATGGCCTTTGGTCGAACTCATGAGGGTATGTATAGCTGTTTTCCTATGGCCGGGGGGACCATGTTTGCCAGAATTTCTCTTGGTGCCAAGATTTTTTGTGGCTTCGCGGTGTTGATTGCGCTGTTGATCGTCATCGCCTGGGCGGGGTTCAGCAGTGTACGGAGCATCCATCGTCAGGTAATCGATGCCGCCCGGATCAACCGGGTGGCGGCGCTGTTGAACGATGCCCGGCGGGCGGAAAAGAATTTTATCAACCGGAATCATGCCACGGATGCCGCGGCGGTGGATGCGGCCGTCGACGCGCTGCTGAAGCAGGCGGCGGATTTGCGCCGGGGGGCTGACGATGAGCACTTTGTCGCCGAGATCGGCCGGATCGAGGAACTGGCACGATCATATTGCCGGGCATTTTCCCTGTACCGCGAGATGCGTGAGAAGAAGCATGCCGCCCGCGGCCGGATGGCGGAAGCCGGGGCGGTAGCTGCCGATGTGGCCGGCGACATCGCCGCGGGACAGGAGAAGCGGATGCGTATCGTCAGCAGTGAGGCGAGCGCGCTGGCCGAACGTACCTTGAAGAATACTGAAGATATCGCCCGTATGCAGCGGATGTTGTTGCAGGCCGACGGCGCGGCGCGGCTCTACCGGCATGCCCGGCACAAGGAATATGTTGAACAGGTGGACGAAAAAATCGATCTGATTCGCACGGTCGGTTCGATGCTTCGGGCACGCTTCGACCGGGACAGCGCCCGCGAGATGCTGGACGAGTTTTTCGCCGGGATTGATGAGTATGATGCCGCCTTCAAGGGGTGCGTCGAAAAGCCGACCGCAAAAAATTTCGCCGCCCTCGAGGACTTCAGCCAGCCGGCACAGGAATTGCTCGAATTTTTGCGTCTGGATCAGGGGGCTGACCTGCGCATCGTCTGGTCGCGGGCGGATTCGATGATCAGTGATGTGACCGGGATTATCAACGGGACCCACGATGTCGTCGTCTGGCTGCAGGAGGCCGCCGCCGCCGAACAGGCCTTCACCATCAGCCATGACGAGGTGCAACTGCAGGCGGTGACACAGCGTCTCGACCTGATCGACGGGAAGGCGGCGGCGATCCGGGATGCCACCCGTGACGAGTCCCTGCAGAAATCGATTACCGGTCTGCGGGCCGGGGTGGCGGCTTATCGCGAATCCTTCAGCGCCTACATCGACCTTTCCCGCCAGCAGGATGACGCCCTGCAGGCGATGGTCGACAGTGCCCGGAAGGTGGTTATGGTCGGCGACCAGCTGGCTGCGGCGCGGCAGGATGATATGCAGCGCCGGACGCTGCGGGCACGCATGGTGATCAGTGTCGGTGCCGTGGCGGCGACCATTGCCGGGTTCGTGCTGGCTCTGCTCATCACCCGGATTATCACCCGGCCGCTGCGGCGGATCATCGACGAACTGGGTTCCGGGGCGACCCAGGTTACCGCTGCAGCCGGCGAGGTGTCTTCCGCTTCCCAGGAACTGGCTGATGGCGCCAGCCGCCAGGCGGCGGCCATCGAGGAGACCGGATCCGCCATCGAGGAAACGGCGGCGCTGACCCGCAGCAACGCCGCCAATGCCGATGAGGCTGACCACATGACCGACGCCGCCCGGGAAACCATGGCGCGAACCGGGGATGCCATCCGGGAACTGGCGGCGTCCATGGATCAGCTCGGCGAGGCGGGGAACGAGATTTCGAAGATCGTCAAGTCCATCGACGAGATTGCTTTCCAGACCAACCTACTGGCCTTGAATGCCGCTGTCGAGGCGGCCCGGGCCGGCGAAGCCGGCGCCGGTTTCGCCGTGGTGGCGGAAGAGGTTCGCAGTCTGGCACTGCGGGCTGCCGAAGCCGCCAGAACTACCCAGGGATTGATCGAGGATACCGTTACCCGTATTGATCGGGGAACCATGGTCATGAATCGCGTCCGGGATGATTTCACCGAGGTCGGTTCCCTGAACGACAAGATCGACAACCTGGTGAAGGAGATTGCCGGCGCCAGCCGGGAGCAGGCCGGGGGGATCGAACACGTCGCCGGGGCCATGCGGCAGATTGACAGCGTGACCCAGGAGGTTGCCGCCCTTGCCGAGGAAAGCTCTTCCGCGGCCGAAGAACTGGCGTCTCAGGCGACGGTGATGCAGGAGGTGGTCGACCAGTTGCTGGGGATGGTGACCGGGAGCGGTGATGCCGGCGATGCGGTACCGACGGCTCCGGCGTTGCCGGTGGCGGAAGCGAGGTCGGCGGCGTCCCCGGTGTTGCCGGAAAGAAGGCGACAGGTGCCGGCCGCAGGGGGTGACTCCCGGGAGATACGTCCGGAGGAGGTGTTTCCTCTCGATGATGAGGAGGAAGGAAATGAGCAGGATGATGGCCGGGAACCCTTCGCGGATTTCTAAGGTTTTTCTGCTGCTTTTCGGGTTGGTCCCGCTGCTGGCCGCCTGCGGCATCCTGCCCCAGCGGGTGCGGTTGCAGCCGACGGCGACGGGGACGGTGCCGGCGGCGCCGGGCGCCGGGCGCCCGGTGTTCGTCGAGGTGGTCGATCATCGGCCAGCGGCCGATCTCGGCTGGCTGGCGGCTGGCGGCCCGGAAGACGAACGGCGGCCGATTTCCAGTGCCGACCGGTTGGATGATGTCCTCCTACCGTTGATTGTCGAAGCGCTGAAACAGGCCGGTTTTCGTCCCGTCCTGGAGCTGATCGAAGCCGACCGCAGTCTGGTGGTCGCGGTCGAGGAGTGTGTTCATACCGTGGGGAACGGCATGGTGAGGGTACCGGTGACCACTCGGGTGATACTGGCCGCTGAGGCAGCGGTGAATGGCGACCGCCACCGCAGCGTGGCGACGGTTGACTTCCGGGGAGAGACGGCGTTCCGGCCCGCGCCGGTGGATACCGAGCGGCAGATCAATGGTGCCATCGGGGCGGCGGTTGACAAACTGTGCGCCAATCCGGCCCTGTGGGAATTCCTTGGCTCCCACTGACGGCCGGGGTGGCGGTGGAACGGGACCTGCGGGGAGAGGGCGCTGGCCGCCGGCCGCGACAACCGGGGTGGCCGGCGGTTTTTATTATCCTGCTGGTGGTGTGGGTGGTGCTGCGGCTGACGGTGCCGTGGGAGCGGCTCGCGACCGGCGGCAAGGTGCTGGCGGGCGTTGTCGGGATGGCGGTGCTGCTGGTGCTGATCATCCGTTTATCCGGCGGCCGTGGCCGGTGAACGGCTGGATGTCGCGGGCCTGAATTTGGCGTTTGGGCGATAACTTTCTGACGGTGTGGTGGCGGTAATCCGAAAAGGTGCGCGCATGATGATATGGCTGCTGCCGCTGGCGGCGGTTGTGGTGCTGGTTGCTTTCGGTGCCTGGCACGGATGGCTGAAGGCGCTGCCGGCGGGTCTGGCGCTGCGCGGGGAGGCGCACTGGGTGGCTCCCGGCCGGGTGACCTTTCTGTACGACCTCACCGCCGCCGATAATACCGGTTTGATTCGTCGTGAACGGGAGATCTTTCCGGCGCTTTTCGACCTCATAGATCACGCCGAGCGGTATATCCTCCTCGATTTCTTTCTTTTTAACGATCACCGCGGCCGCCAGGCCGGCGTCTTCGAGCGGCCTCTGGCCGCTGAACTGGCGGACCGCATGCTGGCCCGCCGTGCGGCGGTGCCGGGGCTGGTCGTCGAGGTGGTGACCGATCCCATCAACAGTGCCTACGACGGCGCCCGGGCCCGCGCCATCGAGCGCCTGCGGGCGGCGGGGGTCAATGTCGTGGTTACCGATCTCGACCGGTTGCGGGACAGCAATCCGCTCTACTCGGTCTGGTGGCGTCTGCTGCTGTCCCGGCTGCCGGAGCACTGGCTCGATCTACCCCATCCCTTCGATGCCGGCGGCGCTCCGGTGAGTCTCGCGAGCTGGCTGAGGCTGATCAATTTCAAGGCCAACCATCGCAAGGTGGTGGTTGGCGACCGAAACGGCGGCTGGGTCGGCCTGGTGACCTCGGCCAATCCCCACGGCGCCAGCAGTTCCCATTCCAACGTCGCCCTGCTGGTTGCCGACGACGGCTTCGCCCGCGATCTCCATCGTTCCGAGGCCGTGGTGGCCCGGTTCTCCGGCGGCCGTTTGCGGCCGCTGCCGGAATTGTCCGAACCGCCGGCATTGCCGCAATTGCCGGGAAGGTTGGTTGAGTCGGAACCACCCGCAATACCGGCAACATCGGCAGCTCCAGAAACATTCGGGTCGGCGGAAACAGGGGTATTGTCAGGAGCCCCGCTGAAGGCGGCCGACCGCGGAGCCATTGCGGCCGGTAACGGTTTGAAGCTGGCGGTGCGGCTGCTCACCGAGCAGCGCATCCGCGCGGCGGTGGTCGCCGATCTGGATGCGGCGGGAGCGGGGGACGAGGTGACCCTGGCGATGTTCTACCTTGCCGACCGCCCGGTGATCCGGGCGCTCCTGGGTGCCGCCCGGCGCGGCGCCAGGGTGCGGCTGATCCTCGATCCCAACCGCGACGCCTTCGGCTATGTCAAGAACGGCGTCCCCAACCGCCCGGCGGCGGCCGAACTGCGGCGAAATTCGCATGGGTGCATAACCGTGCGCTGGTACGACACCCACGGCGAACAGTTCCACACCAAGCTGCTCTTCATCCGCCACGCCGCCGGCGGCGCGGTGGCCAGCCTCGGTTCCGCCAACTTCACCCGCCGCAACATCGGCGGCTGGAATCTGGAGACCAACGTCCGTCTTGCCGGTCCAGCCGTTGCCGCGCCCCTGGCCGGTATCGCCGATTATCTGGATGCGGTCTGGGAGAACCGCGAAGGGCGGCACTGCACCCTGCCGGCGGCAGCTTTTACCGACGAATCCCGCCGGAAATACTTCCAATACCGGGTTCAGGAAATGCTGGGTCTCGGTACGTTCTGATAATGCCCCGGCCTCGGTATGCCGGGGTAAAAGAACGGCGCAGTGTCTGCGTATGTCATTAGTATTTAGCGGGTCGACGATGACCTGTGATTATATGTTTTATTGTTTTTGAGTTGTTCATGAAACCGTCAATATTGCTGAACGAAAGGAGAAGTTGTATGAAAACTGTCCGTCAACTGCAGGTGATTATTGTTTTTCTGGTTGTTTTAGCGGTCGCTGCCGGTGCTCTTGCCGGCGATACTGCCACCAGGGATGAATGTGTCGCCAAAGCAAAAGCGGCTGCCCAACTCGTGCTTGATGAAGGGCTGGATGCCGCCCTGGGAAAAATCAACGACAAAAGCGGTTCGTTCGTGTGGAAAAATTCCTACGTTTTCTGCATCGACCTGGATAAACAATGCAATATCGCTCATCCCATCAAACCGAAGCTGATCGGTAAGAACCTCATGGCGGTGAAAGATGTCAACAATAAGATGTTTTTTGCCGAGTTCATCAGTCTGGCAAAAACCAAGGGAGAAGGTTGGGTTGACTATATGTGGCCGAAGCCGGGAGAGAAAGCTCCGTCTCGAAAATTGACCTATGTGTACCGGGTGCCTGGGCATAACATTGCCATGTTGGCCGGGATTTATGAATAATCCTGGCGGCCGCTAACTACTGGTTTCGCGGGACCGGAAGCCTTTGCCCGGGGTTCTTGATGAAGCCGTGATCATTGCCAGGATACGGCAAAAAGAGACGGCATCCTGACGGCTTCAGATCCGCGGCGCGCAATTGTTGAGGGCTGCGCTGTCACCGTAGGCCGCGGTGATTCAGGTTGCCGCGCAGCGAAGAAGATGGAGTTGCTGAGAGGCCGTCATTTTTGCGCTAAAAGGAAAATTTTCATGGGCCAGCTATTCAGGTCGGGAGTACGCCGCAAGATAATCCTGCTGGCGTCCATCGGCGTAATCGGACTGATCCTGGTGTCGGGAATGAATGTTCTGCTTGATCTGAAGATGGAAAAATATCTTCGGATGGGGCGGGACGGCCAGGATATCGTCTATTTGACTCTCCAGAGCATTTTGCTGGAGGAAAAGTTTATCAATACGGGTGGTGAGACCCTGCTTCAGTTGATCGACAAGTATGAAAAAGAACGGCAGATGATCATTCCCCGCATTAAATCCATGGCCACGGATGAAAAAACAAGACGTACGGTTGATGAGATCGTGGTTAAGGCGCAGGAACATACAAAAACGTTTGCTGAAATTACCGCAAACATCTCCTCTATCGAGCATGATCGAAATGCGATTACAGAGAAAACACTCCATCTGAGCAGAGTAATCGGTGAGGTTGTTGATTCGATCACCCGCAAGGAAACCGAGTTGATAATGGATGGGGAGTCTCTCGATCCAAGCAACGCCGCCGTGCGGGATGAATTCAAGCTGCTCGGATCCGCATTTGATCAGCAGCTGCTGAATGTGCAAAACCTGTTTGTTTTTAATGACGCGAAACGATTTGAAGACACCCGTAAGCGGTATGAAGGCAATATTGTTTTGACGTATAAAAATATCGACCCCATGCTCAGAATAATCAATGCCGATGAATTCAACGCGGTATACCGGGAGATAGGGAGTGGCTTGCCGATAATCGCTGAGATGGAAACATCGGTCTTTGCGGAATGGCGGAAAAATCAGGAGATGCGCCCGCTTCTTTCCCGGAGTGGGGAACACATCCAGCGGGCGGCGCTCGAGATCGTTGGTATTACCGAAAGCAGCATTGCCGACGGCAAGAAGCTTGCCGGTATCGTCAGTCTGTCCACCGCGGGCATTGCGCTGATGCTGCTGATGACATTGGGTTTCTTTATCGTTCGTTCCATTACCCGCCCGTTGAACCAGGCGATAGTCGGATTGGCGGAAGGGTCCGGCGAGGTGACGAAGACCTCCGCGCAGATCACCGAGGCAAGCCGGATGGTTGCCGAAGGGGCTTCGGAACAGGCGGCTTCGCTGGAGGAAACCTCCTCTTCTTTAGAAGAAATGGAGTCAATTACGCGCCTGAATGCCGATCATGCCAGTCAGGCAGACCAGTTGATGAAAGCCGCCTGCCAGGTGGTTGATCATGCCATTGCCTCCATGGAAAAACTCACCCGGTCGATGGCTGAAATTACCGCCGCCAGTGAGGAAACCTCGAAGGTAATAAAAACCATCGACGAAATCGCTTTTCAAACCAATTTACTGGCCTTGAACGCTGCGGTGGAAGCCGCACGGGCCGGAGATTCCGGTGCCGGCTTTGCGGTTGTGGCGGATGAGGTGCGAAGCCTTGCTTTGCGGGCCGCCGAGGCCGCCCGAACGACTGCCGGCCTTATCGATGCAAACGCAACGAAGGTCAGGGATGGCGATGCGTTGTTAAGGGCTACCAGTGAAGCTTTTGATTCGGTGGTGGAAAATGCCACCAAGGCAGCCACTCTGGTGGGCGAAATTGCGACCGCTTCCCTTGAACAAGCCCAGGGAATCGGTCAGATTAATATCGCGGTAGCGGAAATCGACACGGTTACCCAGCGGAATGCTTCCGAGGCCGAGGAAACCGCCGCGGCCGCGAGAAGAATGAACTCCCAGGCACATCAGATGCGGGAACTTCTTGGTGACCTGCGGGCGGTTGTGAGTGGACGGAGGACTGCTTGTGCCGAATCGGAAATGATGGTTTTCGATAAGGTTGAAATGAACGTAAAGCTGCCGGCCGGAAAGGAACATGGCCGGATGACGGCAATATCAACCGAAGAAACCAACCCTACTCGATATGATGGAATCGCAACAATGGCTGATATGCGCCGAAAAGGGATAACATCGTAACCTCTCCGGATTCGCGGCGCACAATAGTTGGAAAGCTTCACCGGGGTTGTTGGCCGCCATATCCAGGTTGTTCGGCGCTGATTTTTTGTACCGGAAACGCACATGGCCGGGGAGAAAGCCCGGCCAACCGGCGAGGCGTTTGGAGAATTTCCAGTGTCCGTACCGGGTTATCCTGATGCCAGCGCGGTTTTGATACCGAAAGCGACCAGCAGGAAGCCGTAGATTCTGCGCGTGGCGGATTGCCTTGCCGCATTTCGGCGGTTGTTCCGGTTCCATGCCGGTTCAGCTGGGTTCTTCATGCCCGGCGAGGCAGGATTCCACTTCTTGCAGCCGCCGGTTGATCTCCGCCAGTTGTGGTGCCAAGTGCTCGCGGGTGGCGGCGTCGGGCAGATCCTCCCAAGTGCTCAGCCGGTCGGCGATGACATCCAGCTCGCTCCAGGCGTGGTCGATAGCCGCTTCAAAGGTCGGGTGGGGGCCGGTAACCGTTTTCCGGGGTGCTTCAGTCGCCGCCGCCGGATCGATAATATCACCTTCCAGCGGTACGGTTGCGGCGAGTCCCAGGGTCGCTTCCACGTGACGACGAAAATCCTCCGCCGCCTGCCGTTCCCCATGAACGATGTAGACCGCCCGGGGCGGTTTTTCGATGGCGCCCAGCCAGCGGGTGAGGCCGTCGCGGTCGGCATGGGCGGAGAAGCCGCCGATGGTGTGGATGCTGGCCTTTACCGCCACCTTCTCGCCGAAGATGGTTACCCGCTCGGCACCGTCGACAATATAGCGTCCGGTGGTGCCCACCGCCTGGTAGCCGACGAAGACAATGCGGGCTTCGGGGCGCCAGAGATTGTAGCGCAGGTGGTGCTTGATGCGGCCGGCATTGGCCATGCCGGCGGCGGCGATGATGATCGCCCCGCCGGTGAGTTCGTTCAGCGCCCGGGATTCGTCGGTGGTGCGGGAAAAGTGCAGGCCGGGGAAATCCAGGGGGTGGGTGCCGTTGCTGAGCCGGGCGAGGGTGGTGGCGTCGAAGCATTCGGGATGGGCGAGGAAGATCTCGGTGGCGGAGATGGCCAGCGGGCTGTCGACGAAGACCCGCATCGGTGGAATGCGGCGCTGTTCGGCCAGTTCACTGACGATGTAGAGCAGCTCCTGGGTGCGGCCGACGGCGAACGACGGGACGATGACGTTGCCGCCTTCGCCGTGGGCGCCGATGATCGCCTGGCGCAGCTCCTCGATGGAGGCGTCCATGGGCTTGTGGCAGCGGTTGCCGTAGGTCGATTCGATGAATACCACGTCGGCATCGGCCACCGTGTCCGGGTCGCGGATGATGGGCTGGCCGGTATTGCCGAGGTCGCCGGAGAAGACCACCTTCACCTCGCGGCCGTTCTCCTTGAGCCACAGTTCGATGAAGGCCGAACCGAGGATATGGCCGGCGACGCGGAAGCGGGCGCGGACCGCCGGCGAAAGGACGATCTCGCGGTTGAAGGGCAGGGGGCGGAAATAGCGGTTGGCCTCGTGCGCCTGCTCCATGGTATATAGCGGTTCGATGAACCGGTGCCGGCCGGCGCGTTTCTTCTTGCGGTTGCGCCATTCGGCCTCCATCTCCTGGATATGGGCGCTGTCGGCCAGCATGATGGCGCACAGATCGGCGGTGGGCGGGGTGCAGATGATGCCGCCGGCGAAGCCGCGGTGTACCAGCCGGGGGATGAGGCCGCTGTGGTCGATGTGGGCGTGGGTCAGGAGCAGGTGGCTGACGGTGGCCGGATCAAAGGAAAACTCCTGGTAATTCCGCTCGTCGGCCTCGCGGGAGCCCTGGAACATGCCGCAGTCAACCAGCAGGCGGGTGTTGTCGGCCTCGACCAGGTAGCAGGAACCGGTGACTGTGCCGGCGCCGCCGATGCAGGTAATTTTCATGTTACACTCCGTATCGGGTGAAAGATGGGTAACGATGCCGTTATATCCGCCCTGAATCGGCCGTTGCCGACAAACCGCTGACCCGGGAGCCTTTTTTCAATTCATATGCCATTGCATCGGGTTTTGCGCGCCGTGAATCTGGGGGGCAACCGGCCGGTCGCCCGTACTACCGTGCCATTCCGTATTGGCGCATGTTGGCAGTGGTTACGGTGCCAGCGAATTGGTCGCGGGTATCGATCCTGATTATTGCCGCCTCCCGGTCTCTGCGCATCGTTTCTTGTGTTTGTATCATCAATCAGGACTTGAGAGCAATCTTTCCCGGACAATTTCCGCTGCGGTCATGTAAGGCCTGCATGGGTGCATGGATTGGTTTTTGTCACCGATTCCGCGCCTGGCGTCGGGCAACGGTCGTTTCCCGCACCAGCTGATGCAACCGTTTCACCAGCTCCGGCGGGCGGTTGGTGCCGTAGCGCAGGCGGTTGTAGAGGACGGCTATATTCATGGCCGCAGCGGAGATGTCCGGGCGCACGGTGCCGATGCGGTGGGCGTGGGCCAGGGGCGGTTCCCCGGGGTGGGGGGCGAGGCCATGACGCCCGAGGCGGCGGCAGAAGCGGGCATAGGCAGTGATTATCGGGTCGTGGCGGCGTCCGACCCGGCCCGGCAGGATCAGGAGCATGGCGACGAGTAGCCCGGCGACGAGGAACCCGACGGTGATGGCGGCGGCGGTGGTCTGCCAGTCGCGGATGCCGAATCGTGACAGGAACTCCCGCTGCAATTCGGGGCCGTATCCCAGTACCCAGTGGTTCCAGCGGCTGTTGACCGTATCCCACACCAGGGTGAGCCGGTGCGCCAGGCGGTTGGCCGGATCGATAAAGTAGGGCAGCCCGGTGTCCGGCGGCAGGGCATCGGCGATCCCGGCCGCGATGCGTGTCGGGGAGACGGCGGCGGTGGGATCTATGCGCCGCCACCCCTGGCCGGCAAGCCAGACCTCGGTCCAGGCGTGGGCGTCGAGCTGGCGGACGATGAGGTGCCCGCCCATGGGGTTACGTTCGCCGCCCTGGTAGCCGGTGACCACCCGGGCGGGGATGCCGGCGGCGCGCATGAGCAGGGTGAAGGCACCGGCGTAGTGTTCGCAGAATCCCCGGCGGATATTGAAGAGAAAATCGTCCACCGGGTTTGTCGGGTTCATGAGCCCCGGTTCCAGGGTGTAGACGAAGGGATTGGTGGAAAAATAGGTCAGTCCCCGGCGGATGCGCTCTTCCGGCGGCAGGCCGGATTGCAGCCACCGGCGGCCGAGTTTCACGGCACCCGGATTGCGGCCTGCGGGCAGTGCCGTGAACCGGCGGTTTTCATCCGGCGGCATCTCCGGGGTGAAGCGGTAGCGGATGGCCGAGGTGAACCTGTCGCGGCGTACCGTTTCCACCGGGCGCCGGGCGAGCATCTGGCCGGTGGCGCTGCGGCGGGCGTCGTCGGGCCCGGTGAGCGGCAGATCGAGGGCGAAGAGCCACAATCGTCCGTGGGGTTGGAGGGCGACGGCGTAGGGGATGGATTTCGCAAGAACCTCGACATCCACGGCGCTCGGGCCGCCGGGTGCCGGATTTTCCACCGCCTTCCAGGTGCGGCCGTCGAATGATTCCAGCACCGGGCCGCGCCAGTAAAGCTCCGGCGCCGGCGGGATCCCCTCGGGGAAGTCGGCGCGGAAGGCCGTTGCCGCCGAGCGGCCGAGGCGGCTGATGCTGCCCGGGCTCATTTCACCGTCCAAACCGGTCAGGCTCCGGCCGGCATCCGCCGGCATCCGCCACAGGGGGCCGGGGATCCGGGGGAAGAGGACGAAAAGTACCAGCATCAGCGGGAGGCCGAGAACGACGCTGGTTCCCGCCTGGCGCAAAACCGTCCGCGTCGGCAGATGTATCGGCGGCGGCAGGGTGACGGCGATGAGTGCAGCGGTGACCGTCGTGGCGGCGGTGACCAGATAGAACGCCCAGGGAATCCCCTGGGTGAACAGGAACGGTGTGGCGATGAGAAACCAGCCCAGATTGACCAGTACCAGGCCGTCACGGCGGGTGTGGGCCTCCTGTAGCTTAAGGGCCGCCAGCAGGAGGATGGTCGCCACCCCGGAGTTGCGACCCAGTACCATCCCGTGGGTGAGCCACAGACCGACGGTGCCGGCAAGGGCCAGCGGCAGGCGCAGCCGGCCGGGCATCGGTTTTCGCCCGGTGCCAAGACTGATGAACTTCCACCCCAGGATGACAGCGAGTAGCGCGATCTCCCAGAGCGGCAGCCGGCCCAGGTGGGGCAGCACCAGTACCGCCGCCATCGCCGTCAGCCAGCCGTGGGCGGTCGGGGAGAGGAGTACCGCGGCGTGGCGCGATGAGGTTTTCCGGTTCCGTTGGTTCAACATCCCATCACTGTCCTGTCCCGGGTGCCTGAGGGAATCGGGAGATGGAATTCCGCCCCTTCCCTAGCTGTTGTTCCCTGCCTCCTGAAACAATGCCAGACTGCGGAGACACCGGCGGCGGTGTTCCGGGCCGCGGTCCGCCGGGTACTCGCGGCCCGGGATGCGCAGGGCGTACGTCCGCTGTTCCCGCTCGGCGGCCAGCACCGCACCGCAGAGCACCGACAACCGGGTTTCCGTGGTCATTTCCGGTGGCAGATCGTTCCAGTCGAGGATCACCGGCGGCGCCTGGTCCGCTTCGAACTCCCGGGTCAGCAGTTCTTCGTTGCGGGCGGCGGCCTTCCAGGCGATGCGCCGCGCCGGATCACCGCGGCGCCAGGGGCGCAGGCCGGCGAATTCGTCGTCGCCGGTGGCTGCGGTCGCGGTCCGCCGACAGCCCGCGGCGGTATCCGGATCGGCGGTCGGCGGTATTTCCAGCGCCAGCGGCCGCGGATAGACCATGATGCCGGTGGTGAACTCGATCCAGCTCCAGGCGTGGAACAGGCCGAGGGGAAAGGTGGTGAACAGGGTGATGCAGCCGATCGGCCGGCGCCCGCGCCGGGGCGCGGCCAGCGGCAGGGCGACGGCCGTCGTACCCCGGGCGGCGATTGACCGGAAACGTGAGGTTGCGGCGACCGTCCGTATGCCGATGGCCGGCCGCGGGCGTTGTGCCCGGTTGTCGATGACGATGGTGACCGCGGCGGTATTGCCGGCGAACACCGCCGGACCGGAACCCGGGTGGACGATCAGACCGGCCAGGTTGCGATGGGTCTGCCACATGGCGCCGGTGCCGATACCGGCCAGCAGGAAGGCCAGCGCAAAAGCCAGGCTGCTGCCGTAGTTCACGGCGGCGATGAAGATCAACGGCAAGGTGGCGGCGGCGAGCAGGCCGGCGCGGGTCGGGACGATGTAGATGCGCCGGTTGGTCAATTCCACCGGTCGGTCGGTGGGGTGCTCACGGCGGGTGAGCCAGGCCATGAGCCGGTTTCTTAGACCGGTGATCGTACCGGGGGTGCGTGCAGCCATGACCATTCCAGGTATTCCCGCATTGTTTTCAGGGGATTGGTACCGCGGCAAGCACCTCCGTAACGGCGGCGTCCGGAATTCGGCTCTCGTCCAGCGGCCGCAGTCGGTGACCGGCGACGGCGGTAAAAACCGTCTGGAGATCGTCGGGGGCGACGAAATCGCGTCCCGCCAGCAGCGCCCACGCCTGGGCGGCGCGCCGCAGGGCGATACCGGCCCGGGGCGAGAGGCCGGTGACGAAGATCCCGGCGGTCCGGGTGCGGCGGATCAGCGCCTGAAGGTAGTCGAGCAGCGGGCCGCCGACGTGGACCTCGTGCACTCGTCGCCGCAGGCGGCGCAAATCGTCCGGGGAGAGTTCCGGGCGGTATGCCGCCAGCAGGGTCCGGCGATCGTCGCCGGCCAGCAGTTCCCGTTCCGCCGCGGCGTCGGGATAGCCCAGGCTGAGGCGCATGAGGAAGCGGTCGAGCTGGGACTCGGGCAGCGGCCAGGTGCCCGCCTGGTGCAACGGGTTCCGGGTGGCGACGACGAAGAAGGGTTCCGGCAGACGGTGACTGACGCCGTCTACCGTTGTCTGGCCTTCCTCCATCGCTTCCAGCAGGGCGCTCTGGGTTCGGGGGGTGGCGCGGTTGATCTCGTCGGCGAGTACCATTTGGGCGAACAGCGGCCCGGGATGAAAGGTAAAAGTCTGCCGCTCGCGGTCATAGATCGATACCCCGACGATGTCCGCCGGCAGCAGGTCGCTGGTGAACTGAATGCGGGAGAAGTCGAGACCCAGCACTGTTGCCAGGGCCTGCACCAGGGTGGTCTTGCCGACCCCGGGCAAATCCTCGATGAGCAGGTGGCCGCCGGCCAGCAGACAGGTCAGCGCCAGCCGTACCTCCCGGTTTTTGCCGAGGATGATGCGGTTGATCTGCGCGATCACCGTTGACAGCCGCCGGTCGCCGATGGAAGTGATGTGTGGTGCCGGATTTGTCTGCATGACGATGTTGTTTCCCCGGTACGCTATGTGGTGGTGTGGAAGATCTGCCGCTGTTGGCGTCGGAGTGCCGGGGGCGGCGGTCAGAGGGGCAGTTGGCGTTGTAGCGAAGCCGTCTCACCATGGTATCGGCAGCGAAACGGTGTTTCTGCAGCCCGGACGTCCACCGTTAAGACGTCCACCGTTAACATGTACAGATTCTCAGAGTATGCCGCTAAGGTAATCATGACCGCGCGGCTTGGCAATCCCCGGTAATGATGTTTTCGGCATGTTTCCTGCATTGTGACGTGAAGAGTGCTGTCGGGAATCGTCGCTTCATACCGGCAGTTCGGTAACGGCCCCGGCGGAGGCGGTAAATTTCTATCGTTTGCCGGTAAAAAGCGGGGATGCCGCCGGGCCTTGCCGTCAGTTGCGGGTATCGCCATTGGTTACGGATGATGGACACGCAGGAATTCGGCTCAGGCGTCGATCCCTCGCCGGGGGTAATCCATAAGCTGGAGCGACCCGTCGGTCGCCCCTTCAGATTCGCGGCGCGCAAAACCCGGGGAATGCGGCGTCAATCTCTGTTCGCTTGACGCCGAGTGGAGCGTAACGAATAAGCTGGAGCGGTTACGAAGCCATCACCGCTTGAAAAGGAATCGGTAGAGGCCGTGGAGACTGTAGCCCCGTATAAAGAGATTATCGAGGTCATCAAGGAGAGCGGCGGCGACGCCGCGAAATACTGCTTTCAGTGCGGGTTGTGCGACACCGTCTGTCCGTGGAACCGGGTGCGGCCGTTCAGCGTCCGGCGGCTGATCCGCGAGGTGACCTTCGGCCTCACCGAGCTGGAAAGCGAGGACCTCTGGCGCTGCACCACCTGCGGCCGCTGCCCCCAGCAGTGCCCGCGGGACGTGCGCCAGATCGAGTCCATGGTGTCGCTGCGCCGTATTGCCACCGAATACGGCGTTTTTCCGTCCAGCGTCAAGCCGCTGCGAACCATCAGTGCGAGTCTTGCCGGCGAGGGCAACCCCCTCAACGAGGAGCGCGGCAAGCGGGCCGAATGGGCGCAGGGCAAGTCGGTCAGGACGTTCACCGAGGGTACGGAGATCCTCTATTTTCCCGGCTGTTACCTGTGTTATGATCCGCGCCTGAAGAAGGTGGCCCAGGCCACCGTCGAGATTCTCAACCGCGCCGGGGTGGATTACGGCATCCTCGGCGAGCGCGAGAGCTGCTGCGGCGAGAGCATCCGCAAGACCGGCGATGAGGAGCTGTTCCGAACCCTGGCGCGGCAGAACATCCGCGCTTTCATCGATGCCGGGGTGAGGCGGGTGTTGGTTTCTTCACCCCACTGCTACCATACCTTCAAGAATGAATACCCCGAGTTCATGGTCCATTTCGAGATCGTGCACATCACTCAATATGTCGCTGAACTGGCGGCTGCGGGGCGGATCGAACTGAACGCTGAATTCGCGCATCGGGTCGCCTATCACGATCCCTGCTACCTCGGGCGGCACAACGGCATCTACGACGAGCCCCGCGACCTCCTGCGCCGGGTGTCCGGTCTGGAGCTGGTGGAACTGCCGGATTCCCGCGCCGACAGCCTGTGCTGTGGCGGCGGTGGCGGCCGCATCTGGATGGAGACGATGAAAGGCGAGCGCTTCTCCGATCTGCGGCTGGAACAGGCGCTGGCGGTGGGGGCCGAGGTGCTTGCCACTGCGTGTCCGTACTGTATCGCCAACTTCGAGGACAGCCGCCTGACGCTGGAAATGGAGGGGCGATTGGAGATCCGGGATATCACCGAGATTATCCGCGACGCGATGGCTCAGGCAGGATAGCCTTTGTTCAGCATGTTCATGTTATGCAGCTGAAATCGATCTGCCGGTACCGGATCCATCTCCGGGGCAATCGATTTCGGACGCGGGTAACACACATATATCAACCTGCCGCAAGGCAGTGAACCTGAACAAGGACAGAAACCGTGGAAAACGAACGACAGCAAGTGCTTCCGGAAAATTTCGCGCAGTTTCGTGATCAACCCGATGCCGGCAGATTCGGCGACGTGATGGTGGTCGGCGGCGGCGTCAGCGGCATCCAGGCATCCCTCGACCTCGCGGCGTCGGGATTCAAGGTCTATCTGGTGGAGAAGCTTCCGGCGATCGGCGGCCACATGGCGCAGCTGGACAAGACCTTCCCCACCAACGACTGCTCGATGTGAATACTCTCACCCAAACTGGTCGAGGTCGGCCGGCATCCCAACATCGAGGTCCTGACCTACACCGAAGTTGCCGGTGTGGAGGGGAAAGCGGGTGATTTCACCATCACCCTGATCAAGAAACCGCGTTACATCATCGAGGACAAGTGCACCGGGTGCAACCTTTGTGTCGAGTACTGTCCGGTGAGCTACCCGGACCAGTTCAACCAGGGGATTTCCACCAACAAGGCGGTGCACATCTACTTCGCCCAGGCGATTCCGCTGGTGGCCTACATCGATGAGAGCTGCCTGTACCTGAAAGAAAAGAAGTGCGGCATCTGCGAGGGGGTGTGTAAGAACGACGCCATCGACCTGCGCCAGCAGCCAGAGAAGCGGGAGGTCAAGGTTGGCGCGGTCATTCTCGCTTCCGGCTTCGATCCCTTCGACCCGAAGGTGCGGGACGAGTACGGTTACGGACGCTTCAAAAACGTCGTTACCAGCATGGATTACGAGCGCCTGTTGTGCTCCACCGGGCCCTACGAGGGCGAGGTGCTGCGGGCGTCGGATTTGCGGCACCCGAAGAAGATCGCCTGGCTGCAGTGCATCGGCTCGCGGCGGATGACGGCGGGGGATAACAGCTATTGTTCCACCGTCTGCTGTACCTATACCCAGAAGCAGGTGATTCTGGCCAAGGAGCATGACGCCGACGCCGAGTGCACCGTTTTCCACAACGATATCCGCTCCTACGGCAAGGATTTCGAGGCCTACTACCAGCGTGCCGCGGGGCTGCCGGGGGTGCGCTTCATCCGCAGCTATGTTTCCATCGTCGGCGAAGATCCTGAGACCGGCACCGTCAAGGTGCGCTACGCCACCGCCGATGACGGGGTGAAGGAGGAAGAGTTTGAGCTGGTGGTGCTTTCCGTTGGCCTCAATCCGCCCGCCGATCACCGCCGGCTGGCGGATCTGTTCGGCTTTGAGCTGGACGACCACGGCTTCTGCCGCTCGGTGCCGGGCAACCCCATGGCCACCACGGTGCCGGGGGTGCTGGTCAGCGGCGCCTTCCAGGGGCCCATCGATATCCCTGAATCGGTGTTTTCCGCCAGCGGCGCGGTGTCCCAGTGCGGCGAGCTGCTGGACTACCGCCGTGACCGCCTGACCACCGCGCGGGTCTACCCGGCCGAGCGCGATGTCGTCGCCGAGGAGCCGCGCATCGGTGTCTTCGTCTGCCATTGCGGCGCCAATATCGGTCGCATCGTCGATGTGCCGGGGGTGGTGGAGTACTGCCGTACCCTGCCCAACGTGGTTTATGCCCAGGAACAGCTCTTTTCCTGCGCCACCAATTCGGCGAAGGAAATCACCGACATGATCAACGAGAAGGGGCTCAACCGGGTGGTGCTGGCGGCGTGCAGCCCGAGAACCCTCGAGCCGCTGTTCCGCGACACCCTGCGGGAGGCGGGGATCAACCAGTACTATATCGACATGGCCAATATCCGCGAGCACGATTCATGGGTCCATGCGAAGGAGAAGGAGAAGGCCACCGTCAAGGCGATGGACATCGTCCGCATGTCGGTGGCCCGCACCCGGCACCTGGAGCCGCTGCAGGAGATTGATCTGCCGGTGAACAAGACCGCGCTGGTAATCGGCGGCGGCATTGCCGGCATGACCTGTGCGTTGTCCATCGCCGCCCAGGGGCACGAGGTCTTTCTGCTGGAGAAGGAGAAGGTGCTGGGCGGCATGGCCCGGCGCATCCATGATACCCTGGAAGGCCTCGACGTGTCGGCGCTGGTGGACGATCTGGTCCGCCGGGTATACCGCAATCCGCTGGTCCGGGTCTACCATCAGGCGGTGGTCGAGGAGGTCACCGGCTACGTCGGCAACTTCGTCACCCGCATCGGCTCCGACCGCGGGCCGACCGAGATCAGACATGGCGCCGCGGTGATCGCCATCGGCGCCGACGAGTACCGGCCGACGGAATATCTCTACGGCGCGGACGCGCGCGTCATGACCCATGTGGAACTGGGCGAGCGCCTCGCCGCCGGCGATGAGGCGGTTGGCAATGCCACGAGCCTGGCGATGATCCAGTGCGTCGGCTGCCGCAACGAGGACCGCAACTACTGCGCCCGGGTCTGCTGCGGTCACGCGGTAAAGAACGCCCTGGCGCTGAAGGAGCGCAACCCGGGGATGGACGTCACCATTTTCTTCCGGGATATGCGCACCTACGGGTTGATGGAAGACCGCTACCGCGAGGCCGCGGGCCGTGACGTCCGTTTCGTGCGCTATGAACCCGACGAGCCGCCGACGGTTGCGGCGGTGACCGCCGAGGGCCGGCCGGTGCTGCGGATTACCGCACCGGACCCGGTGCTGGGCAAAAAGCTGGAGATCGACGCCGATTTCCTCTCGCTGGCCGCCGCCGTCATTCCTCCCGCCGACGCCCGGGAGATCGCCCAGCAGTACAAGGTATCCATCGGCCCCGACGGTTTCTTCAAGGAGGCCCACGTCAAACTGCGGCCGGTGGAATTCAGCGCCGACGGCGTGTTTCTTTGCGGTACGGCGCACTATCCGAAGCATATCCCGGAAACCCTCAAGCAGGCCTGGGGCGCCGCCGGCCGGGTGCTGACGCTTTTGTCCCACGACACCATTACCGTGTCGGGGGCGGTGTGCGTGGTGGAAGAGCAGCGCTGCATGGGCTGTGGCCTCTGCGCCGCGGTGTGCACCTATGATGCCATCGAGCTGAAGGAAACGCGCCACGGCCGCAAGGCGGTGGTGAACCCGGTGATCTGCAAGGGCGACGGGTTGTGCAACGCCCGCTGCCCCACCGGTGCCATCGTCCTCAAGCATTTCACCGACGAGGAGATTTACGGCCAGATCGACGCCGCCGGGTAGAACAGGGACAGGTTCAGGAGACAGCATTTCGGGGTCGGGGAAGCATGTAAACGGGGGTCGGCGTCAACCGCGCCGGTCTTTGTCCCTGACTTCCGGATTCTGACTTCTGGATTTTGAGTTCTTGATTCTGAGTTCTTGATTCTGAGTACTTGATTCTAACAACCACAGGAGACGGGAATGGATTTCAAGCCGCAGATACTGGGCTTCGTGTGCCACTGGTGAGCCTATGGCGCCGCCGACATGGCTGGAGTTTCCAGACTACAATATGCTACCGAGGTCAAGC
>JAFGAM010000091.1 GCA_016933675.1 Candidatus Anaeroferrophillacea bacterium
GAAATACATCGTTGCATTATTCTCCATGCCCAGGAAGTGGGTATAGAATCAGGTCGAAAAATTCGTATTGATTCAACTGCAATTGAGACAGACATTCATGATCCCACTGATGCGACTCTTCTGTTTGACGGTATTCGGATTATTACTCGTTGGTTGAACGATGGGCATAAATTATTACCTCAACCTGACTACCAGTTCAGCAATCATAACAGGGTTGCAAAGAAACGCTTAATGGGCATCATTAATGCAAAAAATTCTGCTGTCCGGGTCGCCGCCTATCGGGATCTTGTAGAATATTCCAATCTGGTTGTTGACTACGCAATCTCAGCGATACCGGTTCTTGACAGCTACCAAAATGATAATCTGATTGATGTTTTGACCGCTGGGCACCTGGCGAAACAGCTAGAACGCGCAGTAGGATTGATGAGAAAGGTCATAAATCAGACAGAGCGCCGAGTTTTCAACGGAGAAAAAGTAGCTGCTTCGGAAAAGATCGTCTCTTTATTTGAAGATCATTCTGATATTATTGTCAAAGGCAAAAGAGATATACAATACCGGCCGGCTGGCCGGCGGCATCGCCCACGATTTTAACAACATTCTCTGTGCCATCAACGGCTATGCCGAACTGTGCCTGGTCAAAATGCCCCCTGACAATCCGTTGCGCGAGGAGATAGGGATCATTCTGCACTCCGGCGATCGGGCGACCCGGCTGGTTCGGCAGCTCCTGGCCTTCAGCCGCGAACAGGCAGGCAAAATGGAGCAGCTCAACATCAACGATGTTATCGACGATATCCGCCCTATGCTTGGCCGGCTCCTGCAGGAAGACATTGAAATCGCTCTTTCCCGGGAGCCGCAGTTGTGGCCGATCACCGCTGACCGGTCCCAGCTCGAACAGGTGATCCTCAATCTGGCGGTCAATGCACGGGATGCCATGCCTCGGGGTGGCAGGCTCGCCATTGAAACCGCCAATCTATCGGTGATCGGCGAACACCTCCAGCTGGCTCCCGGTGACTACGTAATCCTGTCATTTGCCGATAACGGGGAAGGTATCAGGGCGGAAGTCATGGATCATATTTTCGAGCCATTCTTCACCACCAAGGAAAAGGGCCAGGGATCCGGTTTGGGGCTGGCGACAGTTTACGGCATCGTTAAACAGCATAATGGCGAGATCACCGTCGACAGCCGACCAGGCCAGGGATCAATCTTCAGAACCTACCTGCCCAGGGCCGACCAGCCGGTCAAACAGGAACCGGTCAAGGGGGTGGTCCCGGTGCAGGGTTTTCGGAAGGGTACGGAAACCATCCTGCTGGTCGAAGATGACGACATGGTGCGTCAGTTGTGCATCGAAATGCTGGCCAGGCTTGGCTATGCCGTCCTTGAAGCAGCCAACGGCGAGGAGGCCATGCATCGGTGCCGCGATGATCATCACCGCATCGACCTCCTGCTCACCGACGTGGTTATGCCGAAGATGAGCGGTGCCGAGCTGGTAGCCGCGGTCCGGAACCGCCACCCGCAGGTGCAGGTGCTGTTCATGTCCGGCTATGCGGAGCAGACTATCAGCGCGCAGGGGCTGAAGGCCAGTGAAACGGATATGATCCGCAAGCCGCTTACCCTGGAGAAACTTTCCGAGGCGATTCGCCGGAAGCTCGACTGAGGTCCCGCGTACAGTGGAAAGCGGCCTCGGATGGCACTGTCTTTCTTGCCTTTTTGATTGCGACGGGCTGGAATCTTCTATCGCTTGAGCTGCTGGGGAGTAATTTGACGAGGATGCGCACCGTGCCCCGGTGTCGGCGATGAAGGCGCGGAGCCTGCGTAGCCCCCATTTTTATCCATCTATGGAGGGACTTCCCGTAAATATCACAGGTTGTCAAGGGCTCCGTATCCCCCGCCGCCGGGGGTCTCGATGCGCAGGATGTCTCCCGCCCGCAGGCGTCGGGAGAACTTGCCCGGCAGCACCTCTTCTCCCCCGTTCCCTGTCCCGTTTCCCATGCCGCTGTCCGCTTCCTTCGACCTGACGACGATATTGCGCCCCGGTGCTCCCGGCGCGCCGTCGGCAAGCCCGTAAGGGGCGTGGCGGCGGCGTTCGGCCAGCACCGTCGTTTCCGCCTCCGCCAGCAGTTCGATCTCCCGCACCAGGCCGTCGCCGCCGAAGTGGCGACCGGCGCCGCCGGAGCCGCGGCGGATGGCGTACTCCCGCACCCGGAAGGGATAGCTGTATTCCAGCGCCTCCACTGGGGTGTTAAGGGTGTTGGTCATGTGGGAGTGAATCGCTGCCTCGCCGGGCCCGGTCGGGCTGCCGCCGGTGCCGCCGGCGAGGGTCTCGTAGTAGGCGAAGGGGCGGCCTCGGCGCGGATCGAAGCCGCCGATGGTGAGGTTGTTCATCGTTCCCTGGCTGGCGGCGGGGATTTCATCGGGCAAGGCGGTGGCCAGCGCCCCGAGGATGACGTCGACGATGCGCTGCGAGGTCTCCACGTTGCCGGCGGCCACCGCGGCGGGGAAGATCGCGTCCACCACCGAGCCCGGCCGGGTTGTAACCGTCAGCGGCCGCAGGCAGCCGGCATTGGCGGGAATGTCATCGGTTATCAGGCAGCGGAAGACGTAGAGTACCGCGGAGAGGGTGATGGCGCGCACGGCGTTGACGCTGCCGGTGACCTGGTCGTCGGAGGCGGTGAAGTCGAGCCGCGCGGTGTCGCCGGCGATCTTTAGGATCAGGCGGATGGCGATATCATCGCGGTCGATGCCGTCGCCGTCGAGGAAGTCGGTAAAACTCCAGGTGCCGTCGGGGATGGCGGCGAGCCGGGCGCGGACGAGCTGCTCGGTATAGTCCTGCAGCGCCGCGGCGTAGCGTTCCGCGGTGTCCGCCCCGACGGCGGTGGCCATCTCCTCCATCCGGCGGATACCGGTGAGATTGGCGTTCACCTGGGCGGCGAAATCGCCCTCGCGTTCGGCCGGGGTGCGGACGTTGGCGAGCAGGAAGCGCATGAGCTGGTCGTCGGTTTTGCCGCCGCGCCGGATCTTCAGCGGCGGGATGATCAGTCCCTCCTGGAACAGCGAGGTGGAGAGCGGCATGGAGCCCGCGGTCATGCCGCCGATGTCGGCGTGGTGTGCCCGGTTGGCAACGTAGAACGCCGGGCGTTCCGTATCTGCGCCGCAGAAGACCGGGGCGACGAGGGTGACGTCGGGCAGGTGGGTGCCGCCGCTGAAGGGATCGTTGAGGATCACCATGTCGCCGGGCGCCATGGGCATCTCGGCGATGGCCGCCTGCACCGACAGGGGCATGGAACCGAGGTGCACCGGAATGTGGGCCGCCTGGGCGATCATGTCGCCGTCGCGGTCGAAGACGGCGCAGGAGCAGTCGCGGCGCTCCTTGATGTTGGGTGAGAAAGCGGTGCGCACCAGGGCTGTGCCCATCTCCTCGGCGATGGCAGCGAAGCGGTTTTTGAACACCTGCAGGAGGATGGGACTGATGGCCTTGCTCATCGGTTTTCTCCTGCGGTTACTGCGGTATTGCCGATGGTGATGATCAGGTTGCCGAAGGCATCCACCGCCAGCGCCGCGAAAGGCGGCACGACGATGGTCGAGGAATACTCAGTGACGATGGCCGGGCCATCGACGATGTTGCCCGCCAGCAGCCGAGCGCGGTCGATGATCCGGGTGGTGTGGGGGCGGCCGGCGAAGATCACCGCCCGCTCGTCGACGAAGGCGGCCGCCGACGGCACCGGGCCACCGGGCGGGAGGCGTTCCAGCGGTGGTTTCTTCGGGGTGCCGCGGGCCCGCAGGCGGACGTTGACCACCTCCACCGGCCGGGTGTCGTCGGCATGGCCGTAGATCCGGGCGTGGAGTTCGTCGAAGGCCTGCCGGAAGGCGGTGGTGAAAGGTACCATGAGCTCGTGGGACTGGCCGCGGTAGCGCATGTCGAGCAGCGGCTCGGTGGAAATTCCCGCGGCCGTAACCCCCTCGGCGGCCAGTTCGCGGCGACCCTGTTCTTCCAGGGGGGCCAGTTCCGCCCGCAGGCGTTTGGGGGTGGCAGCGACACCGTCCAGCATCACGGTGCGCGAAAAGTCCTTGACGATGTCCGCCAGTAGCATGCCCAGCGCCGAGAGCAGCCCCGGATTGCACGGCACGAGGACCGTCGGGATGCCGAGCTGAGCGGCGAGGAAGCAGGCATGCAAGCCCCCGGCGCCGCCAAAGGAAAAGAGGGCAAAATCCCGCGGATCGTGGCCGCGTTCCACTGAAATCACCCGGATGGCCCGTTCCATGGTGGTGTTGGCGATGGTGAGAATACCCTCCGCCAGCTCCGTCGGGGTTATCCGGAGTTTTTCTGCCAGGGCGGCGAAGGGTTCTTTCAGCCGGGTGCGATCCAGGGTCATGCTGCCGCCGAGAAAACGGTCCGACAGCAGCCGGCCGAGGTAGAGATTGGCGTCGGTGACGGTGATGTCCGTGCCGCGGCCGTAGCAGACGGGGCCGGGGTCGGCACCGGCGCTGCGCGGCCCGACATTCAGCGCCCCGCCGGCGTCGAGGTGGGCGATGGAGCCGCCGCCGGCGCCGACGGTGTGGATGTCGATCATCGGCACCCGGACCGGCAAGCCGGCGATGCCTCCTTCCATTGTCAGCGGCAGGCGGCCGTCGATGAGGGCGACGTCGGTGGAGGTGCCGCCCATGTCGAAGGTGATCAGCTTTTCATGTCCCGCCGTCCGGCCGATGGCCGCGGCCCCCACGGCGCCGCCCGCCGGCCCCGAGAGGATGGTGCGCACCGATTCGCGCCGTGCGGTGGCGGCGGTGATGCTGCCGCCGTTGGATTGCATGATGCGCAGCGGCCGTCGGTCTCCCAGACGGTCGGTGAGATGGGCGAGATAGCGGTCCATGACCGGGGCGACATAGGCATTGACGACGGTGGTGGAAGTGCGTTCGTACTCACGGAACTCGGGCAGCACTTCCGCCGACAGGGAGACGGGGATACCGAGGGGAGTGAGAGCGTCACGCAGCCGGCGCTCGTGCGCCGGGTTGGCGAAGGAGAAGAGACCGCAGACGGCGACGGATTCGACCCTGGCCTCCCGGATGGCCGTGGCCAGCGCCGGCAGCTCGTTTTCAGCGAGGGGAACCAGTTCGTCGCCGTCTGGACCGATGCGCCCGGCGACGCCGAAGCGAAGTGTTTCCGGCACCAGCGGTGGGGTGCGGCGGCAGGCGAGATGGTAGAGCTCGGGCCGTTGCTGGCGGCCGATCTCGATGACGTCGGTGAAACCGCGGTTGGTGACCAGGGCGGTGCGGGCACCGCGGTGTTCGAGGATGGCGTTGGTGGCCACGGTGGAACCGTGACAGACAGCGAACGGCCGCATGCCGGTAATCTCCCGCAGGCCGGCGAGCACCGCCGCAGCGGGGTTGTCCGGGGTGGAGAGGCGCTTGTGCTCGTGCCATTGCCCGCCGTCGTGCCAGATGAAGTCGGTAAAGGTACCGCCGGTATCGACGCCGATGATCAGCATGGGGTCAAGGCTCATAGAATTTATTTTGCGGTTGTCGCAGATCCGTCAATTCTGCCGGCAGATATTGCCTTTTTCGTGGTATTCGATCCGCATCGTTTTCGATAAGGAGTTTTTTGAAAACCTCATAGAGAGTAATTGCGGGGACAATCGACGAATTCACGTCCTCGATCGGTTTTGTCAGCAGTTCCCCGGGATAAGAACCTATGAAATATTCAAGCCAGCAGGAAGAGTCGATAATATTCATCTCCGGTCGTCTTCTCTTTCTATGGCCGCTCTATTTCTTTGAATATATCTTTGAGGCTCGTGCTCGGCTGGATAGGGATAAGTTCGATCCGGTTTCCATAGGTTATAACTTCAAGTTTCGTACCGCCTTTCAAGCCGGTCTTTTCCCTCGTTTCCCTGGGAATGACAACCTGATATTTGCTCGAAACAGTGCGATATTCATTCCGATTCATCCTTCTTTTCACATTATGAGCATCGCTCCGGTTTGTCAATTCGAATCCTTTTTCCAAAACCAAGGCGCAACCGCGGCGGTGCGGTTGCCACGATCACCGCGGGCAGCTGCGACGATGCATGGGGGAATGTATGTCCACGTCCTCCGCTTGGCGGGGTTGGTGTCTGTTGTCGGTTTTTTGTGCCAAGGGATAGTGATCCGGGAGGCTGTCAATCCCTCCCGACCAGCAGTTCGAGGGGCGGGCCGTAATGCCACCAGGAGACGCAGAAGAGCGCGATGGCGGCGAATGCCAATACCGCGTAAGCGAGGAAGATGAACAGGCGGGCGGCCGGCCGCCGAACGGCCGGGGTAACGGCAGGGGCAGGACCGATCTGCGGCAGGCGGTCGAGGACTTCGGCGCCGTGGGGTGCGTCGGCCAGGGCGGCGGTGAGATCGGTGCCGGCCCGGTGCCGGCGCATGTGTACCCCTTCGGGCCACAGGCGGCTGCCGCCGGCATCGTACACCGTTCCCTCGTAGACGAAGTGTGCCGCACCGCCGTCGCTGCCGTCGGGGATTTCCGCGGATGATTTGTCAGTGCCACCGGCCCGCAGCCGGCGGTCGATTACGGTGGTGACCAGGGCGGCGGTCAGAACCATGAGGAAAAACGCCCCGACCTTGATGAGCCAGAAGATCCCGAAGGTCGTGCGCCACCAGTGTTCCAGTGGTGCCAGGCGCCAGACGGAAAGGATGATCCCGGTGGTGCCGACGGTGACGACGCCGGCCCGGCCCAGCATCATCTCGCGGCGCGGCAGGCCGGCGACGAAGCTTTGGGGCCTGATGAACAGGTGGATGTAGAAGATGGTGCCGAGCCAGATGACGGCCGCCGTCAGGTGAAGAAAGCCTGTCAGCAGCCGGAGCAGCGAGCCGCCGAGTTGCGGCCGGACGGTATCATCCAGGGTGTAGTCGGCCTGACGGAAACGTTCACCTGCTGCGGTCAGGCCCGGGCCGCCGTCGGGATGGACATGGCAGGCGCGGCAGGCAAGGCCGGTGTCACCGGAGAACTCCGGCCAGGCCGCCGCCGGACGCGGGGAAATTGTGAAGACGATACAAAGAATGCCGGCGACCAGGAGAAGCACTGCGTTTTTGCCACACGTCCGGCGATACCCTGTTTTTGACCCGCTGATAAAATCGTCTGAACTGTTCATGCCGCCCTCCGCAGAAAAACTGCCAGCAGGAAACTTGCCATTACCGAGCTAAACAGAGCGGACGGCGCCAGTCAATATGCGCGGCGGTATTTTGGTGAAAAGCGGGTTAAACCCGATGGTCCTGTTGTTTTCCGGGCATTATTGCCTGCCAGAACTCGATCCGGTGTCCTTCAGGGTCGCGGAGATGAAATAGCCGTGCGTTCCACGGATGTTTCCTGATCGGGGTCGGTTCCAGCCCCCGCTGCCGCGCCTGCTCCCGGGCCGCGTCGATATCCTCCACTTCCAGGGTGATGGTGATGCCGGCGCCGCCGGCGCTTTGGACGGTCGTGCGTGCGGCAGCGGCGATGCTCAGCCGCGCGGTTTCCGTCAGGCGGAACTCGACGAACCAGTCGGCGGCGAAGTCGATCGGCAAATCCAGCCCGTCGCGGTAGAACCGCACCGTTTTCTCCCAGTGACGGCAGTAGAGGATGGTGTTGGCGGCGCGCAAAAAACCGGTCATGGTTTGAGGCACCGTAAAGCCGGTGTGGTTGATCGTCGGTGTCCGTGGTATGTGCGCCGGTGCATGGCCCTGGTAATCTCTCCGAGCCTTTCGTGATGCCGGCTAGAAGGTTTCCCGGCGGATGACGGTGCCGTCGGTGCCGATGACCAGCTTCTGCACCGGCAGCTTAGCGCCGGCGGCGGCCACTGCGTTCTTCACCGCCACCGGCAGGCCGGAGCAGCAGGGTACCTCCATCACCACTGCGGTGACGCTGTTGACCTCGTGACGTCTGAATATTTCCGTGAACCGCGCCTCGTATTCCGGCAGGTCGTCGAACTTGGGGCAGCCCATGAGCACCACCCGTCCGGGCAGCAGGTCCCGGTGCAGGCCGGCGTAGGCCACCGCGGCGCAGTCGGCCAGGATAACCAGGTCGGCGTGGTCGAGGAAGGGGGCATGGGGCGGCACCAGACGGACCTGGACCGGCCAGTGGCCGAGGGCCGATGCCCCTGCGGCATTGCTGCCACCTGCGGCTGCCGGAGCGGGGGTGCGGGTC
>JAFGAM010000002.1 GCA_016933675.1 Candidatus Anaeroferrophillacea bacterium
CGGTTCGCCCTTGAAGAAGAGGTCGATGGATTTAGCTGCCTTGCGCCCGGCTGCCATCGCCTGGACGACGGTCGCGGCGCCGGTAACAGCGTCGCCGCCGGCGAACAGCCCCTTGACCGGGGTCGCCAGCGTTATCGGGTCGGCGGAAATTCGTCCACTGTTCACCGCCTTGTCATCGAGGAAGCCAAGTTCCGGTTCCTCGCCGACTGCGGCAATGATGAGGTCGGCGTCGATGACATAGTCGGAGCCGGCCATTGGTTCAGGCCGGCGGCGTCCGCTGGCATCAGGTTCGCCGAGCTGCATCTTCACACATTCGAGTCCGGTAGCCTTGCTGCCGGAGGTGACAACCTTGCTGGGGCCGGAGAGCAGGACGAGCTTGACGCCTTCTTCTTCTGCCTCGTGAATTTCCATCGGGATGGCCGGCATCTCGGCACGAGAGCGCCGGTAGACGATGCTGACATCGTTGAAGCCGAGCCGTACACAGGTGCGGGCGCAGTCAATGGCGACGTTGCCGCCGCCAACTACTACCACACTGCTGCCGACTGCGACCTTTTCGCCGGTGTTGACCTTGAACAGGAATTCGGTGCCGTCGATGACACCGTCAGCGGTATCGCCGGCCACGCCGAGCTTACGCCCTTTGTGAGCGCCGACAGCCAGGAATACGGCGTCGTAAGATTTCTGGATATCGGTAAGCTGTATATCCTTACCGATTCTCGTATTAAACTTGATTTCCACGCCGAGCTTTTTCAGTATGTCTGCTTCAGCGTTGAGTACCGCTTTCGGCAGGCGGAACTCGGGGATGCCGACCGCCATCATGCCGCCCAGGGTATTCAGCGCTTCAAATATGGTTACCTGGTAACCGTCCTTGCGCAGGTCGTAGGCGGCCATCATGCCGGCGGGGCCGCCGCCAATAACAGCGACTTTCTGGCTCTTACCGGCCGGTATGGAGAGGTCATCGGTGTAAGCGCCAAACTCCGCCGCCGCCCGTTTCAGGGCGTTGATGGAAATGGCTTCTTCAACGTTGCTGCGTTCGCACTTGCCTTCGCAGGGCGCGGTGCAGATACGGCCGATAATCTTGGGGAAGGGCAGCCTGTCCTTGATGATGGCCAGGGCTTCATCGAACTTACCTTCCTTAAGCTTGGCCACGTAGCCGCGAATATCAAGGTGCAGCGGGCAGGTGGCCTGGCAGGCAGGCGCGGTTCCCGCAACGCATTTCTCTTTATCGACAACGTAGGGAACAGTCTTTTCGCCGGTCTTTTTCTTCTCGCGGGCGTCGATGATATTGCAGAGGCGGCGCGAA
>JAFGAM010000092.1 GCA_016933675.1 Candidatus Anaeroferrophillacea bacterium
ATCATGATTAACATCATTATCGCAGTGGCGAGAAGAAAACCGTACCGCGGCAAACGCCTTTTGACCGGCATCCTTGTTGCGCCGCCATCGTTACCGGCACCGCGGTTTGACCGTGATCCCGGGATGAAGACAAAAGAATCATTGACATTACCCCGTCATAAGCGTATACGAACGCATCATCACGGAGGTTTTTATCCCCGCCGCCGGCTCTTCGACCTCCGGCACCGGCAGTACCGCAACGAGGAATGAAAAGACACCTGGGAGGGCTTTTCACACGCCCCCGCCGGGTGTCTTTTTTAATTGCTCCACATCGGCATACACCATTCACCCGATCCGCCCATCCTGTTTTCCGGGGCGGCACCCTTTCCACGGGAGCCGGACACCGGGTGCAGGCGGAAGATTTTTTTGGAGATATCCCCACATGTCATTCAACGAACTGGACCTGAGACCCGAACTACTGCGCGCCGTGGCCGACGAAGGCTATACCGTGCCCACCCCCATCCAGCACCGGGCGATCCCGGCCATCCTTGCCGGTCGCGACGTCCTGGGTGGCGCCCAGACCGGCACCGGCAAAACCGCCGCCTTCGCCCTGCCCATCCTGCAGCTGCTGGCAACGCCAACCACCGGCGGCAACCCTGCCGGTGGTGACGATAATCGCGGCCGTGATCCGCGCCGCGACCATAACCGCGACCGCAGCCGCAGCCGCGACCGCCGGCCCCGCTGCCTGGTACTGACCCCGACCCGGGAACTGGCGGCCCAGGTGGAGGAGGCGATCAAAACCTACGGGCGCCATCTCCCCCTGCGCTCGCTGGTAATCTTTGGCGGCGTCGGCATCAATCCACAGATCGAGGCACTCAGACGCGGCATCGATATCCTCGTCGCCACCCCCGGCCGACTGCTGGACCACGTCGGCCAGAAAACCCTGGACCTGAGCGCGGTGGAAATCCTCGTCCTGGACGAAGCCGACCGGATGCTCGACATGGGCTTCATCCACGACATCAAAAAGGTCCTCGCCATCCTCCCGCCCCGCCGGCAGAACCTGCTCTTTTCGGCCACTTATTCCGACGAGATCCGCCGACTGGCCGACGGCCTGCTGGACCGACCCGAGATGATCGAGGTGGCGCGGCGCAACACCCCGGCCGAGAAGGTCGATCAGGTGGTCCATCCCGTGGGCCTCAAGGCCAAGCGCGAACTGCTCGCCCGCCTCATCGAGGAGGAGAAGTGGGACCGCGCCCTGGTCTTCACCCGCACCAAGCACGGAGCCAACCGGCTGGCGGAATTTCTCGGCAAGCAGGGCATCGGCGCCGCCGCCATCCACGGCAACAAGAGTCAGACCGCTCGCACCCGGGCGCTGGCGGACTTCAAGCGCGGCGAGGTGCGCATCCTCGTCGCCACCGACATCGCCGCCCGCGGACTGGACATCGACCAGCTCCCCCGGGTGGTGAACTTCGACCTACCCAACGTCGCCGAGGATTACATCCACCGCATCGGCCGCACCGGCCGTGCCGGTCTCAGCGGCTGCGCCGTATCCCTGGTAAGCGCCGACGAGGAGAAGCTGCTGAAACCCATCGAACGCCTGCTGGGCCGCAAGATCGAGGTGAAAATTATCGACGGTTTCGCGCAAAACCCCGATGACATCCACGAGGAGACCTTCGTTGATTTCCGCGGCCGGAACGGTGGTCGCGGGAACGGCGGACGCGGCGGCAACAATCGCAGCGGGGAAAGCCGTCGGGACAACCGGAGTTCCGGCGCTGCCGACCGCAACCGGGGCGGCAGCGATCGCGGCCGCCCCGACCATCAGCAGAGCGACCGTGACCGGCGCTCCCGAACCGGAGCCGAAAGTCGGCCGTTGCGACCCGCGGCCCGCGGATCGCAACCGGGCTGATACCGGGTTGATACCGGCATGGCTTCCGGAACCCGGTCACTCAACCGCCCAGGATCGCCCTGCCAGCAGATCAGACCCGATCTTCCACCGCCCTCCGCCCCGCACCCACCGGGGTGATTTTCCGGCGCGCATTCCCTTCCCGGCGATGCATCACCACCCCGGCAACGACGATGCCGCCGGTTACCACCAGCAGAATCAGGGTGGCCAAAGCGTTGATCACCGGGCTGACGCCGAGACGCACACTGGAATACACCACCATCGGCAGGGTGGTGGCACCGGGACCGGACACGAAGCTGGCGATCACCAGGTCGTCCAGGGAGAGGGTGAAGGCAAGCAGCCATCCCGCCAGCAGGGCGGGAGAGATCACCGGCAGGGTGATGAGCATGAAAACCTTCCAGGGCCGCGCCCCCAGGTCCATCGCCGCCTCTTCCATGGCGATGTCCATGTCCACCAACCGGGACTGGACGATCACCGTCACATAGGCGGCGCTGAAAGTGACATGGGCGATGAGGATGGTGGTCATGCCCCGGGTTTCAGGCCAGCCGGTAAGCTGCTGCATGACCACGAACAGCAGCAGGATGGATAGCCCGATGATCACGTCGGGCATGACCAGCGGCGCACTGATCATGCCCGCCAGCAGGGAACGCCCGCGAAAGCGCCCGAAACGGGCCAGGGCCAGACCGGCGAAAAGGCCGAGGGCCACCGCGAAGGAGGCGTTCAGGGCGGCGATCTTGAGACTCAACCAGGCCGCGGCAAGGATCTGGCGATTACGGAAAAGTTCGCCGTACCATTGGGTGGAGAAACCTCCCCAGACCGTCACCAGCCGGGATTTGTTGAAAGAAAAAACGACCAGGGAGGCGATGGGACCGTACAGGAAGGCGTAGCCCAGCCCCATCAGGCCAAGCGACAGCCACGACCTGCGTTTTAGCCGCATCATCTCCGCCCCCGTCCGTCCTCGTCCAGCGCCTTTTCCTGGCTGCGCTGAAAGATCACCATCGGCACGACCAGAAAAAGCAACATAACCACAGCAATGGCACTGGCGACGGGCCAGTCACGGTTGGTGAAGAACTCGCTCCAGAGGATCTTGCCGATCATCAGGCTGTCGGGGCCGCCGAGAAGGTCCGGGATGACGAACTCCCCCACCGCTGGAATGAAGACCAGCATCGTACCGGCGGTCACCCCGGGCAGGGAAAGGGGAAAGATGACCTTCCAGAACGCGCTCAGCGGCCGGCAGCCGAGATCCTCCGCGGCCTCGATCAGGGACTGGTCGATCTTCACCAGGGTGGAATAAAGCGGCAGCACCATGAACGGCAGATAGGAGTAGACGATACCCACGAAAACGGCAAAATCGCTATGAAGCATGGGCAGCGGCTGTTTAATGAGCCCCAGGGTCAGCAGCAGATTGTTGAGCAGGCCGTTGTTTTTCAGGATGCCGATCCAGGCGTAGACCCGGATCAGAAAGCTGGTCCAGAACGGCAGGATCACCAGCATGAGCAATATGAGCCGTGCGGTGTTCCGCGCCCGGGCAATACCGAGGGCCATGGGATACCCCACCAGCAGGGTGAAGACGGAGCTGATGGCGGCGATGCGGATAGAGTTGAGATAGGCGCTGATATAGAGTGTGTCCTCGAGCAGCAGCAGGTAATTGGCGAGATTGAGGCGCAGCTCCAGCAAGGCTTCGCCGCTCCAGTGCATGATCGCGGTGAATGGCGGCTGGGCAAGCACCGATTCCGCCAGGCTGATCTTGAATACCAGCAGGAAGGGAACCAGAAAGAACAGCAGCAGCCAGAGGGTGGGCACCAGCGCCACCAGCATCCGGCCCCGCAGGGTACGGGCGATCCCCTGCACCCGCGACCAGAAGACCAGGCCGGCCAGCCAGCGCCAGACCCGGACAAGCAGTCCCTGATACTGGGGCGCGGCCGTGGGATCCCGCATCATGCCTCGAGCACCACCCCGTTGGCGGGCATCCAGTGCAGCGTCACCGCCTGGTCCCAGGTCGGGCCGGGATTTTCAACCCGGTTGCGGTTGGTCAGCTGCGCCTGCACCATGCGGCCGCCCGCGGTACGGACGTGATATATCGAAATATCGCCGAGATAGCCGATTTCCGCCACCGTCCCGTGGATCCGGTTGACCCCCGGCTCCAGGTCGGTCCGCTCCGTCATCAGCACCTTTTCCGGCCGCAGGGAAACGGCTACCGGAGCCCCCGGCTCCATGGGCCGGTTGTGTTGGATGAGCAACTCCGCATTCAGCTCCTCGCAGTAGATACGCAACAGGTCGTCCTCGGTACCGAGCACCCGACCCTCGAGAACGTTGGCCGCCCCGACGAATTCAGCGATGAACCGGGTGGCGGGATATTCGTAGATATAGGCGGGGGTGCCGACCTGCACGATAAGCCCCTCGTTCATCACCGCCATTCTGGTCGACATGGTCATCGCCTCCTCCTGGTCATGGGTGACCATGATGAAGGTGATGCCCAGCTTCTCCTGAATGTTCACCAGCTCGAACTGGGTATGCTCGCGCAGTTTCTTGTCCAGCGCGCCCAGCGGCTCGTCGAGCAGCAACAGCTTGGGGCGCTTGACCAGTGCCCGGGCCAGGGCGACGCGCTGCTGCTGGCCGCCGGACAGCTGATCCGGCTTGCGCCGCCCATAGGCATCCATCTTCACCAGGTCCAGCGCCGCCGCCACCCGGTCGCGGATCTCCTGCCGAGGAAGCCGCTCCTGTTTCAGACCGAAAGCGACGTTCTTCTCCACGTTCATGTGGGGAAAAAGGGCATAGGACTGAAACATCATGTTGACCGGACGCTCGTAGGGCGGTACCCCGGTGACATCCACGCCGTCGATGAAAAGCTTCCCATCCGTGGGCTGTTCGAAACCGGCAAGCATGCGCAAAAGGGTCGTTTTGCCGCAGCCGGAGGAACCCAGCAGGGAAAAGAACTCCCCCCGGTAGATCTCGAGGGAGACATTGTCCACGGCATAAACATCGCCGTAGGTCCGGGTCACCCCCTCGATACGGACGAACGGCTCGACGTTGACATCCTGCCAGGGGTCGAGGCGCGGCCGGGCGGGACGGTCGGCAAGGGCCACGGCTCAGTGCCCCGTTTTGATCCGGGTCCAGGTCCGGGTGCGCAGCCGCTGCATCCCGGCGGTTATCTCCAGCGGCACGATCAGACGGGCACGCACGGCCGCCGCCGGATAAATCCCCGGGTCGGTGCGGATCTCCTCATCCAGCAACGACGTCGCCGGCAGATTGGCGTTGGCATAGGCGACGTAGTTGCTCACCGCGGCAATTACCCCGGGCCGCAGCAGGTAGTCGATGAAGGCATGGGCCTCGGCAGGATGCGGCGCGTCCCCGGGGATGGCCATCACATCCACCCACATCAGCGCCCCTTCCCGGGGAATGGCATAGCCGATCTCCACGCCGCTGCCGGCCTCCGCCGCCCGGTCACGGGCCTGCAGCACATCGCCGGAATAACCCAGGGCGATACAGATGTCGCCGTTCGCCAGGTCATTGATATACTGGGAGGAGTGGAAATACTTCACGTACGGCCGGATCTGCTGCAGCAGGTCGGCGGCGGCTTCGATATCGGCGGGTTCCGCGGCGTTGGGATTTTTACCGAGATAGATCATCGCCGCGTTCAGCACCTCCTGTTCGTCGTCCAGCAGGGCGATGCCGGCGGCGGCCAGTCTGGCGGCATGCGCCGGATCGAACAGCAGGGCCAGGGTATCAAGGGGAGTATCGTCGCCCAGCAGTTCCCTGACCTTCCCAAGATTGCAGCCGATTCCGGTGGTACCCCACATATAGGGCACCACGTGCCGGTTGCCCGGATCCGACTTGGCCAGCAGCGCGAGAATGGCCGGGTCCAGGTTTTTCATCCCCGGCAGCAGGGTCTTGTTCAGCGGAGCATACAAGCCCGCGGCAATATGCCGCCCGGCAAAAGGATGCGCGGACGGGAAAACGACGTCGTAACCGGTGCGGCCGGCGAACAGCTTCGCCTCCAGCGTTTCGTTGGAATCGTAGACGTCATACACCACCCTGATACCGGTCGCCTTTTCAAAATCGGCCACGGTATCCTCGGCGATGTAGTCCGACCAGTTGTAGACATGGACGACCCGGTCCGCCGCCGAACACGGCACGACCGCAAACAGACAGAGAACGGCAACAACGATCGACAGACTGAATCGGGACATGGCTCTACCTCCGAGGCGGGGTTGGAAACTCCGCTACCATCCGGATCGCGGCGTGCTCTTACCGGGAATTCCGGCCATACGGGGCTGCGGCGGCATCGGCATCACCACTGCGTCGGGGCAGCGCGCACCCTGTCCGCCGGTTGCGGCACTATCAAAATTCGATCCGTAAAGCAAGTGGAATCAACCGGTTCAGCCATGTTTCAGGCAGACCGGTGGCCTTTTCGGTCGTGCGACACAGGGGAACGTCGGGCCAGGAATTTCCGGCTGCACAATGCCCGCGATTATCCGCGACCGGACGCGGCTCCAGGCACATGCCGGTCATCCCGCAGTATCCGCGGTTGGTTATAGCCGGGAGGAAGTGGAGTTTCTGGTCAGCCAACCGCTGTCAGCCGACGGCCCAGCTCCACCGATGCAGAAGAGATCCAGAACCAGGTATCGTCGACACTGCCGTCATCGACCGCGAATATCTGCAGCTTGCGGGAAGGATAATTGCTGGCCGCAACGCTGCGCAGGGTAAGCAGAACCTGTTTCCCTTCGTTGAAGGCCGGGACGATAACGGCGCACGTAGGCAACTCATCGCCGGCACAGCAGGGCAGCGGGCGATAGCGGCAGAAAAGACAGAAACGCCAGGCAAACATCATGACCGCGGCAACGGAAAAGACTTCGCTGAGAACAACCCCAGTCCTGCCCGCCTGCGTCCGGCACAACTGATCGACGACGGCATTCGCCTGCTCACCGAAAACGACACCGGCAGCGACAGCACTCAGCACCGCCAGCGACACGACCAGTTTCAACGCCAGAAGATTCCTGGACTTCGCCACGGGATGACCGGCCCAGTGCCCGGCATGACCAAGGTGCGTATTCATAGATTTGCGACACTTTTCCCGTCAAAACAAGTGGTGGAAAAACGATCGAGGGACGGCTCCGGAAACAGCCTGCCGGTCCGCACACCCATGGATCCGCGGCGGACGGATCATCCGCCGGCGTCGCCGTTGATCCGCAGCACCCGGAAATTATTTTCCCGGACGGCAATCACATTCACGCCGCCGTAATCCTGGGGAATACAGAAGAGGTCGGCCAGCGGCCGGCCGAGGAGATGGCAAAGGATGACCCGGTTCACCCCGGCGTGCCCGACGATAACGATCGGGCCGCCGGCGTGTTCCCGGATAATGCTCTCGAAGGCAGGCAGCACCCGCCGGTGCAGGTCGGTGAAGCTTTCGCCGCCGGGGGGGCGGTATCCCGCCAAGTCCTCGCCCCGGCGACGGTATTCATCCGGATAGCGGGCACGGACGGCGGCAAAGGTTTCCCCTTCCCACGCGCCGAGGGCGATCTCCCGCAACGCCGTCGACGACGTCACCGGCACGCTGCTGCCGGCGGCAATGATTTCCGCCGTCTCGCGGGTGCGCCGCAGATCGCTGCAGCGGATGGAACCGATACCGGCTTCCGCCAGCCGCGCCGCCCATTCCCGCGCCTGGTCACGGCCCGGTGCGCTCAGCGGCACATCCAGTTGGCCGATATAGCGTCTGGGACCGGCGGAAGCGGTGGTCTCACCATGACGCAGCAGGAAGACATACCGCTCTGTCGCGCCCGGCAACGCCATCAGTGCGTCTCCGGCCCGGCCCTACCCGAGGCTCCGCAGCCCCGCCAACACCCTCTCCGGCAGCGCCGGGAGATGACGGATGCGCACCCCGACGGCATCGTGGATGGCGTTGATCACCGCCACGTGGGTCGAGGTCAGCG
>JAFGAM010000093.1 GCA_016933675.1 Candidatus Anaeroferrophillacea bacterium
GGGTATGCCGGCTTCCCGCCGGCGCCGCAATACGGGTATGCCGGCTTTCAGCCGGGGCCGTATCCGGGGATGTACCCCGGTGCGTATCCGGGGCCGGTGCAGATGAACATGCAACCGAACATGCAACCGGGTGCCGGGCCCGGCATGGCGGCGTCCGGCACGTTTCCGGGATGCGCCCAGGGGCCCGGACCGGTGGTGCCGCCGGGTCCGGTCCCGTTCTCCCATCCCGGGGAGTACGCCGGGTTACCGCCCGGATACGTCCCGAATTCCGCGCCGGTGATGCCGTCGCCGGCCGCCGGGAACGCCCCGGGTGACGGGCCGGGAGGATTCGCCCCGGGATACGCTCCGGCACCGGAAACCGCCGCCCACGGTGGGCCGCCGGCCCATGTCCAGCATCCGAAACACGATGCCCATATGTACGGGCAGCTTTTGCAGATGGCGGAGAAGTTCGCCAACGGTGAGGCCAATATCGCCGATGTCGTCAACGGCATCTCGCTGCTGGAGCGGACCGACAGCCAGTTCTGGCGCGGCCTGCTGGCGGGCGGTGTGGCCACCATGCTGCTTGCCAGCGGTCCGGTGCGGGAAAGCCTTGCCGGCATCTTCAATCGGCCGGGAGCCGGGGCGGTGGCAGCGAATAACGACAACCGTGAGACCGTGGAGGAAAATTCATGAGCGCACCCATCCGGCAGTATCATTATCCGAGCCCGCCCGCCGCGTACCCCCCGGCGGCCCGCAGCCAGACCTCCTACACCGCGCCGTCCGCGGTGCTCAACACCGGCATGTTCGGCATGGTGGTGGGTACCACCGTGGCCCTGGGAGCCAATCTGCACCGGGTGGGCGATGACGGCATGACCATGGGTGAGGCTTTTACCGACAGCCTGGTCAAGGGCGCCGGCGCCGGCGTCGCCACCGCGGCGGCAGTGGCCGCGGCCCGGGCCGCGGGCGGTAGCGGCTTCGTCAACCTCGTCGTGCTCCTCGGTACCGCCACCGGGGTCGGCTACCTGCTGCACACCGTCGGGCGACAGGCGGCGGCAAAGACCACCGCGTCGGCGGTGGTGGATGCGGCGGCAGAGAAAACGGAGCGGACGAAAACCGAGAAGAAGTGACCGGAAAGATGTGATCAATTTAATATTTTATATCTTGAGGAGGAGAGTCATGGAACCGTATGCCATTCAGTCACCCCATCCCCAGGCGCCGTCGCTGGCGGCATCCGCCGCGGCCGAGGGTCATTCCTGCGCCACCTCTCACGCCTCCGCGGGCCAGCAGCCGGCGGTCGCTGCCCCGGCGAACCACCCGGGCAGCAATCCCCAGCCCTACCTGCATGACCAGTATCAGTACGGGGTTTACGGTTACCCCGCAGCCGCTCCCGCGGCCTACAGCAACGCCCCGGCGACGAACACCGTGCTGGGGATGAACTTCCGCGACCAGCAGTTCTGGAAGGGCGCCGCCATCGGCGGTGGGTTGGCGCTGCTGCTTACCAACGACGCCGTGCAGCGGACCCTCATTCGCGGGGTGAGCAGCGTCTTCGGCGCCGCCCGGGCGGGGGTCGAGGAGATCCGGGAGAAATTCGAGGATATCCAGGCCGAGATCAGGCAGAAGGCAACCAAGGAGTAGCTTCGCGGCCGGATGGTCCGGCCTGGTACCACGCTCCGGCGGCGGCCGGGAGGGAAGTCGCTCATCCTTCCCTCCCGGTTGCCGCCAATATCCATGGCCGTAAGGCCGATGGTGATTTCGATCCCGATCTCGATCCCGATTGCACGGGCGGAAGCACTGCACCTGAAACCTCGGACATGGTGAACCGGATGACACGGAAACAGCTTCGCGGCCTCGCCAAAACCGGCATGACCGCCTCCCTCGCGGCCCTGGTACTCACCGGCATGCACCCGGGGCGCGGCAACCGCACGGCGCACACCTGGGCCGGCATCGCCCTGGTGGGCTTCAGTGTCTGGCACCATAACCTCTACGCCGCCAATGTTCCCGGACGGGTGCCGGTACGGGAACGGAACCGGACATGATGAACCTGGACGGTGTCCATATCGTCCATGAGACCGGCGGGCGGCTGCGGCTGCGCTGCCGGGTCATCGGTGCCTGGAATTTCGATCCCGCCTACCTCGAGGCGCTGCTGGAGAGCATTGACGGGGTGGAACAGGTCCGGGTCAATCCGGCGGTGGCCTGCGTCGTGGTGTACTACGACGGCGCCCCGGACACCCGCGATGCCGTGTTCGCCTGCCTCGAACACCTGCCGGAGGAATCGCGGCGTTCCGGCCGGCGGCGGCCGGCGCCCAACCCCGTAGCCCTCGCCGGGCTCGGCATCTTCGCCCTTGCCGGCGGCCTGCTGCCGGCGCCGCTGCGGCTGGCCGCCAGCCTCCTGGTGGCGTCCCCGATCCTGGCCGAAGGTGTCGTCACCCTGTTCACCCGCGGCGTCAAGATCGAGGTGCTGGATGCCGCCGTGGTCGGTTTCTCCCTGGCCCGGCGTGATCTGTTCACCGCCAACGCGGTGGTCTTCCTCCTCGCTCTCGGGAGTTACCTGGAGGAGCTTTCCGAACAGCGGACCACCGGTCTGCTCCGTGGCCTGTTGCGGCCCCGGGTGGAGGAGGTGTGGGTCGAGCGCGACGGCGTCGAGGTGGGTACCCCGGTGGACGCGGTGCGGATCGGCGACATCGTCGTCTGCGGGCCGGGGGAGATGATCCCCGTCGACGGCCGGGTGGACTCCGGCGACGCCCTGGTCAACCAGAGTTCCATCACCGGCGAATCGGTGCCGGTGCATGTTTCCCCCGGCAGCGAGGTGCTGTCCGGGTCGATGCTGGAGGAAGGCAGGTTGCGCATCCGTGCCGACCGGGTGGGTAGTGAAACCGGCATCGCCCGCATCTCCTCCTTCCTCGAAACCTCCCTCGGCACCGCCTCGGTGTCCCAGAAACGCAGCGCGGAACTGGCCGACCGCCTGGTTCCCCTCACCTTCGGCCTCGGGATGGGGATCTACGCGGTTACCCGTGATCCGCGGCGGGCGGCGGCGGTGCTGACGGTGGATTATTCCTGCGCCGTCAAGCTCGCCAATCCGGTGGCGGTGAAGAGCGCCATGTACACCGCGGCGCGGCTCGGGGTGCTGCTCAAGGGCTCCCAGGCCATGGACAGCCTGGCGGCGGTGGACACCATCGTCTTCGACAAGACCGGTACCCTGACCACCGGGGTGCTGCGACTTGCCGAAGTCATCCCGCTCGCTCGCCTCGATGCCGACGACCTGCTGGCCCTGGCGGCCGGCGCCGAGGAACACTACGCCCATCCCGTCGCCCGCGCCGTGGTCCGTGAGGCCCGCGTCCGCGGTCTGAGCCTGCCCGCCATGAGCCAGGTGGACTTCATTGTCGCCCACGGCGTCTCCGCCTACGTCGACGACTGCCGGGTGCTGGTGGGCAGCCGCCACTTCATCGAGGAGGACGAGGGGATTGACTGCGCTGCCGCCGACGACCTGCGCCGGCGGCTCCATGCCGAGGGCAAGAGCCTGCTGTTCATCGCCCGGGACGAACGCCTCGAAGGGGTTATCGCCTTGCGCGACGATATCCGTCCGGAGGCGCCGGCGGTGCTTTCCGGGCTGAAACAGAGTGGCATCCGGCACATCGTCGTTCTCACCGGCGACCACTGCGACATGGCCCGCGCCCTGGCCGACGAACTGGAAGCAGTGGACGAGGTCCACTGGGAACTGAAACCGGAGCAGAAGGCTGCCATTGTCGCCCGGCTGCAGGCGGAGGGGCGGCGCATCGCTTTTGCCGGCGACGGCGTCAACGACGCCCCGGCGCTGGTGAGCGCCGAGGTGGGCATCTGCATGCCCGGCGGTGCCGACCTGGCCCGTGATGCGGCCCAGGTGGTGCTGCTGAAAGACGATCTGCGGGCGCTCCTGTCGGCGCGGTTGATCGCCCGGCGCACCCGGCGGAGCATCGAGCGCGGCTTTGCCGCCGCGGTGGGCGGCAACACCGTCTTTCTGCTGCTTGCCGGCATGGGCGCGATCACGCCGGTGACCGCGGCCCTGCTGCACAATCTCAATACCGTCGGTATCCTTGCCGGCAGCGGGTATGCCGGCCTGCAGTATCGGCCCAGCGGAGGCGACGACCATGTTGATGCCACTGAATGAAGCGCCCTTCGACCGGCCGCTGATCCTGGTCGAAATCGACAACGAGAATTTCGCCCGCCGCCTGCAGCGCATCGGCTTGACCACGGGCAGTGAGATCGTGCGCCTGGACGAGGATCTGATCGTCCGGTCGGTGCGTGTCCGCGGAACCCGCGGCGACGCCATCCTCGGCGGCGGCATGGGGCTTAAAACCATCGTCCACCTCGACCGCGGCGACCGCATGCCGCTGCTGGACATGGAACCCGGCGACCACGGCCATCTCGAGGGGGTTACCGGCGGCGAGCAGCTCGAACACGTGCTGGAGGTTCTGGGCTTCGCCCTCGACGGCCCCGTCACCCTGGTGCGCAAACTGCCGCCCATGCGCTACATCACCGTCACCGGTGACGGGCGCCGCCTGCGGCTCACCGACGGCGACGCCGCCAAACTCTGGGGCGAAGCGGACGGCCGGGTGGTGCAGTTTTCCCTTGCCCCCGCGGCGCGTCCGTTCCGGGTCCGGGAGATCCTCGGCGGTGCCCGTGCCGTCGGCAAGATCGAGGCCATGGGTATCCGACCGGGAACCATCCTCACCCTCGAGGGGGTGGAGCAGGGCCAGCAGCTCCATCTCGGCATCGGCGCCGGTGCCGGCAGCGACGTGGTCATCACCAGTCGCGACGGGCTGCATCTGCACCTGCCGGGGCGTGAGGGGGAGCATATCATCGTGCGCCTCAAAAGATGCTGATGGATGCGAATCCGGAGCGGTTACGGTGCCATCTGATTAACGGCAGGAGCAGCGCCCCCATCGTTGGATGAAATAGCGAATTGTACGGTGAAAATAATCAGGAGGAAGGCATGACACTCAGGGACATCAGCCCCGGACATAGTTGCGTCGTCCGGTCCATCGATGCCGCCAGCGCTCTCGGGCAGCGGCTGCGGGATCTCGGCCTGATGCCGGGACGGACCATCAAGGTGCTGCGCAACGCCCCGCTCAAGGATCCCATGGAACTGGAGCTGGAGGGCTATCTCATCAGTCTGCGCCGGGCCGAGGCCCAGGCGGTGGCGGTGGAGACGAATCATGAGTGAAGGACGGCTCCGGGTCGCCCTGGCCGGGCAGCCCAACAGCGGTAAGTCGACGGTCTTCAATCTCCTTACCGGGGCGCGGCAGCATGTCGCCAACTACCCCGGGGTGACGGTGGAGAAGAAGGTCGGCCATTTCAGCCATGATGGAAAACGAATCGAGCTGGTAGATTTGCCGGGGACCTACGCGCTCAGTACCTTCTCCCTCGAGGAGCGGGTGGCGCGGGATTTCCTTATCGAGGAGCGGCCCGAGGTGGTGGTGCAGGTGGCCGACGCCACCACCATCAAGCGCCACCTTGCCCTCTTCCTGCAGATCGCCGAGATGGAGCGGCCGCTGGTGCTGGGGCTGAACAAGAGCGACGTCGCCCGCAAGAATAATATCAGTGTCGATGCCGCCGGCCTGGCGGAGTTTCTGGGTGTTGCGGTGATACCCATGTCGGCGAAAACCGGTCAGGGCCGGACCGAGCTGAAGCAGGCGATTGTCCGTGCCGTCGACCGGGGTCCGGCGAAACTGCGCATCGACTACGGCCCGCTGGAGCCGGTGATCGCGAAGGTCGAGGCGCTCCTTATGGATATCGGCGGGCTGCCGGACCACCTGCCGCGGCGCTGGCTGGCGGTCAAGCTGCTGGAGGACGATGCCGTGCTGCGGGAGCAGTTCCGCGACCGCGGGACGGAGACCGTGCCCCTGCTGGCGCAGGTGGAGCGGTTTCGCGAGGAGATCGAAAAAGAGCACGGCAAGGATGCCGGTGAACTCATCGGCATGTGCCGCTACCGGCTGGCGGCGGCGACCGGCGACAAATTTCTCACCGCCCGCAACCCGCGTCAGGCACGGCTGACCGACCGCATCGACAGCGTTCTGTGTCACAAGGTATTCGGGCCGCTGATCCTTGTCGGGGTCATCTACCTGCTCTACGAGCTGGCCATCGTCCAGGGCTACCGCCTGACCACCTACACCTGGCCGCTGCTCGAAGGCCTCAAGGGCATGCTGTCGGTCATCCTGCCACCGGCCGCCTATATATATGATCCCGTCGTCCGCAGCCTCGGCCTGTGGTTCATCGACAGTGTCAACGCGCTGCTGAACTACATCCCCGTCTTCCTGGTGCTCTTCTCCCTCGTCGCCTTCCTCGAGGACGTGGGTTACATGCCGCGCATGGCCTTCATCATGGACCGCCTGTTCAAGCGCTTCGGCCTGCACGGCCAGTCCACCCTGCCGATGGTGCTGGGCGGGGTCTACATCGGCGGCTGTGCCGTGCCGGCGATCATGTCCACCAAGGGCATCCCCGACGAACGCGCCCGGCTGGCCACCATCCTCATCATCCCGATGCTCAACTGTCTGGCCAAGATTCCCCTCTACATCCTCCTGGTGCATGCCTATTTCCCGGCCCACAAGGGGGTCGCCATGTTCTTCGTCGCCACCATCTCGCTGTTCATGGCCCTGCCGGTGGCGAAAATTCTCAGCTTGACGGTACTGCGTGACCGCGACACCGCCCCCTTCCTGATGGAGATGCCGGCCTACCATCTGCCGACCATCCGCGGGGTGCTGGGCCGGGCGGTGGAGCGTACCTGGCTGTTCGTGAAGAAGATCGTCACCGTCGTCGCGGCGGTGGCGGTGGTGGTGTTCGTGCTGCTTCAGTATCCCGGTTTGAGTGCGGTCCAGCAGGACGACTATACCGGCCGGGGCCGGGCGGCGCTGGCGCGGTTCGTCGCCGCCGCGGCGCCCACCGCCGTTGGTGAGCGACTCACCGACGAGGCCCGGGTGATGGAACTCATCGCCTTCAGTGAACGGTACAAGGATGCGCGCCGGAGGGTGAGCAGCACGGAAGCGTCGGAGGCCGTCAACGCCCGTTTCGCGCAGCTCGACCCGGGGTTCTACGAGATCGTCATGCGCGGGAAGAAGTCGCCGGCAGCGAGGCAACTCGACCGCGCCTTCGGGGCGCTGGAGCGCGAGCGGCAGACCATCCGCCGGGAGATCCGCGCCGCGCGCATCGATGCGAGTTTCCTCGGTCAGATCGGCCGCGCGCTGGAACCCGTGACCCAGTGGGCCGGGTTCAACTGGCGCATCAACGTTTCGCTGCTCAGTGCCCTGGCGGCCAAGGAATCGCTGGTGGCCACCCTGGGCGCCATCTACCAGCAGGATGACGAGGGCGGCGCCAGCCTGGAAGAGCGCATGAAGGCGACGGAAACGGGGTTCACCCCGCTGCACGCCCTCGCCCTGATCCTCTTCATGGTGCTCTACCCGCCGTGCCTGGCGACCTTGATGACCATCAAGTTGCAGACGGCGTCCTATAAATGGATGCTTTTCTCCCTGGGTTACCAGCTCGGGCTGGGGGTCGTGGTGGCAAGCCTGGTGTTCACCGGCGCCCGGCTGCTGGGGTTGACCGGGCTGCAGGCGATGTACGGCTTCTTCGGCCTGATGGTGCTGGTCACCGTTGCCGTCGGCTGCATCGACCGGGCGCCGTCCCGGGCCGTTGCCGGCGCGCCGGCGGACGGGTGTGCGACGCGGGCGTAAGGTTTGATGAAACCCGCAACAACTGCCGGCCGGCGCCGCAGAGGGATGATATCGTAACGGCTGCAGGTTCGAGGTGCGTAAAACGTGAGTAACAAGGCCCACATGGAAGTCCGGCGCGGTGACTCAAACTGCCGCGTCGGTCTGCCTGCGACACGGACAGGCAGTCAACGGAGAAGATGGAACGGTAGGGGCGAAACATTTTTCGCTCCAGTGGTTACGAAGCCATCGGGCTTGAATCAATCAAATGAAACAAGGAGGAAGTGATCATGATGTGGAAAACGAAAAAAAACATTGTCATTGCCGTGGTCTGCGGTCTGCTGTTGCTGCCGGCGCTCGTCGCCCTGGCCCACACTCCGCTGTGCTCCTGCTGGGACAACGGTGACGGTACCGTCACCTGCGAGGGTGGCTTTTCCGATGGTTCCAGCGCCGCCGGGGTGCGGATGGTCGTCAAACAGGACGGCAAGGAGGTGGTTGCCGGGCAGATGGATGAATCGTCACAGTTCACCTTCGAGAAACCCGCGGGTGCCTACAAGGTCAGGTTCGAGGCCGGCGAGGGGCACGAGGTGGAGATCGACGGGAAGGAGATTTATTGAGCCGGTTCGATATGAATGATGATGTTCAGGGGGGCGGCGACGCCCTCCTTTATTTTTGCCTCCAGCTATTTTTGCCTCCAGCTCGTGGCTCAGGCGGTGGCTGGCGATGACGGTCATATCGCCGATCATCACCGCCACCAAGATGCCCCCCCAGCGCGTCTTCCTGCGGCCCCCGGCGAGGCCGCGACGTGGCGCTGTCGCTTCCCCCGCGCCCGCGGGGATAGACCTTTAGCATATATGGTACGCTTAAAAAAATAAAAGCTTCCCCCGCGCCCGCGGGGATAGACCTACACACTCGGCAGGCTCATATACTCGACCAACGCTTCCCCCGCGCCCGCGGGGATAGACCGTA
>JAFGAM010000094.1 GCA_016933675.1 Candidatus Anaeroferrophillacea bacterium
CACTAAAGAAAGTTTGTGTAAAGTGTCTGGCGCTCACCGTGCCGACAAGGTGTCGGTGCGGAAAAAAACACAGGCCCCTTTGGGTGTGTGTTTTTTCGTTTGATGAGCGTGATTTACACAACAAAAAAGTTCCCGTAAGGGGGAACATGGAGATGAAAATGGCTGAAGGTACGGTGAAGTGGTTCAATGATGCAAAGGGTTTTGGTTTTATCGAGCAGGACAACGGTCCCGACGTGTTCGTGCATTTCTCCGAAATTCAGGGTGATGGCTTCAAGTCACTCGCTGAAGGGGATCGGGTGAGCTTCGAGGTTACCCAGGGGCAGAAAGGCCCTCAGTCAACCAAGGTGCGGAAGATATAACCCCGCATCCCGCTGCATGTTACACCGGAACCCCGCATAATTGCGGGGTTTTTTTGCTTCCGCCAGCCGGCGTGACAGTGCCCCGGGGCGAACGGCCGGTACCCCCGAACGCCTTTACCGTGAAAGGAGTGGCCAATGGCCGGAAAACCGAATTACGGGTATGAAAAACGCCAGCGTGAGCTGGCCAAGAAAGCGAAAAAGGAAAAGAAACAGGAACGCCGGCAGCAGCAGGATCCGGTACCGGCGGATGAGCAGACGGAGGAAGACCGGTCTGCGTGAGGTGGCGGAGCGCCGCGATAGTTCGCGGTGCGTCGTGGTGGTGCCGTCGGGGGCTGATGTCGGGGGCTTGCGCCGGGTTGTGCCAGATTAGGATTGACAGGCGGGATGCCGCCTGTTATGGGTGCTCTTTTCCGGTTTGGTGATCGTGCCGTCGCGTGGCGGCCGGCGGCATCCGTGCCGGGGTGACGGTGCCGCCGGGATTTACGGCGGTGCATGACGGCGGGGAGGGGTTTTGGCGGCGAGTTGGCGACAGCCGGAGAAATGGCGACCGCAGCGGGTTGAATGGCTGGGGATCCTTCTGGTCGCGGCGTTGTTGCTGTTGCCGGCCTGTGCCGGTCAGCGGCCGGCGGGAAAAGCTGCGGTACCCGGCCCGGCGTTGGCGGGAGCCGCGGCCCGGGAACCTGGTTTCGGCGCCGGTGGTGGTGCCGCCATGTTTTCCGCCGGTGATCTCCCGTCGCCGGACGGTGACGATGCTTCCCTCGGGGGTGCGGCCGACCGGGCTCTCGCGCCCTGGGACGAACTGCCGGAGGCCTTCGACCTCATGCCTGGCGGCTCCCTGGCCTGGGTCCATGAATACCGCAGTGAACTGCTGGCCGTCACCGCCGTGCCCAGTGCCGATGACCTCCAGATCGAGGCCGAGGCCCGCACCGGTGCCCGCTACCGCTTTCCCATCGTCATCAACGACAAGGTCGAGCGTTTCATTTCCTACTACAGTACCGTCAACCAGGACTTCACCCGGCGGTCACTGAAACGCTCCCAGCTCTACCTGCCGACCATGCGGCGGATTCTCAGGGAGAATCACATCCCCGAGGAACTGGTCTACATGGTGCTCATCGAAAGCGGGTTCACCACCCACGCTCTGTCCCGCGCCCGTGCCTGCGGTCCCTGGCAGTTCATCGGCGGCACCGGGCGCACGTACGGGCTGAAGATCGACTGGTGGGTGGATGAACGCCGTGATCCCGTCAAGGCCACCCACGCCGCGGCCGCCTACCTGAACGATCTCTACGGCTATTTTGGCTCCTGGTACCTGGCGGCGGCGGCCTACAACGCCGGCGAGGGGAAGATCATGCGGGCCATCAAGCGGCACCGCACCGAGGATTTCTGGGAGATGGCCCGCTACTCCTACCTTAAACGGGAGACGCGGGAATACATCCCCCGCCTGATCGCCGCCATCCTCATCGGCCGGGAACCGGAAAAATACGGCATCACCGATATCGATTACCTGCCGCCCCTGGCCTGGGACGAGGTCGAGGTGAAGGATGCCACCGATCTCCGGGTGGTCGCCTGGGCCGCCGGCGCGGCCTACGATGTCGTCAGGGAACTCAACCCCGAACTGAAATTCTGGTGTACGCCGCCCGGTGCCGGAGGGTACCGGGTCAAGGTGCCGGAAGGCCGCGGGGAGGAATGCCGGCAGCGGCTGGCGATGCTGCCGCCGGAACAGCGGATCACCTTCCGCCGGCACCTGGTACGGCCGGGGGAAACCCTGTCGGGCATTGCCCGGCGTTACCGGACCCATGTCCAGCCGATCCGCGAGTTGAACCGGTTGCGAGGCAGCCTGATCCGCGCCGGCAGCCACCTGATCGTGCCGGTGCGTGCGGCCGGCAGCGGGCCGGTGGAGTTCGCGCCGGAGATCTACGCCGGTGATCCGCCCCGGGCCGATGCCGGCGGCGAAAACCGGTTGCACCGCCCCTCCGCCTACCGGGTGCGCCGCGGCGACAACCTCTGGCGCATCGCCCGTCGCTTCGGGGTGCGGGTGGCACAGATTCGGGAATGGAACGGGCTCGACGGCGGCACCCTGATCCATCCCGGCCAGGTGGTGCTGCTTTCCGGTTCCGGCCGGAGCGGAGCCGCGGCCACCGCCGAACCCAAAACGGTGACCAAGCGGCCGCGGGTGGTGCACCTTCGTAAGGGGGATACCCTGTGGAAGTTGGCCCGGACCTACGGGATATCGGTTCAGCAGCTCTGCCGCTGGAACGATCTTCGTGCCGATGCCGTCATCCACCCGGGGCAGCGTCTCGAGTTGTATCCTTCAGGGGAGTGACGGCGGCCCGGGCGATGACCCTTTTAGCGGCCATCTGGGCGAGAACGACGATATCCTCCCAGGAAAGGTAGCGGGCAATGGCCCGGTCGAAGAGGATGTCGTAGGCCGGGGGGAAATCCTCGTCCCCCTCCCAGGCCACCAGCGTCAGCTCGAAGCCCGGCAGCGCCGGCAGGATGAACGATGCGTCCCCGAGATCTTCTTCCCGTCCTCCCAGCTCCCGGCCGGCGCGCCGGAAGGCATCCATGTCGTTTCCCAGCTTCGCCGCCAGTTGATCGGTGGACTTGCGCTTGAAGACCGGGAAATAGAACCCCGCGCCCGGCAGCCGGCCATAGTTGACCAGTTCCTCGAAAACCGGCGGGTTGTCGGCCTGGCGGAGGAAGTGAAGGATGATGATCCGGGCGGCCAGTGATACCGCCGCATCGCCGGTGCCGGTGAAGGTGCAATCCGGGTAGATGATGGTATGCCGCCGGCCGAAGAAGGGAAGTTCGATGGCGGTGCCGCCGGCGTTCCCGGCTTTCATCATGATGCCGGGATAACGATGCAGGTGATCGATGCCGGCGCGGCGGAGTTCGTCCGCCGCCAGTTCGAAGGTGCGCTGGAAGTTCTTCTGCTTTTCCATCCGTAGGGGTATCCTTCCGTTGTGCTCCCGGTTACGCGTCGGGTTTCCGGGGCGGTAAGGGGCTACAGGCCCCGCATCCATTCCTCCCGCAGGGCCAGTCTGCCGGCGAGGGCGGCATCGATCATCTCGATGGCGGTCTCCCGTTCGCGCGGCGAACGGATGCGGATGGGCAGGTAGTTGGAGGCGTGGTTGGCAAAGAACATGCCGCCGTCGAGCCGGGTGTGGACGATCATCTCTTTCAGCTCCCGCAGCAGCCCCGGCTGATCCGGCAGGCTGAAACGGCCCGCGGCGGCCGCCGCCGCCAGCCGGGTGCCGGGGACGATCATCGTCACCAGGGCGCCGACATACCGCGGGTTGATGGCGGTCAGCAGCTCACCGGTGCGGCGGGCATGGATGAGAGATCGTTCGGCTCCGGCGATGCCGATCATGACCGTGGTCGACAGGGTGATGCCGGCATCCTGCGCCCGGGTACACAGCTCCAGGGTCTCGGCGGCGGTGGTGCCCTTGTCGATGGCCTTCAGGGTTTCGTCGTCGCCGCTTTCGAGGCCGTAATAGAGGATGCCGAGCTTTTGTTCCCTCAGTGCCCGGAGTTCCGCGTCGCTCTTGCGGCGCAGGGACTTGGCCGAGGCGTAGATGCCGATGCGGGTGAGCTGCGGCAGGTACTCGTTGATCATCTCCAGCATGGCCATGAGCCGTGGAAAGGGGATGATCAGGGCGTCGCCGTCGGTGATGAACAGTCGGCGGACGCCGGACCAGGCCCGGCGGGCGTACTCCAGGTCGGCGCGCAGGGTGTCGTCGTCCTTGATGCGGAAGCGGACGCCGAGGTAGGTCGGGCAGAAGGCGCAGCGGTTGTGGGAACAGCCGACGGTGGCCTGGAGGATGATGCTGCGTGCCTCGCTGGGCGGCCGGATGATGTTGCCTTCGTAGTGCATCATGGAATGTGATCCTTCCTTGACTTGGGCGCGCCGCGAATCCGGGGCCGTTACCGGGCCATCCCCGGTTGCGCCGCAATTCGGCGGTTGTTGAGGTTCCGTCAGGTTTCATGGCGCGGCCGTTCGGCGCCCATGTGTCTGCGGCCACCTGACGGCCGACCCCGGCAGACAACCGGGATGCGGTGGGAGCGATGACACCCCGGGCCGCCTGTCAGGTGGCCTGAACAATAACATATCCCGCCCGCTTCCGGCAAGGGCCGCGGCGGGCCGGAGCGAATGAGCATATCGTGAAGACGGGTTCCGTATCGTTTGTCAAAAGCATCGCCAAACCGGCGCAGATGCCCGCTGACGGGCGGCCGCAGGTCGCCGTCGCCGGCCGTTCCAACGTCGGCAAGTCGTCGCTCATCAATTTGCTGCTGAACCGCCGTTCCCTGGCCCGGACCAGCTCCCGTCCGGGGCACACGCGGCTGGTGAATTTCTTCCTGGTGAACGAGTTCTTCTATCTGACCGATCTGCCGGGCTACGGGTATGCTGTCGTCGACCGCCACACCCGCGCCGCCTGGGGCGAGCTGGTCGGCGGCTACCTCGCGCAGGCCGGGACCCTGAAGCTGGTGCTGCTGCTGTTCGACTGCCGTCGGGGGCTTGGTGACGAGGACCGACAGCTCATCGACTGGCTGGCGGCGGCCGGGATTCCCTGGCAGGCGGTGTTGACCAAGTCCGACAAGCTGCGGGCTGCCGCTCTGGCCACCGCCCGACGCCGGTGGGAAGCGGTGCTGCGTGAGGCCGGAAGCTGCCTGCCGCCGATCTGTTTTTCCGTTCCCCGGCGCCGCGGCCGGGAGGATCTGCTGGACGTGATCGAAAGGCATCTTGCCGATGCGGCGCCGCCGGTCGCGGCGGAATCGTGAGCCGCGGCGAGACCTGCCGCCGACTGCGGCGGCAGCGGGGACCGCGAGCGCCGGTGGTGGCCATCGGCGCCGAAACCGGGGCGGTCGGGAAGGAGTGGGGCGGGCGTCACGCGGTGGCTCTCGGTTATCCCAACGTTTACGATGTCGGGATGGAGAACCTGGGTTTTCAGGCGGTCTACACGTTGCTCAACGATTTTCCCGATGTGGTCGCCGAACGGTTTTTCCTGTCCGCTGCCGCCGCGGGCGGGACGCTGACGACGTGTGAAAGCGTCCGGCCGGTAGCCGCCGCCCGGGTGATCCTGTTTTCGGTCTCCTTTGAGCAGGATTACGTCAACCTCGTGCGGCTGCTGCGGGCCGCGGGGCTGGCGCCGCACGCCGCCAAGCGGGCGGGTACCGATCCGCCGGTGGTGGTCGGCGGTATCGCTCCCACCCTCAATCCGCTGCCCCTGGCACCATTCGTCGATGCCGTGCTCGTCGGTGAGGCGGAGGTGCAGATGACGCCTCTGGTTGAAGGGCTGCGGGCCGCCGACGGGCGACCGCGGGCGGATATCCTCGCGGCCTGGGACGAGGTGCCGGGGATCTGGCGGCCGGCGACGGACCGCGGCCGGATCGTCCGGCGGGCGGCGGTTGCCGATCTCGACGGTTTCACGCCCCAGACCGTTATCCGGCGGGCGGGGGACGGTAAGTCGCCGTTCGCCGCCGGTCACCTTGTCGAGGTCAACCGCGGCTGCCCCCACGGCTGTCGCTTCTGCGCCGCGGGGTATGTCTATCTTCCTTTCCGCAACCGCTCCCTGCCGGTGTTGACGGCGGCCCTGGAGGCGGCGACCATGGCCGGGGCGGCTCACGTGGGACTTATCGGCTCGGCGCTGGGGGATCACCCGGACCTGCTCGAACTCTGCCGCTGGCTGGCGGACCGTGGCGTACGGTTCAGCCCGGCTTCGCTGCGTGCCGACCGCCTGACCCCGGAGCTGCTGGAGCTGCTCTGCCGCGGCGGGGCGAAGACCGTGACCATCGCGCCGGAGGCCGGCAGTGAAGTGCTGCGTTTCCGCATCTGCAAAAAGCTTACCGACGAACAGATCCTCGTCGCTGCCGAGCGGGCCGCCGCTGCCGGAATCTACGGGCTGAAACTCTACTTTCTTGTCGGCCTCCCCGGTGAAACCCCCGCTGCCCGCGCCGCCATCGTTTCCCTGACCGCCGCGATCCGGAAGGTGATGCTTGCCGCCCGCCGGGAGCGTACCCGGTCTGTCCGTCTGGTGGTAAGTATTAACCCGTTGGTGCCGAAACCTCACACCCCGTTACAGTGGGCGGCATTTGCCGGGGCGCCGGCACTGCAAGCGATGTTGCGGGAACTGGTACGGGATTTGCAAAAAATCGGCGGCGTGCAGGTGGAATGCGAAAGCCCCCTGGATGCTGCCTGGCAGACGCTGCTGTCCCGCGGCGACGAGCGCCTGGCCCCCGATCTACTGGCCGCCGCCGCCGCCGATGCCCGCCGTCGGGCGGTGTTCCGGACGGCCGTCGACCGCCACCGGGGGATACTGGAGCGGCTGCCGACAGACGCGCCATTGCCGTGGGACTTTATTCGGCCGGCCACCGCCCCGGCGGTGCTTGAACACCGGTACCGGCAGGCCTTTCCCGCCGCCGCCTTGCCGTCGTGATCCGTTCCGGGTACGGTCGTGACCGTGGGCCCGGCGAGGTTGCGGTACCTTGGTCGGTACCCGGCCCGCTGCTTTGCGGGCGCCGGCATCCCGCCTTGCTCATTGGTGCCGGTTGCGGCATCCGGTCTTCATTTTACCGGTGCGCCGCACACCGAGAACCGGCGGCGCACCTGGCCATACGAGTTTCGATTGCAACCCCATTTCCTCACCGAAGGAGCGAGACGGCATGATACTGAAAACCGTGGTGGTCGGTCCGTTGCAGGTCAACTGTTACATCGTCGGTTGTGAGCAGACCCGGAAAGCGGCGGTCATCGATCCCGGCGACGATGTTGACCGGATTCTCCGGGCGCTGGCCGACGCCGGCCTGACGGTGACGGCGATCATCAACACCCATGAACATTTCGACCATGTCGGCGGCAACAAGCGGCTGCACGAGGTCACCGGGGCGGATATCCTTGCCCATCGCGAGGCGGCGGCGGAGATTACCAATATCTCCAGTCGCGGGGCGTTGTGGGGCATGCAGGTGGCGGATTCGCCGCCGCCGGACCGGTTTCTCGATCACGGCGAGGTGATCGAGGTCGGTGATACCGTCAGGCTGACGGTCCGTTACACACCGGGGCATTCCCGCGGTTCCGTGTCCCTGGTGGGCGACGGCATGGTGTTCGTCGGCGATCTGATTTTTGCCGGTTCCATCGGCCGCACCGATTTTCCCGGCGGTGACTATCAGGTCCTGATCGATTCCGTGCGCCGCGAGATCTTCACCCTCGATCCGGATACCGTCATCCATCCCGGCCACGGTCCCTCGACCACCGTGTCCCGCGAGCAGTTGACCAATCCGTTTTTCTCCTGAAGCCGTCGCGGTGTGCCGGTGGCTTCGTAAAGATGACCTTGCCGTGGTTCTACCCCGGCGCCTCACCGCGGCGGATATGGAGTCGTCATGCCTGACGCACCATCCCCGGCTGATATCGATGCCTTGCAGCGGCTGATCGGCTATCACTTCCGTACGCCGGATCTGCTTGTCACGGCGCTGACGCACCGGTCGAGCTGCAACGAACCGGAGGCCGCGGGGGAGCACAGCTACGAACGCCTGGAGTTTCTCGGCGATGCGGTGATCGAGCTGTTGATCAGCGACCTGTTGTACCACCGGTTTCCCGCCGCCCGCGAGGGCGAGCTGACCCGCCGGCGAACCGCCTGTGTCAACGAGGAATCCCTCGCCGCGCAGGCGCGGGAACTGGATCTGGGGCGTTATCTCCGCCTCGGCCGGGGCGAGGAAACCCACGGCGGCCGGGAGCGCGATTCAATGCTTGCCGACTGTTTCGAGGCCCTGACGGCGGCGGTCTATCTGGACGGCGGTTTCGAGGCCGGGCGCGTCCTGGTCGGCCGGCTGTTCGGTCCACGGCTCGAGGCCCTCACCGCCGCAGTGCTTCACCGGGATCACAAGTCCCGGCTGCAGGAACTGGCCCAGTCCCGCGGCCTGCCCCTGCCGGAATACCGGCTGGCCGGAACCCGCGGTCCCGACCACCGCCGGACGTTTGCCGTCGAGGTCCGGGTGGCGGGTGAACTTATGGGCACCGGCCAGGCGGCGAGCAAGAAGAAGGCCGAACAGCAGGCCGCCTGCGCCGCGCTGGCGCGGCTGGATGATGAGGGTGCCCGGCGCGGTTGAGCGCCGCCGACGGCGGCGCGAAAAACCTCATGAGTGATGCGTACTGAGGGATGCGCTGCACGACCCGGATTGTCGCGCAACGAAGCAGATGGAGTGGTTACGAAACCTTCAGGGTCTGATGATAAAGAAGTTATCTGCCGCCGTCCCCTGGTAATTCCCGTTTTCCTGCCCCAGCGGGGATGCCCGCGGCAGTGTTTCTACTGCAACCAGCGGGTTACCGCCCAGGATACCTGTGATCCGCCGGACGTCGTGGCCGGAATCGTCCGGTGCTGGCGCGACCGCAGCCTAAACGTTGCCGGCCGCCGGGTGGAGCTGGCGTTCTTCGGCGGTACCTTTACCGCCATGCCGGCGGCAGTGCAGGACGCCTACCTGGTGGCGGGGGAGCGGCTGCGGCGCGACGGCCTCATCCACGGCATGCGCCTTTCCACCCGTCCGGACGCCGTCGGCGATGCGGTTGGCCGCCGTCTCGGTCGTTTCGGTGTTGACCTGGTCGAACTGGGGGTTCAGTCCCTGGATGACCGGGTGCTGGCGCTGAACCACCGGGGATACGGCGCGGCGGAAGCCGTGACGGCGGTGCGGCGGTTGACGGCGTCGGGGTTCGCCGTCGGGATGCAGCTCATGGTCGGGATGCCGGGACAGGACCGGGGGAGTTTTCTCGCCACCGTTGAACGGACCGTTGCCCTGCGGCCGGCCGGTATCCGCCTCTATCCCGCCCTGGTGCTGGCAGGCAGCCCGTGGGCGGCGGTGTGGCGGCGGCATGGTGAACCCCGGCCCCTGGAACTGGACGCGGCGGTGACTTGGTGCGCCGCCGCGGTGGATCTCTGTGTCCGTGCCGGGGTGCCCGTCTGGCGCTGCGGCCTCCAGGCGACCGATGGCCTGGCGGCGGCGGAAAACGTTCTTGCCGGACCGTATCATCCCGCCTTCGGCGATCTCGTGAAAAGCTTCCGATTCCGGGAAAAAGTCATTGACATCCTTGGAAAAGATGTGCTACAGGGTTTTGCTCGTTTTGCCGGGGAAGGACCGGCGACGGTGGAGTTTGGCCTGCATCCCGGTGATGTCTCCGCGTTTGTCGGCCACCGGCGAGCCAACCTGGACTGCTACCGGCGGCGGTTTCCCGCGGTCGCGGTGCGGTGGACGGCTGATGTCCGCTGTTGTCCCGGAACGCTGACCTGGCGGCTGGCCGCGGGCTGAGCGGCGGCAGGCACGGGGCTCACGGTGCTGGCGTAGCTCAACTGGTAGAGCAGCTGACTTGTAATCAGCAGGTTGCGGGTTCGAGTCCCATCGCCAGCTCCATTTTTATCTGCTTTACTTGCAGCGGCGTTTTGTGATAGACGAGGCTCTTCGAAAAGAGAGAAACGGCTTGTGGAGAGGTTCCCGAGCGGCCAAAGGGAGCAGACTGTAAATCTGCCGGCTCAGCCTTCGGAGGTTCGAATCCTCCCCTCTCCACCACGATTCACCGGGGGGTAACCTCGGGGATCGCGCGGTGCCGGCGGTGCGGGAGTAGCTCAGTTGGCTAGAGCATCAGCCTTCCAAGCTGAGGGTCGCGGGTTCGAGTCCCGTTTCCCGCTCCAGTTTCCGTCCCTGGCGGAATGTACCGGCAGCGCGGATTTATCATGCAAGCTACTCAGGCGCCCACGTAGCTCAGTGGTGGAGCACTTCCTTGGTAAGGAAGAGGTCATCGGTTCAATCCCGATCGTGGGCTCCATTCCGGTTTGTGCACCCAGCCTGAAGTTGTGTTTACGGCTGGCTTTCTTTTTTTCGGTCGGTCGCCGGCGGCGGTCGACCGTTGCGCATGCCGGGAAGATGAACATCGGACAGGCTCCCGAGGGGGCTGCAGGAACCGCTATAGATCGGGGGAGGAAAGAGCGATGGCGAAGGAAAAGTTTGAGCGCAAGAAGCCGCACGTCAACGTGGGCACGATCGGCCACGTGGACCATGGGAA
>JAFGAM010000095.1 GCA_016933675.1 Candidatus Anaeroferrophillacea bacterium
ACGTTTTCCTTCACCTTCGCTGCGGTTTCCCGGATTTTTAACACAGCCGCTTCTTGCATGAAATTTCTCCGTTTCCTTTGAATCCGTCACATTATAACAGCTTGCCCGGCGGCTGGCTAATCCGTTAACAATTGTAACTACCACGTAAGCCGGGCGAGGCTGCGGTACGACCCATACTTCAGTCGGGGGCAGCCATCACTGCTTTTGCAACAGGCATTTTTTCATATTAATCTTCATTGGAGTGAGTTTCCTTCTCCCGGGATAGTCGCAGTAATTCCTTTTCACCCTGTGACCTTTGCCCTTGCCTTGAGAGTCTCTCTGTGCAACAATCTTTTTATGCGGGAGGTGCGTTATGAGAGATGAAATAACCCTCATGGCTGGCGGCGAGGCCGGCCAGGGCGTACAGTCGGTCGGCGCTACCCTTGCCGGAACCTTCAACGACGGCGGCCTCTGCGTCTTTGCCGACCAGGACTACGAGAGCCGCGTGCGCGGCGGTCACAACTTTTTCCGGATACGCGCCGCCAAGCAGCAGGTACGGGCTATCAATGAGAAACTGGATATCCTCGTCGCCCTGAACCGCGAGACCATCGACCTCCACCGCCGCGAACTCGCTGCCGGCGGCATTATTATCTACGATGCGGAAACGCTCAAGGAACACGCCACCGGTAAGCAGTATTTTGACGTTCCCTTCGCCCGGCTCGCAAAGGAAACCGCAGGCAACCTGCTCATGGTCAACGCCGTAGCTGCCGGAGCCGTGCTCGGCCTTGGCGGCATGAAATTCGATATCCTCGCCGCCACCCTGAAAAAGGAATTCGCCCGGCACGGTGACAAGATTGTTGCTGACAACATAAACGCCGCGCGCGCCGGCTACGATTACGCTGTCAAGAACGGAGCCCGCCTGCCCATGCCTTCGCTGCGGGATACCGGCGACAGAAAACGCCTGCTGGTCAATGGCAACGACGCCTTCGCCCTCGGGGCCATGGCCGCCGGCTGCCGCTTCATCGCCTCCTATCCCATGACCCCGGCCAGTTCCATCATGGAGTACATGGCGGAAAAAGGACGCGATTACAGCGTGGTGACCGTCCACGTGGAGGATGAGATTGCCGCCATCAACATGGCCGCGGGGGCCGGCTTCGCCGGTGCACGGGCCATGGTGGCTACGTCCGGCGGCGGCTTCGCCCTCATGGTGGAAGGCCTGGCGCTGGCCGGCATGACGGAAACGCCGGTCGTCGTCGTCCTCGGACAGCGTCCCGGCCCGGCCACCGGCCTGCCTACCCGTACCGAGCAGGGAGAACTCTGGTTCGCCCTTCACGCCGGCCACGGGGAATTCCCCCGCGCCGTCCTCTCCCCCACCGATGCAGTGGAAGCCTTCGAATCCGCCGTCAACGCCTTCAACCTGGCGGAGAAGTACCAGGCACCGGTCATCGTCCTTACCGACCACCACCTCGCTTCTTCCTTCATGAGCGTGGAACCGTTCAAGCTCGATAAGGTCGTTATCGACCGGGGAGACCTGCTTACTGATAAAGACATGGAAAACCCCGCCGACTACCTCAGGCACCTCGTCACCCGTTCCGGTGTCTCGCCCCGCGCCCTCCCCGGCCTGGGCAAGGCGCTCGTTATTACCGATTCCGATGAGCACAATGAAGCCGGCCACATGATAGAAGATGCCGCCACCCGCAACCGGCAGGTGGAAAAACGGCTCCGCAAGATGAAAGGTCTGCTGCGAGACGTCGTCAAGCCGTCAGCCCGCCACCGTGAAGGAGCCATTGCCACCCTCGTCGGCTGGGGCAGCACCGCCGCCGCCATACGGGAAACCGCCGCTCTGCTGGAGAAAGACGGCCTTTTGGTTAATACCCTCAACCTGCCGCAGGTCTGGCCGTTCCCCTCGGCGTCTGTGAAGAAAGAGCTCGCCCTGTCTCCCAAGGCCATCATCGTGGAAGGCAACGCCACCGGACAGCTCGCCGGACTACTCCGGCGCGAGACCGGCATCGAAGCCGCTGCCACTGTTTTACGCTATGACGGCCGTCCCCATACCCCGGCATCCATCGCCCGGCGCGTCCGCAAGGAGGTCAGCACATGGTAACCCTTAACGATTACAAAAGTGATGTCCCCATCGCCTGGTGCCCCGGCTGCGGCAACTTCGGCATCCTCAAAGCCGTCCAGCAGGCACTGGTGAGTTTGAAGCTTGAACCGCATAACGTCCTCTTTGTCTCCGGCATCGGCCAGGCTCCCAAGCTGCCCCACTACACGCGCGGCAACCTGTTCAACGGCCTGCACGGCCGTACCCTGCCCGCCGCTACCGGCGCCAAACTGGCCAACCATGAATTGACCGTCATCGGCATTGACGGCGACGGCGGTGCCTATGGCGAAGGCGCCAACCACCTGCTCAACGCCATGCGCCGCAATATCGATATCACCTACCTCGTCCACAACAACCAGGTCTACGGCCTCACCAAGGGACAGGCGTCTCCCACCAGCGACCCCGGCTTCGTCACCAGGACCACGCCCCTCGGCGCCGGCGAACCGCTCCATCC
>JAFGAM010000096.1 GCA_016933675.1 Candidatus Anaeroferrophillacea bacterium
ATCATGGTTCTTCTGACCCGGACCGATACGGACAAGCATCTGCTCGAAACCATCAACTGACGGACAGTCCGCCCGCGAAGCCCCCCGCCAATAACGTTCAGCCCCGGCGGCGCCGCAGTTCGACGCCGCCGGGGCTGAGATCTCGTATCGTTTTTATCCTAAATCCTGCCGCCGTCCTGCCGAAGAGTTTACGAGTTTCCGACTGCTTCAATCACAACCCCAACCCAACACCGCTTCCGCTCCGCGGCAAGACTGTAGCCGGTCCCGTGTCCGGACATACCGCTCCGGCACCATTCGCAGCGGCCGGCGACAGCGTACCGACCGCGATGAAACACGAAACTGACGGAAAGGCAGGCATTCATGTCCGCTGACCACGTTCACGCCGTCGTCCTCGCCGGCGGCTCCGGAACCCGCTTCTGGCCGCTGAGCCGCCATCACCGGCCGAAGCAGTTCATCCCGCTGCTGGGGGGCGAACAGACCACCTTTGGCGCCACCATCGACCGCCTGGAACCGCTGATCCCCCGCTCCCGCTGCCTCGTCATGACCAACCGCGACCACGTTGAACTGGTCCACCGCTACGCCCCGGGCCTTGCCGGTTCCCAGGTCATCGCCGAACCCGCGGGCCGCAACACCGCCCCGGCCATCGCCCTGGCGGCCGCCCTGCTGGCCCGGGACCATGGCCCCGACACCGTCATGGCGGTATTGCCGGCGGATCATTATATTGCCGAGACAGAGATCTTCCATCGCTGCCTCGCGCGCGCCGTCCAGGCGGCGGCCGCCGGCTGGCTCGCCACCATCGGTATCCGTCCCACGCAACCGGAAACCGGTTTCGGCTACCTCAAGACCGGGGAATCCCTTGCCGGCCTGCCGCCGGCCGACGATTTGCCGGTCTTCGTTGTCGACCGTTTCGTGGAGAAGCCCGACCGGGAAACCGCCGTGGCCTATCTCGCCGATGTCACCTATCTGTGGAACTGCGGCATGTTCATCTGGCGGGTCGATACCATCCTCGCGCAGGTCGCCATCCACCTGCCGGACATCGCCGCGGCCCTGGAGCGATTCGCCCGCAACCGTGAACGGCACGGCCTCGATACGGCCCTCGAACACTATTACGGCGAGGTTGAATCGATCTCCATCGATTACGGCATCATGGAGAAAGCGGAGCGGGTGGCGGTGGTGCCGGCCCGGATGACCTGGAGTGACCTGGGCAGCTGGGACGCCCTGGACGAACTACGGGTGATTCCCACCGCCGAATGGTCATCCACGGTGGCATGGGAGGCGTGCAACAACACCGTCTGGTCGGCAAAGATGACCGCCCTCGTCGGTGTCCACGACCTCCTGGTGGTGGACACCGACGATGCCCTGCTCATCTGCCGCAAGGGGGATTCCCAGCGGATCCGGGAAATTACCGCCGCCCTCAAGGAAAGCGGTCGGGAGGAGCTGCTCTGATGGACATCAATCCCTTCATCTTCCGCAAAAACGACATCCGCGGCCACGCCGACGACGACCTCCCCGACCCGGTGGTGGAACGATTGGGATCCGGCCTGGGGCAGCTGATCCCGGAATTCTACCGGGAACCGCGTCCCAACCCGCTGACCGTCGCCGTCGGTCGCGACATGCGACTGCATTCGGAACGCATTGCCGCCGCCATGTGCCGGGGGCTGCAGCGGCGGGGAATTCATGTCATCGATCTCGGCATGTGCCCGACGCCGGTGTGCTACTTCGCCCAGGCGACCATGGACGTACTCGGCAGCATCATGGTCACCGGCAGCCACAATCCGCCGGCCTACAACGGTCTGAAGATCACTCTCAAAGGCAAACCGGTAATCGAGGAGCTGATCCAGTCACTCCGGGTGATCACCGCCGCCGGCAAGCCGCCGCCCGCCGCCGACCCCGGCAGTTATACCATCCGGGATGCCAACCAGCTCTACATTAAACACCTGGCCGAACATTTTCACGGCCTCGGGGAATTCAATATCTCCCGGAACCAGCCGATAACCATTGTTGCCGACGCCGGCAACGGCACCGCCGGGCTGGTCTTGGCACCGCTGCTAAACCGCCTCGGCTTCGATCATCACCTGCTTTACGGTGAACCCGACGGCACCCTGCCGCACCATCACCCCGACCCCACGGTGGAGGAGAATCTCGCCGATCTTCGCCGCGAAGTAGCGGCCCGCGGCGCCCATCTCGGCGTCGCCTACGACGGCGACGCCGACCGCCTGGGGGTGGTCGATGACCACGGCCGCATTGTCTGGGGCGATCAGTTACTGATCGTCTTCGCCGCCGAGATCCTGAAAAGGCACCCCGGCGCCGCCATCGTCGCCGACGTGAAATGCTCTCAGACCCTGTTCGACGCCATCGAACGCATGGGCGGCACCCCGATCATGTGGAAAACCGGACACTCACTGATCAAAAAGAAGATGGTCGAGGAAGACGCCCTGCTGGCGGGAGAGATGAGCGGACACCTGTTCTTCAAGCACCGCTACTTCGGCTACGACGACGCCATCTATGCCACCTTCCGGCTGCTGGAGATCATGGCCGCGAAGGGCAGCATCATGGGCGACTACCACTTTTCCGAGGTCGCCGACTTCCTGCCGCCGGTGTGCAACACCCCGGAGCTGCGCGCCGACTGCCCCGACCAACACAAGTTCCGGGTGGTCGAACGCCTGCGGGAGCAGATGTACAACTGCTGGGAGAATCCCCATAACGGCAACTGCCCGCAGATCCGCCGACTGATCACCATCGACGGCGTCCGGGCGATATTCGACAACGGCTGGGGACTGGTTCGGGCAAGCAATACCCAGCCGGTTCTGGTGCTGCGCTTCGAGGCGGAAAACACCACCGCGCTGAACCGCATCCAGCGGTACATCACCCGCCAGGTCAAAACCGCCATCCGCGAGGTCTCCAGCGACTGACGATGCCGCCCACCTCATGCACCGAAACCGCCACCGCGTCCACCGGCGGCGCGTTCCGGTCACCGTTGACCCGGCCGCCGGCCGCCGCCCCGGCGGCCGGATCGACAAGGATGGTTTTCAACCCCGCGGCCCGCGCCGGCCGCAGGTTGGCGACCAGGTCATCCACCATCACCCCCTTACACCCTGCGCCTCCCACCCGGCCGATCACCTGCCGGTAGACCCCGGGCTCCGGCTTGGGCCGATAGTCGAAATGGATGATATCGAAAATCTCCTCGAAATGGGTTGCGATCCCCAGGTGTGCCAGAACCCGCTCACAGTGGCGCCGCGAGGCGTTGGAAAATATGTACTTGCGACCCGGCAGTGCCGCCAGTGCCTCGTTGATGACCGGGTCGGGAGGGATGATCTCGGCCACCGGCACCGCGTGGACGTAATCGAGGTAATGATCCGGTTCCACCCCGTGGTGGCGCATGAGCCCCGAAAGGGTGGTGCCGTAGCGGGCGAAATAGTCCCGCCGCAGGTAATCCACCCGCTCCGGCGGAATACCGACGACGGTTTCAAGGTAGTCGTTGATCAGCGCGTCCACCCGGTCGAAGAGACCACAATCGCGGGGGTAGAGGGTGTTATCGAGATCGAAAAGGAAATAGTCTGACATGAGGCACCGCTATAGTGATCGGCGGTCAAGGTATCGCTGCGCCCTGACCCACTGCCTGAAGATAAACTCCCGCTGCTCAACGAAAGCTTTCCAGCCGCTCGTCTACCCGCCGCTGCAGGGGTTCGAGATCCTCGTCCCGCACGGTGCGGAAGCGTCCCTGGGCGCGCAGATAGTCAGCCACCGGCACCGGGTGCGCCGGCTCGCATGTCAGCCGCAGGCGCCCGCCGTCATCCATCTCCACGAGCGGGAAGACCCCCGAATCCACCGCCAGACGGGTGACGGCCAGGGAGTCGCGGGAGTCGATCTTCCACCCCGGCGGGCAGGGGGACAGCAGGTGGATGAAGCGAAAACCCCGCCGCTTGCGGGCGGCAGCGAACTTGGCGAGAAAATCCTCCGGGCAGGCGATGGTCGCCGTCACCAGATAGGCCGGTCGGTGCGCCCGGAGGATTTCGAGGATGTCCTTCTTGCCGTATGCGAACTCCTTGCCCGCCGGCGTCGTCGTCGTCCAGGCCCCGGCCGGCGTAGCCGACGACTGCTGGATACCGGTATTCATGTAGGCCTCATTGTCATAGCAGACGTAGAGGAAATCCTCCCGGCGCTCGGCGGCGCCGGATAGCGCCTGGAGACCGATATCGAAGGTACCGCCGTCCCCGGCCCAGGCCATCACCGTCACCTCCTCCCGACCCCGGGACAGCAGCGCCCGGCGTACGCCGGAAGCACAGGCGGCGGCGGTGGCGAAAGGCACGTGCAAAAGCGGCACCGACAGCGCGGTGGTGGGAAAGCCGCCGGCGATGATCGACCAGCAGCAGGCCGGCAGGACGACGATGGTTTCCTCACCCAACACCTTCAGGGCGTGGCGCATGCTCAGGGAGGCGCCGCAGCCGGGACAGGCCATGTGGCCGCTGTTGAGGTACTCGGCGGTGGTGACATTCCACAGCATGGTGTTCTCTCCCTGCCTCAGGGGCGCCAGACGGATTCATCGGGCGAAAGCTCGTCCGCCCGGACGACGATTTCTTCGATGGTCTCCGGGTACACTTCCTTGCCGCCGAGACTGACGATGACATCGTGAATCGCCGGCGCGTCCGCCATGCCGCAACACGCGGCCCGCAGTTCCTGGGTCAGGATGCCGCCGGCGCCGTAGGATACCGCGCGGTTCAGCACGATGACCCGGCGGCGACCCGTCAGCAGGTGGCGCAGCTGCCAGCGTGGAAAGGGACGCACCAGGCGCAGCTTGAGCAGTCCCGCCGGCACCCCCTGACGGCGCAACCGGTCCAGCGCCACCCGCACGGTACCGGTGAGGGCACCGGTGGAAAGTACGAGAATCTCGGCGTCGTCGGTCCCGGCGGTCTCCACCGCGGCGTAGCGCCGGCCGAAGCGGTCGCCGAACTCGGCAAAGGTCTTGTCCAGCACGTCAAAGGCGCGCTCCATCGCCCGGGCATGGCCCTTCTTCAACTCGTAGAAGCTGTCGGGGGCGGTGGCGGCGCAGAGGGTCAGGGGATTGTCCGGATCGAGGTAGTCAACCGGCGTGTAGGGCGGCAGGTAGTCATCCACCAGCCCCGGATCGGGGATGAACAGCGGCTCCATCGTATGGGAGCCGATGAAACCGTCGAGCATCACCATCACCGGCACCCGGAGCGCCTCGGTGACCCGGTAGGCGATGATCACCCCGTCCAGCGCCTCCTGGGCGGTTTCGCCGTAGAGCTGCAACCAGCCGGTATCCCGCTGGGAAAGGCTGTCGCTCTGGTCGGCCCAGATGTTCCACGGTGCCCCCAGGGCGCGATTGGCGTTCACCATCACCAGCGGCAGCCGCGCCCCGGCGACCCAGTGCAGGATCTCGTGCATCATCGCCAGCCCCTGGGAGCTGGTGGCGGTAAAGGCGCGGACACCGGCGGAAACGGCGCCGAGGCAGGCGGCGATGGCCGACATCTCCGATTCCACCTTGATGAACTCGGCCGGCAGTTCGCCGCGGTCAACCATCTCCGAGAGGGTTTCGATGATGTGCGTCTGGGGGGTGATGGGATAGGCGGAAACCACCGCCGGCCGGCACAGCCGCACCCCGTGGGCGACCGCGTCGCTGCCGAGCAGCATCTCCCGGACGTGGCGCGCCGGCGTAACTGGATCCTGGCTTGTCATCAACTGTCCTCCTCCATGTCGATAACCCCGCGGGGGCAGGACGCGGCACACAGCCCGCAGCCCTTGCAGTGATCGTAATCGAACCTGACCACCGGTTCGACGCCCCGCTGGTCGATCACCACCGCCTGGTCGGGACAGAAAAACCAGCACAGACCGCAGGCGGTACAGGTACCGCACCGAAGACAACGGGCCGCCTCCTGCAACGCCTCCTCGGCGGACAGCGGCCCGCATACCTCGCGAAACGAGTTGCGCCGTTCGCGATGCGGTACCCGCGGCGGATCGACTCCCGGTTGCGGCGCGAGTACCGCCAGCGCCGCCGGGTTGGCGGCAATCTCCGCCGGGCCGACGGCAGGTTCCCGGGCCATCCCGCGGCGACGCAGCATCTCCAGCGCCGCCCGGCGCCCCCCGGCCAGGGCCTCGGCCACCGACGCCGGACCGTGGTGGAAATCTCCCGCGGTCAGCAGCCGCTTATGGCTTTCCGGCTGCCAGGAGGCTTTTTGGCCGATGGCCGCCACCAGCCCGTCCACCGTCAGCCGGTCGCTGAAACTCCCAGTAGACACGGTGCCGTCAGCCGCCCGCAGGGCCTCGTGCAGATCCAGCTCAACTCTCCCGCCGTCCACCCCGCGGGCTGCGGCAACGATTGTTCCAAGCCGAATCTCCACCCCCTCCTCCAGCGCCTCGCGGCGCTCCTCGGGGTAGGCCGGCATCTCCTCGATCCCGCGCCGATAGATGATGGTCGCCTGCCGGCCGTGGCGCACCAGACTGCGGGCGGCATCGATGGCGGCATTGCCCCCGCCGATGACGGCGAAACGATCACCGGGCAAAACCTCGCCTGCCGCCAACCGACGCAGCAGCTCCAGCCCGCGGTAAACGCCCGGACCGGCGCCTATACCGGCAGGTAACGGACTACCGCCAAGACCTGGAGCGGCAAGGACGAAGGCGTGTTCACCCAGCAACTCGGCAAGCATCCGGTCATCCACCGGGACGTTGCAGCACAGTTGGATGCCCAGGGAGATCACGAGATTGTCGATCTCACGCGCCAGGATTTCCTTCGGCAGCCGATAGGCCGGAATGCCGCAGCGCAGCATCCCGCCCGGGGCCGCCTCGCGCTCGTAGACCGTCACCGCCACCCCGGCGGCGGCAAGACTGGCAGCCGCCGCCAGCCCCGCCGGGCCGCTGCCGATAACCGCCACCGACCACCCGGTAGCCGACGCCGGCACCGGAAAGGGCACCCCGAGCCCGTAGTCACCGATGTAGCGCTCCAGCGCCCCGCTGCGGACGGCGGCGTCATGATCGCGGCGGGTGCATGCCCGACGACAGAACTGCGGGCAGACCCGGCCGGTAGAGGCCGGCAACGGGTTGACCGCCCGCAACCGGTGCAGCGCGGCATCACGCTCGCCGCGCACCAGCAGGTGCAGCCAGTCGGCGATATCGACACCCAGCGGGCAGGCATCCCGGCAGGGAGCGGTTTTTTTCGCCTGGCGCGGCCGGGAAAATTTCCAGCTCCCGGTGAGATTGGCCTCGGTGGTAGTCAGCGATACGGGGTATTCCCTGATATCGGCCGGGGCGATGAGATCATCGAATTGCAGTGTTTCCATATGTCATGGCTCCACCTGTGATAAAATCGCCGCAACCGCGGCGATGCGCCGAGCGGCTCTGCCATTGCCGTAACGAGTACCGCACCACCCGCCACATTACGACCAAACCGGCCGGCACTTTTTCCGCGCCGGATTCTCGGCACGTTATCGGACCAGCTTCGCCCCCGCCGCCCAAGCTTCCCGCAGGGCCGCCTCGTTGGCACCGAGCTTCGCCGGGATGAAGCGCGGCAGCGCTTCTACCAGGCGCTCCAGGGGCACCATACCCGTGAGCCGGGCGAAGGCGCCCAGCAGCGGCGCATTGATCAGCGGCATGGTGACGCTGCCCAGTCCGTGAGCCAGAGCGACGGCACCGATGTTGAGGGTCACCACCCGACAATCCTCCTCGAAGAAGTCATAATGAGTCGCCGGCTGGTCGCTGTTGATGAGCACCAGGCCGCCGGGGGCGATACCAGCGGTAACGGCGACGGTCTCCGCCAGCCGCGCCGCCATCACCGCGACGCAGTCGGGATGGGCCACCGGACTGCGCAGGTCGATGGGTCGGTCGTCGAGTCTGACGAAGGCGGCCACCGGTGCGCCGCGGCGCTCGGCACCGAAGGTGGGAAAGGACTGAGCGTAGCGGCCAGCGAGGAAACAGGCATAGGAAAGGATCTGCGAAGCGATGACCGCTCCCTGGCCGCCGCGGCCGTGAATGCGCACCTCGATCATGTTCGTTCTCCGTCACCGCCATGGATGTTGGCTTCGCAACCACTCCATCTTCGTTTGATGCCTGCCTAGAGGGGGTATTCGCACGCAGACCGGCGCTGCCAGTCGAGTCTCTGCGGCGCATGGTGGCGCCGCGCCGGGTCGGACGGTACCGCAGTCAGGCGGAGATACCGGCGCCACCGCTCCCGACGTTCCGGCACCCGAACAGCCCGGTGGCCAGCACGGCACCGCGCCGCATTGCTAGCGGTGATAAACCACCACCAGTGCCCGGGCTTCCCCGTCTCCCACGCCGCGGAATCCGTGCAGCAGATCGGAATCAAAATAGAGACTGTCGCCGGGATGCAGGACGACGGTCTCCTCATCGGAACTGAATTCGAGGTCACCTTCCAGAACGAAGACAAACTCCTCGCCCTGATGCGAAAACCTGATCACTTCGGCCGCCGGTTTGCCTTCGAAGGTGACCACGAAAGGCTCCATATGCTTGAAATTCTTGGTATACGCCAGGGCCTCGTAGGCATAGCCGAGATTGGCGGCGCCGGCTACCTCCCGGCGGGGTGAGACCATCCGTTCGTCCCGGCGGATCACGGTAACCTTCTGTTGCCCGCCGGAATCCTGGAAGAAGTGGCTGATATCGGTCTGCAGGCTGGCGGCGATCTTCAATAGCGTCGCGATGGGAGGCGAAACCTGCTCATTCTCGATCTGAGAAATCAAGCCTTTGGAAAGCCCGGCCTTCTCCGCCAGCTGCTGGATGGTAAGCTTCCGGCCCTGGCGGATGCGGCGGATTTTCTCGCCGATAGCAAGCTCCCGCAAGTCGTTGCTCATGGTTCTGGGCATCTGCACCTCCCTCGCGTCGGTTTATTTTTACTAAAAACATAGTTCAGTGAAAATAAAATGTCAAACCTTTTCGCTCTCCTGCCCTACCCGGTGGCACCCGCCGAAAATCATGGTGGTCATAAAGGTGCAACCTTGTTCGCTAACAACGGCGGCCGCACCCCGAAACCCGGTCACAATCCCCGCAAACGCGGCCTTCACATGAAAAAAAACTTGAAAAAAACACTTATTTATGCAATACGGGCCGGGACAAAGAAGGGCTGTATACGGCCCCCGAGAGCCGCCGCGGCACCAAACCTTGAGGTTAAGTCCCCGGCAACCGCCGGCTTACGAACAATCGTGATGGCACGCTAACGGCTCCGGATTCGCGGCGCGCAGAGCTTGTGGAGCGCGGCGTCACCGTTCACCGCCGTGAGTCACCTTACGGCGCCGCGAAACGATAGCGTGATTACGAAGCCATCAACCTTTACCTGCGATCAGGAGTTTTGCCCATGAAATACTGCCGCACCCTGACCTTGCTGCTCATCCTCGCCGTTTCCCTGGCCGGCTGCCGCTGGCATGTACCCTTTTTCGGCGACAAGAAGGTCGAGCAGGACGAACCGGTGATTCAGGATACCGCCAACCGCTACGAGGAACCCCAGTACAGCGGTCCCGCCGGCTACCAGGGAGCCCCTGCGGGAACATCGGAGGCGTGGAACAGAGCCGCGCCCGCCAGCGCCCCCTACTACGCCCAGCCGGCCCCGGCACCCTACGATGCCTATAACTACGGCTACGGCAATGCGGCGACGCCCTCCGGAACCCCGGCAGCCGGGCAGTACCCCGATGCTACCGGCTACGGTGCCGCCCAGCCGTACCAGCAGCCCGCCGCACCGGGGACGGGGGTGACCCCGGGTTATCCGGCCACCGCCTCCGGGGCGTACGGCAGTGCCTACGATCCCTATGCCCAAAGTCAGACCGGCATGGCCTACGGTGCCCAGCCACAGGCGTCCGCCTACGGCGCCGCGGCGCCGGCGGCCGTGATGCCGGCGGCCTCTGCTCCGGCTTTTGGTACCGCGCCCCGGAGCGACGGTTTTTTCTCTTCCCCGGATTTGGGTGGAATCAGCTTCCAGGGCATCAAGCGCAAAGCGATCATGATGATCAGTTATCCCCAGCGCGGGCTGACTACGGTGCCTATGGACACCTTCAGCCAGCAGCTTTTGCAGCAGTTGGGCGCCTCGCCGGCCCTGGCCCTTTTGCCCCAGGAAGCGGTCAGCAGCTATGCCGCGACGCACCAATTGTTCATGGATGCCGCCGGTACCGGCGCCGCCCTGGCACGGCTGGGACGTGAGTTGGGAGCCCATACGGTGATTCTCGAAAAGGTGTCCTACCTGTCACCGCCGACCATGGGCGGCGGTGAAGGCACCTACCAGTTCGAGATCACCGTCTACGATGTTTCCTCGGGCTACCCGCTCAAATCTTACACCCTCCAGGGGAACAGCTACGGAACAACCCCGACCCTCGACCAGGTGGCCGCTGACCTGACCCGCAACGTCGCCTTCATCGACTGGTACGCCCGCATCGTCAAGGTGGATAAGGGAAGACTGTTCATCAACGCCGGCCGCCAGAGCGGACTCCAGGCCGGCCAGAAGCTCCGGATATATGACAGCGGCGCCGACGTTGTCGACCCGACCACCAAGATATCCCTCGGTAAAGCTCAGGGGGCTTTGAAGGGCATCGTCAAGATCAGCGACTTCTTCGGTCTCGACGGCGCCATCTGTGAGGCGGTCTCCGGTTCAGGCTTCGCCGTCGCCGACATGGCCAAGAGCGTCGAGTAATATTCCGGCGGCTGCCGCCCGTGCCGCCCTGGGCGTTACTACCGGCAAGCGGCAATTTTAAGGATCGCCGGTAAACGGCCCCGATCCGGCGGCGCACAATGCGTGCGCCGCCGTTTTTCCCTGTACGAAATCGTCCGGCAACCGCGGTTGCCGGCACATCCGGTGGATTCCCCCCCCGGCAAGCAAGGCCTAAGAAAACTGGAAATGGACCAAACATGCTGATCCGCCGCACCATGCTGCTGATCGTCGGTTGCCTGTTTTTGGCTGCCGGCGGCCTTTCCGGTTGCATGAAGATCCCCTTTCTGCCGCGGCGCAATATCGATACCTTCCATGCCGACATTCCCATCTCCGCCGAAACCATGGAGGTGAACCGGGTAATCTACGTCCGGGTAATCAACCCCGGGGCAGGATCCGACGAGGATCAGCCACCCACCCGCTGGATACCACTGGATGAATTCCGCCGCGGCAGTTACCAGCTGCCCGCCGCTGATAGCGCCGCGACGACCGCCGCAGCAGATCAACCCGCCGGCGCGACAACCGCGGCACCCGCAGACGCCGTGGCCGCCATCCCGGAACCGGCGGTCGGCGCTCTCCAAGCAATCGGCGGACCGAGCGAGGAAACCCTGGCGGAAGCCGCCACCGAAGCCGGTCCGCCACCCCCGCTACGCCGCCGTGCGGCTGTGCTGCCGGGCAGTGTTACGACACATTATCCGGCCATGGTCAGCCAACTGACGATGGAAATGGAAGACGCATTGCCGTTACAAATCGCGCCGCCGGGACTCATCCCCGCCGGCATCGACGCCTGGCAGCGCAACGGTATTGCGGAGCAGCGGGAGGCCGTCCGTACCTGGCTGGCGGCTCTCGGCGGCCCCCCGCCGGTGCAGTTCGTCATCCTGTTCAGTGTCGAACAGCAGCAGTGGGATCGCCGTTTCCGGGTCGTTCTGCTCGACGCCCAGACCACCCGTGCGGCGGCATCGTTTACCTGCCGCTTTTCTCCGGCGAACGCCGGACAGCGGCTCCGGCTGCTGCCGGCGGCACCGATACCCCTCATCACCCTGCTGGAACAGTCGCCCTGGTGGTGCCGGGTGTATTGCGCCGACGGCCGCCTGCACCTGGGTGCCGGTCGGCGCAGCGGCCTGACCCGCGGCCGGCGGCTCGAGCTGCGTCCCGCCGGCGGTCACATTACCGATCCCGACCATAGCGGTGAGGTACTAGGCTATGCCTTCGGCGCGCCGTTCGCCGAGGTTGTGGTCGGTGACTGGTTTGGCGCCGACGGTGCCATCGGCACCGTGCTGCCGCCGGGGACGAAACTCCCGGCCGCCGGTGCCTATGCCGTGTTGCCGGTGCCCGCCGCGCCAACCGGCAGCGATTCCGGCTCGCACTCCGCGGCGCCGATGTTACCCACAGCGCCGGTGCCCGCCGACCGGGCGGGAAACCGATGAACCTTGGGATGCCCGGCAGCCCCCGGATGACTGCCGGATTGCCACCGCCGGCGAAACCACCGGATCAGCGCCGGATTCGTCGCACCGCACTGCCGTGGCGGAGGATCCCCATAGCCATCGACGCGGATTGGCACCGACCAGGGTTTCAACGCCACATCGTCGCTGGCGATGCAGCGAACCCGGCCCGATCGTGACCCTAGACATGAGGAGAACGGATATGCGCTCCGACCAGATGAAAAGTGGATTTGAACGGGCCCCGCACCGTTCGCTGTTCAAGGCCATGGGCTACACCGACGAAGAACTCGACCGGCCGATCATCGGCGTGGTAAACGCCGCCAACGAGGTAATTCCCGGCCACATCCACCTGCACCGGGTGGCTGCGGCGGTGAAGGCCGGCATCCGCATGGCCGGCGGCACGCCGATGGAGTTTCCCGTTATCGGTGTCTGCGACGGGATCGCCATGGGGCACCGGGGGATGAAATATTCGCTGGGTTCCCGTGAACTCATCGCCGACTCGGTGGAGCTGATGGCCACCGCCTACCCCTTCGACGGGCTGGTGCTGATCCCCAACTGCGACAAGATCGTTCCCGGCATGATGATGGCCGCCGCCCGTCTTGATCTCCCCGCCCTGGTCATCAGTGGCGGCGCCATGCTCGCCGGGACCTGGAAGCAGCAGACGGTGGACCTGATTACCGTCTTCGAGGGTATGGGCAAATTCAAGGTCGGCGAGCTGAGCGAAGCGGAGCTGAAAGAGCTGGAAGAGTGCGCCTGCCCCGGTGTCGGCTCGTGCAGCGGCATGTTCACCGCCAACTCGATGAACTGCCTGAGCGAGGCCCTGGGCATCGCCCTGCCGGGCAACGGCACCATCCCCGCGGTTGACGCCGGACGCATCCGCCTGGCCAAGGCATCGGGGATGCAGATCATGGAGCTCGTGAAGCGCGCCATTACCTTCCGGCAGATTCTTTCCGCCGACGCCTTCGCCAATGCCGTCACGGTGGACATGGCCTTCGGCGGCTCCACCAACACCTCCCTGCATTTACCGGCCATCGCCCACGAGGCTGGCGTCGAACTACCGCTTACCGGCTTCAACGCCGTCAGCGACCGCACCCCGCACATCTGCAATATGTCCCCCGGCGGTCCGCATCACATCGAGGATCTGCACCGCGCCGGCGGGATCCCGGCGATTATGAAGCAGCTGGCCGATGCCGGTCTGCTGGCCACCGCCGGCATCACCGTCACCGGCAAGTCGGTCGGTGAAAACCTGGCCGCGGCCCGGGTGCTTGACGCCGAGGTCATCCGGCCGCTGGACAAACCTTACCACGCTACCGGCGGACTCGCGGTACTCACCGGCAATTTGGCACCGGACGGATCGGTGGTCAAACAGTCGGCGGTGGCCTCGGAAATGCTCAGACATTCCGGACCGGCACGGGTGTTCGATTCCGAAGAGGAGGCCTTCGAGGCGATCATCAACCGCCGCATCCGTCCCGGCGACGTGGTGGTCATCCGTTATGAAGGACCGAAAGGAGGTCCGGGAATGCGCGAGATGCTCTCGCCCACCTCGGCCATCGCCGGTGTCGGCCTCGATCGCGAGGTGGCACTGCTGACCGACGGCCGCTTCTCCGGCGGCACCCGCGGCGCCGCCATCGGCCACATCTCGCCGGAAGCCGCCGACGGCGGCCTGATGGCACTGGTGGAGGAGGGCGACACCATCGAGATCGACATCCCCGGCCGGTCGCTCAATCTGGCGGTGGACAAGGCCGAACTGTCCGCCCGTCGTGGCCGCTGGCAAGCACCGCCAGCGAAGATCACCACCGGCTACATGGCGCGCTATGCCGCCCAGGTCGGCTCCGCCAGTAGCGGAGCGATATTTCGCCAATAGGGTGGAAGATGGCCCGGTGGTTCCGGATTTATTCGTTGCGCGGCACCTCGGGGTCATTCGACGTGCTGCGATATACGCCTCGCTGACCGGGTGTGCGCGCCACGAGTTCGAAGCCGTGGTTGTCTATGGTTGACTTCCAAGGCCATATTTCTGTCTTCATGCTCCCGGGTCCAGGCTCCTGGCTGCGGAATTTTACCAGCGATTTATCGCTCGGTGCCTGATCTGCGGAGCTATATACTTTTACATATAAATGAGATTTGCCAAGATCAGCGCATAGTTGTCTGCTTATGAATCGCTGCCGCGGGTAGCGTTGAGCGATGAATTCCGGCTCCTGCATACTGTCTTTTAGCTCCTGACTACCGGCGAAACCATGCGCACCTACCTCGACTGTTATCCCTGCTTCCTGCGCCAGACGCTGGTCACCGGCCGCCTGGCAACGGCTGACGAGGCACTGCTGCACCGCATCATGGGGAAGGTGATGGCCACCCTGCCGGATCTGCCGCTGTCGGCTTCACCACCCGAGCTGGCGCAGACGGTCTACGGCATCATCACCGCAGAGACCGGGGTCGAGGATCCGTACCGGGAGCTGAAGCAACGCGCCAACACCGATGCCCTGCACCTCCTGCCGGAACTGGAACGACTGCTCGCGGTCGCGGACGATCCGCTGGATCTGGCCCTGCGAATCGCCGCCGCCGGCAACCTGATGGATTTCGGCGTCCAGCATGACGGCTTCACGCCGCCAGAACGGATCACCGACCGGATTCCGGAAACATTTTACCGCGACCACCGCACCCGATTCGCCCCCCGGTTGTCCCATGCCCGGACCCTGGTCTACGTCGGCGACAACGCCGGCGAGATCGTCGCCGACCTGGCACTGATCCGCGTCCTGAAGAGGCTCAACCCCGCCCTGGATGTCACCTTCGTCGTCCGCGACGGTCCGATCATCAACGATGTCACCATGGATGACGCGCACCAGGTGGGAATGGATTCTGCGGCCCGCGTCCTCGCCGGCGGCGCCCGCGCCCCGGCACTGTTGCCCGACCTGATGGCGCCGGCGGTTCAGCAGGCCATCGCCAACGCCGACCTCGTCATCGCCAAGGGCCAGGGAAACTACGAGTCCCTGAGTCAGGTTCCCTGGCCGCTGTATTTCCTGCTGCACGCCAAGTGTCCCATTGTCGCCCGGCACCTGGAGGTGCCGGTGGGTGCGGGTATTTTCGCTTATCATCCCGGGGAGGTAGATTATGACTGACTGTCTTTTCTGCAAGATCGCCGCCCATGAAATTCCGGCGGAGATTGTCTTCGAAAACGACCGCGTTCTCGCCTTCAAGGATATCAACCCCAAGGCTCCGGTACATCTGCTCATCGTCCCGAAAAAACACTACGCCACCCTCAACGACATCCCCGACGACGAGATGGAGATCATCGCCGAGATCCACCGGGTCGTGAAGCATCTGGCCCGAGAGTTCGGCGTCGCCGACCGCGGCTACCGCACCCTGGTGAACACCAATGCCGAGGGCGGTCAGGTAATATTCCACGTGCACTACCACCTCATCGGCGGCCGGCAGCTGCGGGCCTGATGGTCACACTGAACCGCACCAACGCCTTTTACGAGGCCGAAGACCCGAGCCTGTTGTGGGAACTCACCATCTGCCAGAGCATCGGCATGGGCACCGGCGGCTACGCTTCCGCCCTGCGGGAGCCGGCGCCCTACGGCACCATCGTCGGCCGTCGGCTGCGGAACCTGGGCCTGCCGGCGGCACCAGTCCACGTGGTGGAAATCGGTGGCGGCTGGGGCACCCTGATGCGGGGCCTGCTGCGGGAACTCGAACCCTGTCGACTTACCATGGTCGATATCTCCGCCGCCCTGCTGGCGCGGCAGTGTGAGGCACTCGGCACCGGGGCGGGAACCTTTGTCCAGGCCGATGCCCGCGAGTTTCTCGCCGGACTGACGGACCCGGCGGATCTCGTTATCGCCAACGAGATTATCGGCGACCTGCCGACGGTGACCGACATTCCACGGGCACAGCTCGCGCCGCACCTGGAACGGGCGGCGCGGAGGATCGATGCCGGCATCGACAGCCTTGCTACGGGTGGTTCCGGCGGCCCCCCGCAGCAACCTGCCGCCTTGTACGCCGGCGGCGAAACAGCGAACACAAATGCCCGCGGTCCGCTTTCGGCGGGTGACCCCGGCGTATCTCCCGACGACCGGCTGCTGGCCGAAGCCGCCCGGCTGATCACCGCCTACGATCTCGATATCACCGGCCTGCCGGAGCAGTTCAACCTCAACCTCGGCGCCCTGCACCTGGTAGAGGCCCTGGCGTCGGCGCCGGTGAGCCGCGCCTTCATCAGCGAGCACGGCGCCGACACCGAGATCCCCTGGCCTTTCGCCGCGTTACCGCGGCAATACTCCCGGCAGGACAGGAATCCGCGGCGCATCCCCCTCAAGGATCATGACGAGTACACCATCCGCTTCGACCACCTGGAGGCCGCCGCCCGCCGGCAGGGCTTTACCGTCCGCCGCGAACACATGATGGAGCTGCTGGACGTGCGCTTCGACGACGAGATCAACTACCTCCTCGGCGGCGGCCGCCCCGCCTCGGAAGACCAGGAGATGCTGCTGGAATTCCTCGATCACGTGGCCGAGTACCAGGTGCTGTACCTCGAACGCCACCCCGGCTGATGCACGGCCTCAGGGTATGAAACATATCTCCTTCCGCCGTCGGCCACCCCCTGCGGGCAGTGAAAGTCCCCGGCGCACAACTCGGGGGGTTCGCTACCCTCACCTTGAGACTATCTTCTAATACCGTACGGTAAAACCAATATGTTACAAGGCCCACCCGGTCCCTGGCACAACGCTTACGCAAAAAACGGCCCCCCATTTCGGGGGGCCGTGGCGTATCTCCGCATCCGGAAAATATTGTGACCGCAGCCGCAGATTCCGGCGACTTCGCGGCTTCTCCCGCAAAAAATCAGGAACGCGCCTTACCGTAGCCCAAGGTCTCCACCGCCTCCTCGATCTCGCCAAGGATGGCGGGATCGTCAATGGTTGACGGAATACGGAACTCCTCGTTGTCGGCGATCTTGCGCATGGTACCGCGCAGGATCTTGCCCGAACGGGTCTTGGGCAGGCGCTTGACCACCGTCGCCTGCCGGAAACAGGCCACCGCGCCGATTTGATCACGCACCATCTTCACCAGCTCCGCCGATACCTCGGCGGGATCACGATCGACCCCGGCCTTGAGAACGAAGAAACCCAGCGGCACCTGGCCCTTGAGGTTGTCCTGCACACCGAGGACGGCGCACTCGGCAACGTCCGGATGGGTAGCGACAATCTCCTCCATACCGCCGGTGGACAGCCGGTGCCCGGCGACATTGATGACGTCGTCGACGCGACCCATGATGTAGACATAACCATCCTTGTCAATGTAACCACCGTCACCGGTGAAGTAATAGCCCGGGTACATGCTGAGGTATGATTCCTTGTAGCGCTCGTCCTGCTGCCAGAGCGTCGGCAGGCAGCCCGGCGGCAACGGCAGCTTGATGGTGACGATGCCCTCGGTGTCCGCCGGGAGCGGCTTGCCGTCGGCATCGAGGATGGTCACCTGATAGCCCGGCACCGACATGGTAGGAGAACCGGGCTTGACCGGATACTGCTCGATGCCCATGCAGTTGGCGGCAATGGGCCAGCCGGTTTCGGTCTGCCACCAGTGATCGATCACCGGCTTGTTCAAAAGCTCGGAAGCCCAGTGGTAGGTATCGGGATCGAGCCGCTCGCCGGCAAGAAACAACGCCTGGAACTTGCTCAGGTCGTACTTTTTGAAAAACTCGCCGTTGGGGTCCTCTTTCTTGATCGCCCGGAAGGCGGTGGGCGCGGTGAACAGCACCTTGACACCATGCTCGGAGATCACCCGCCAGAAAGCGCCGGCGTCGGGGGTACCGATGGGCTTGCCCTCGTAGAGGATGGTGGTGCAACCATGAAACAGCGGCGCGTAGACGATGTAGCTGTGGCCCACCACCCAACCGACGTCGGAGGCGGCCCAGTAGACATCGCCGGGATCGACGTCATAGATGTACTTCATGCTCCACTTGAGGGCCACCACATGGCCGCCGTTATCCCGCACCACCCCTTTGGGGATCCCGGTGGTGCCGGAGGTATAAAGGATGTAGAGCGGATCGGTGGCGGCGACGGTGACGCACTCCGTCGGCGCGGCGCCGGCCATCTCGGCATCCCAGTCATAATCGTGGCCGGGGGCGAGTTCGGCGGTCACCTGCGGCCGCTGCTTGATGATGCAGCATTCGGGTTTGCTCTGCGCCAGGCGGATTGCCTCGTCCAGCAGCGGCTTGTAGGGGATGACCTTGGCGGCGCCCTCGAGGCCGCAGGAGGCGGAGACCATGACCCGCGGCTTGGCGTCGTTGATGCGGATGGCCAGCTCGTTGGGCGCGAAACCGCCGAAGACGACGGAATGCACCGCACCGATGCGGGCGCAGGCCAGCATCGCCACCGCCGCTTCGGGGATCATCGGCATGTAGATGATCACCGTATCGCCCTTCTGCACCCCCTTGCCACGCAGCACCCCGGCGAAACGGGCGACCTCATCGAGCAGCTCCCGGTAGGTAAATTTTTTGACCGTCCCGAGAACCGGGCTGTCGTAGATCAACGCCGTCTGGTCGGCCCGGCCGTTCTCCACATGGTAATCGAGGGCATTATAGCAGGTGTTGAGCTCCCCGCCCACAAACCACCGATAGAAGGGCTTGTTGCCGTCATCCAGCACCTTGTCCCACTTCTTCGACCACTGGATATCCGCACCGGCTTCACCCCAGAAACCTTCCGGGTCCTCGATGGAACGTCGAAACATCTCCGCGTACTTCCCCATTACCGCTCCTCCTTCGCTTGGTGTTACGGCTGATAAAACAGCAATATATCATCACCAGTCGCCAAACGGCGTCTAATCGGTCAAGCCCTGTCGAAGCCGGAAAACAACGGCTCACCATAGCCCCATCACCAGTTTGTTGTCAAGTTAATATCAGCGGTTTATAGTTGCCAGTTAACTGGCAAAACCTTGAACGATAATGAATGATTGCACAAGCATTGCCGGGGCCGGCGAAAGCCAGGCAAACGCTTTTTTCACTTGACAATCCCTTAACCCTCTTATAGAAATGGGACGTTGCGCGTGGTCCATTACTCGCGTTTTATTTTTCTCTGACGCCATACCGGGCGACCCATTCACGAACAGACACGCAGCGCGGCATCCGGTCAGCATACGAAAAACACTCTTTTCGAGTGCGTGTTTTGCCATCACAAGCCAACAACTGGCGTTAATTTCGCGGCAACCCAAACACGAAGGAGGAAAGTAATGGCTGAGGAGCTGAAAAGTGTATATCCGGTTCCCGAATCCTTCCGGCAGAAAGCGTACATCAAGAGCCGGGAGGATTACCAGAAGATGTACGAGGAGTCGATCAACAACAACGACGCCTTCTGGGCCCGTATCGCCGGGGAACAGGTAACGTGGTTCAAGAAATGGGACCAGGTCCAGGACTGGAAGTTCAGCAAGGATGAGGTCTACCTGAAATGGTTCATCGGCGGCAAACTCAACGTCTCCTACAACTGTCTCGACCGGCACCTGGAGAAGCGTGCCGACCAGGTGGCCCTGATCTGGGAGGGCAACGAACCCACCGAAGACCGGAAGTTCACCTACAGGGAGCTTTATACCGACGTCTGCAAATTTGCCAATGTACTTAAAAAGAACGGCGTCAAGAAGGGCGACAAGGTTACCATCTATCTGCCGATGATCCCGGAGCTGGTGGTCACCATGCTGGCCTGCACCCGCATCGGCGCGATCCACTCCATCGTTTTCGGCGGCTTCTCCGCCGACGCCCTGAAGGACCGCATTCAGGACTGTGAGTCCACCTTCCTGATCTCCTGCAACGCCTATTACCGCGGCGCCAAGGTGGTCAACCAGAAGGCCAACGTCGACCAGGCCGTGTCCATGTGTCCGACCCTGAACAAGGTGGTCATCGTGAACCGGACGCCGGATTTCGAAACCCCCATGGGAGACAAGGACTTGTGGTACGAGAAGGAGATGGATTCGGTCGACGCGAACTGCGAGCCGGAATGGATGGATGCCGAGGATCCGCTGTTCTTCCTCTACACCTCCGGCTCCACCGGCAAACCCAAGGGCGTCGTCCACACCACCGGCGGCTACCTGGTCTACACCTCCTTCACCCATAAATACATCTTCGACTACCATGACGGTGACATCTATTTCTGCGCCGCCGACATCGGCTGGGTCACCGGCCACAGCTACATCACCTACGGCCCGCTGTGCAACGGCGCCACCAGCGTCATGTTTGAGGGGGTGCCCAACTATCCCGACGCCGGCCGGTACTGGGACATCATCGGCAAACACAAGGTCAACACTCTCTACACCGCCCCGACGGCCATCCGCGCCATCGCCGGCCAGGGCGACAAGTACGTCACCGAGCGCCTCGGCAAGCTCGACAGCCTGACCCTGCTGGGCACCGTGGGCGAACCCATCAACCCGGAAGCGTGGAAGTGGTATTACGAGCTACCCGGCCGCAGCAAGTGCCCAATCGTCGACACCTGGTGGCAGACGGAAACCGGCGGCATTCTCATCACCGGCCTGCCCGGCGCCATCGACATGAAGCCCGGCTATGCCACCACCCCGTTCTTCGGCTGTGATCCGCTGATTGTCGACCCGGCCAGCGGCATCGAGATCAAGGGTCCGGGCGAAGGCGCCCTGTGCATCCGTCGGCCGTGGCCGGGTCTGATGCGCGGCGTCTACGGCGATCCCGAACGCTTCAAGATGACCTACTTCGTCCAGTATGACGGCTTTTACTTCACCGGTGACGGCGCGATGCGCGAAGCAAACGGCGACTACCGGCTCATGGGCCGCATCGACGACGTCATCAACGTCTCCGGTCACCGCATGGGCACCGCCGAGGTGGAGAGCGCTCTGGTGTTGCATCCCAGCGTCGCCGAAGCCGCGGTTGTCGGCATGCCGCACGAGCTGAAGGGTCAGGGCATCTACGCCTACGTCACCCTGAATGCCGGGGTCGAAGGCACCGATGCGCTTAAGAAGGAACTGGTCGGCCTGGTCCGCAAGGAGATCGGCCCGATCGCGACACCCGACATGATCCAGTGGGCGCCGGCGCTGCCGAAGACCCGCTCCGGCAAGATCATGCGCCGCATCCTGCGGAAAATCGCCGCCAACGAGGTGGATCCCAAGGGCTTCGGCGACACGTCGACCCTGGCCGATCCGACGGTGGTCGAATCCCTGGTGGAGAATCGCGAGAACCGCGGCTGATCCCGGCGAACATTCTGTTCGTTTTTCCTACAGCGTGGAAGGGCGGGCCATATGGCCCGCCTTTTTTTATGCGCTTGTTCGCGGAAGTTTTCGCAGGGTCTTTGCAATCCGCTCCATCCGCGTCGCAGCCGCGATGGTGCAAAATCGTAACGGAAAAAAACCGCTGCGGGCGCCTTTGGTCAAGGCGCCCGCAGCGGCAGCTGACAGGCGAAAATGATATTTGCTTTATGCGTTCAGGATACGCTTGGCGGCATCGTCCAGCACGTCGGTGATGAACGGAATACCGGTAACCTGCTCGGTGTCACGGTTGGCGGCGAAAAGATCGTCGCGGGTGAGATCGGCCAGGGTGAACTTCCGCGCCCCGGCCAACAACTGCTGGAGCCCGGCGGCCAGCTTGTCCGCGAAGGTGTACATGGCGATAGCACCGTAGGGCACATTCTTCATCTCGTCGGCGCCCACCTTCTTCTGGACGTCGTAGTAGCCGGCGAAGATCTCGTCGGCGGTACGGCCGAACTCGGCCACGTTGGGGGGGAGCTTCTCCCAGTTGCCGTTGAGGGCTTCGCGCTGATCCGGATTGATGGCACCCTGAATATTGGAACCGAGGAAGCCGGGAATCATCACCGCGCGGCCCATGAGGGCGAGCTTGGTGAACGGTGCACCCAGCGCCAGCGCCTTGAACATGTGATCCTCGCGGGCGAGACCGCCGCCGAGGCAGAGATCCACCACCTTCTGGCCCTTGTTGGCAAGGATGCCGGCGTATTCATAGGTCTTGGAATGCAAGTGGATGGACGGAACCCCCCAGCTTTCCATCATGTTCCACGGGCTCATGCCGGTACCGCCGCCGGAGCCGTCGATGGTGAGCAGGTCAAGTTTCGCATCGGTGGCGAACTTCAGCGCCATGGCCAGGGCTTCCATGCCGTAGGAGCCGGTTTTGAGGGTGATGCGTTTGTAGCCCAGGCCGCGGAGATATTCCACCGCCTTCATGAAATCGGCACGCACCGCGTCGGCACTGGCCAGTCCGGTGTAGCCCAGGCGGCTGTGCCGCGCGAATGACTTGATCGCCCCGTGCCTGAATGCCTCCTGTACCTCGGGCAGGGTGGGATCGGGGTCGACGATGTAACCGCGGTTCTTGAGGAACTGGGCGTATTCGAGGCTGGTGACCTGGATCTCACCGCCGATGTCCTTGGCCCCCTGACCCCACTTCAGCTCGATGATAACCTTGTCGCCGTACTTCTCGATCATATACTCGGCCACGCCGTTGCGGGTATCCTCGACGTTCATCTGGACGATGATGGCGCCCCAACCGTCATAGTAGCGCAGGAAGGTGTCGACCCGGCGTTCCAACTCCGGTGACTTGCTGATCCGGCCGTTCTCGATCACCGACTCGCGGTCGACCCCGACGACGTTCTCCCCGACAACGATGGGGAAACCCACCAGGGCGGCGCCAACAGCGAAAGACTCCCAGTACTTGGCGGCAATAAAGGTGGAACCGAGCGCCCCGGAGAGCAGCGGTATCCGCGCCTTGGTCTTGACCTCGTTACCAAACTCGGTTTCGAGGTTGACGTTGGGGAAGATGCAGTCATCCTCGGAGTGGGACAGGCCCTGGGGCACCCCGATGGAGCCGTAGTTGTAGCCCTGGATCCGCAGGTTGTTATAGTTCACCCCGACATGGGTGGTATTGCCGCTGCCGGCGGTGATGGCGCCGAAGTCACGCGGATAGAGCATCTTGCGGCCCCGCAGACTGGACATCCAGGTTTCACATTTCCCCTTACAGTCGGAACGGCACAGGGTGCACAGACCCGATTCACAGGGATTGCCCCGGTTCACGGTACCGAGGGCGTCATTTGCTTTCGGCCATTGAATCATGCTCTCTCCTCCTTGGTTACGGCAGTAAGTTGCCAGTTATTTTTATTAACCCATATCATCCATCTCGCAAAACTGTCAATAATGCAAGCTTAAATCGTATTCTTATGGACAATTTTTTATTTGATCGGCACTATTTTCGGCAATATTGCCGCTTACCTGCCATCGTTACCGATACCCCCATGGTTCCCGCCGATGCCGGCAGGTGATATGTGGCGGCCATATCTGCTGATTTCGCCAAAAGCCTGATCCGACCATTTACCGTCATTCCCGCGCCGCCGGGAATCCCGCGCATTCCGTCACTCACGGATTCCCCCCGGCACGGACATGCCGCATCATTCGCGATTTAGAGAAATGCGCCGCATTGACTCAGCCTGCAGCACAACGAGGAAGAAGGGGCAGTCACCAGGCCGTCGTATTCGGCGGGCGGAACATCCCCTGCCGCCCGCGTTGCATTTTTATCACCCCTGTGATAGCTAGCGACGGTCGGTGCCGAGGCGGCAGAACGAACGCCCTGAGTTGCCGCGCCCGACTGCATGCAACGCGCCCTGGCAGGCAGCGCAAAAGGGAAGGAAACGAGGCACGTAACGGAATGGACGAGAAGATACGCCGCAAGCAGATGGCGATTTTGCGCCTGCTGCGCGACGCCAACGCGCCGCTGGGCAGCAGCCGGATCACCGAGCAGCTCACCGGTCTGGGCTACGAGATCAGCGAACGCACGGTACGTTTCCACCTGCAGCTGCTGGACGAGGACGGTTACACCCGCAACCTCGGGCGCCGTGGCCGGGAGATTACCGCCGCCGGCATCGACGAGGTGGAAGCCGCCGGAATTATAGAGAAAGTTGGCTTCCTCTCAGCGAAGATCGACCAGATGACCTACCGCATGAGCTTCAACCCGGAACGGCTGACCGGCAGCGTGGTGATCAACGTTACCTTCGCCCGCGCCGCCGATCTGCTCTCCCGGCTCCACCTGGTGCAGAAGGTCTACGCGGACGGCTACGCCATGGGCCGCCTGCTGACCCTGCTGGCCCCGGGCGAGCGCATCGGCAGCCAGCAGGTGCCCCTGGGCCATGTGGGCATCGGCACGGTGTGTTCCATCACCCTCAACGGAGTCCTGCTGCACTACGGCATCCCCACCTGTTCGCGTTTCGGCGGTCTGCTGGAGCTGCAGCAGCGGCGACCGACGCGGTTCGTCGAAATCATCATGTACGACGGCACCAGCGTCGATCCGCTGGAGGTGTTCATCCGCAGCGGCATGACCGACTATGTCGGCGCGGTACAGACCGGCAGCGGCCGGATCGGCGCCGGTTTTCGCGAATTTCCCGCTGACAGCCGGGACCAGGTGGCGAGCCTGGCGGCGAAACTTGACGAGATCGGCCTCGGCGGCTTCATGCTCATCGGCCAGCCGGGACAGCCGCTTTTGGACATTCCGGTGAGTGAAGGACGTTTCGGCGCGGTGGTCATCGGCGGCCTCAACCCGGTGGCGATTCTCGAGGAAACCGGCAACCACGTCTACTCCCGGGCGCTGGCCGGCCTCATCGACTTCTCCCGCCTGTTCCCCTACCCGGAACTGGAAACCCGCCTGGCGGCACTTTCCTGACCGGTCAGGGCCGCTGATCCGGCAGCGACCGCCAAAACGGGATGGCATCGTAACCGACCCCAAAAAACAGCGCCGGCGTTATCCGCACCCGCCACCCCCTCCCGCGGCGGACCGTTCCGCCCGCCGCCGGGCGCCCGGTGCGGCATCGTCACGCGCCACTGCCGCCGGTTTCGCCGCCACCGGACTTCTGCGGCACTCCGGCCATACCGGCGTTATCCACCCCATCGATATCGCCGTTCACCCCGGCCGCTCCCGGCACCCGGTCGGGGAAATATTTCGCCACCCGGTAATAGAGTTGCCGCGGGGTCATACCGAGCAGTTTCGCCGCCTGGCGCCGGTTGCCGCCGGCGCGCAAGAGGGCGTCGTAGATCCGCCGGCGTTCCTCATCCGCCGCCCGCCGGCGGATATCCGCCATGCCGGTGTCGGGAAGCGGCGCCGCCGGGAGGCGGCCGCCGGCCGGCGAAGCCGGAAAGACCTCCGCCGCCGCCCGCACCAGGTGGAGCGGCAGGTCGGCGCGGTCGATCTCCTCGTCGGCGGCCATGACCACCAGCCGCTCGATGGTGTTCTCCAGCTCACGGATGTTGCCCGGCCAGGAATAGATGATGAGCTGGTCGATGGCCCCCGGACGCAGGCGGACATGGCGGCGGTTCTCCAGGTTGAATCGCCGGAGAAAATGATCGATGAGCAGGGGGATATCATCGGGCCGTTGCCGGAGCGGCGGCAGGAAGAGGGGGATGACGCTCAGGCGGTAGTAGAGGTCACGGCGGAAACGCCCGGCGGCGACCTCCTCCTCGATATCCCGGTGCGTCGCGCTGACGATGCGCACGTCGACGCGGATGGATTCCCGACCGCCGAGGCGCTCGAATTCCTGGGTCTGGAGCACCCGCAGCAGCTTGACCTGCACCGGCGGCGGCAGGTCGCCGATCTCGTCGAGGAACAGGGTGCCGCCGTCGGCCTGTTCGAAACGGCCGATACGGCGCGCCACGGCACCGGTGAAGGAACCGCGCTCGTGGCCGAAAAGTTCGCTTTCCAGCAGGGATTCAGGGATAGCGGAACAGTTGAGGGTGACCAGTGGGTGATCGGCGCGGGGGCTCAGACGGTGAATGTATTGGGCCATGAGTTCCTTGCCGGTACCGCTTTCGCCGCGGATCATCACGGTGGCCGACGACGGCGCCAGCTGGCGGGCGGCGGCCAGCGCCTCCTGCACCGCCGCCGAGGTGCCGATGATGGTATGGGCCGGCTGGTGGACGTCGATCTGCTCCCGCAGACGCCGATTCTCCTCCAGCAGGACATCACGCTCGGCCTTGCGCAGGCGGTAGACGGTCACTCCCTGGCCCATGAGGGCAGCGACGATAGTGAGGAAATCGCGATAGGAATCCAGCGGCATCGCCGGCCGCCGGTCGATATCCACCGACAACGCCCCCACTGTCCGCGAGCCGCTCTTGACCGGCACGCAGATAAAGGATATATCCTCCTTCTCACCGGCGCGGCTGCCGGTCTTGTCGAGGAACTGGGGCTCGGTCCGGATGTCGGGCACCACCGCGGCCTGACCGCTCTTGAGCACCTGGCCGGTGATCCCCTCGCCGGGAGCGTAGCGTCCACGGCGCATCTGCTCCGGGGTCAGGCCATAGGCGGCGATGATGGCCAGTTCGCGGCCGTCCTCGGGGATGAGCGTGAGGGTACCGCGCTTGAGATTGAGAAAGGTGGCCAGCACCTCGAGGGAGCGGCGGATGGCCTCGAAGACGTCGAGGTCGCTGAGCAGCAGGCGGCTGATCTCGTAGAGCGCCGCCAATTCGCGGCTGTGAAGTTCGACGGGAGACATTTTTGTCAGAATTCAGGAGTTAGCGCCCCATGCTGCCCGCGGCAGCGATGCATCATCAGGTAATTTCGCGCTGAACTCGGCCAACGTCATGTACAGGCAAAAGAATATACCTTTTCAGATCTGGTACGTAACGTTATGTGGAAGCAACCGGAAACCGGGAGGCAGGTGCCGAAAGCCGAATGTCAGGCGCCGGATTAATGGTCTCAACATCCTCGCATAAACCTACAGTTCCATCTCATATCACAGGGGCTGCGGTTTCCGGCAAATTTTTTTATCCGGTCACGCAGGCGCGAAAACCCGATGACACCGATAAACGACACCCCCCCGGCCGCGACCCCGCCCACTGACGGCCGGCAGCCGGAATCCGGCGCCGACGTCCGCATCGGCATCACCACCACCGTGCCGGTGGAGATCGTCTATGCCGCCGGCCGGATACCCTGCGATCTCAACAACCTGCTGATCGCCGACCCCGACCCGCGGCGGCTCATCGATGATGCCGAGGCCGCCGGCTTTCCCCGCACCACCTGCGCCTGGATCAAGGGCATTCACCAGGTGGTGCATTGGCACCACATCAGGACCGTGGTGGCGGTACTCGCCGGCGATTGCAGCAACACCCACGCCCTGGCCGAGGTACTGGCCGCCGACGGGGTGGAAATCATTCCCTTCTCCTTCCCTCTCGACCGCACCCGGAAGACGATGACGATGGAATTGGCCGTCTTCGCCCGCCGCCTCGGCGCCGCTGAGGCCGCGGTGACAGCGACGAAGGCACGCCTCGACCGTATCCGGACGCAACTGGAGCGGCTGGACCGCGCCACCTGGGAAGACGGCACCGTTGACGGACACGAAAACCATCTGCGGCTGGTTGCGGCCAGCGACTTCGACGGCGACCCCGAAAACTTCGCCGCACGGCTTGAAACCCGGCTGACGGAACCGGCACCGCCGCCGGATCCGCGGCGATCGACGGCGACGGCGGCTTCGGGACCGACGGATACCCGTCCGGCACCCCGGCAGGCCCCGTTACGGTTGGGCATCATCGGCGTACCGACGATCATTACCGATCTGCACCGGGTACTGGCCGACCTCGGCGCCGCGGTGGTCTTCAACGAGGTGCCGCGCCAATTCGCCATGCCCGGCGCCGCCGGCATGACGCTGGCGGAGCAGTATCTCGCCTACACCTATCCTTACGGCGCCGCCGCCCGCATCGCCGACATCCGCCGCGAGATCGCCCGCCGGCGCCTCGACGGCATCATCCATTACGTCCAGAGCTTCTGCTATCGCCACATCGAGGACATCGTCTTCCGGCGGGCACTGGACATCCCGCTGCTCACGGTCGAGGGCGACCGCCCGGGACCGGTGGACGGCCGCACCCTCATCCGCCTCGAAACCTTCGTCGAAATGCTCCGCGACCGCCGCCGCCATCGGACCTGACCCTTTCACCGCCGGGGCAGCCGCCGCGCCAGCCATCGCCCTGGCTTCCCCGGCGAGGGCATCCGCACGCGAACCGGCGGGAGACACCGGAACAGACCCGGAAATCACTCGGCAGATACTGCCTCCCGCCGTCAGGGAATGGACGTCGTGAGGAATTTTCTGACCCCGTTCCGCCGCCCGCGGCCCCGCTTCCGGGGCCGCACATAACCCGGATTGATTCGAATAACACCAATATAATCAATCAGTAATATTGATCACCAGGCCAGTCACGACAGGCTGACCAAGGCTGGCACACTCCTTGCTAAATCGTAATATGCCGACAAAACCGGTAATCACGAAGAAAGCCAAGGAGTTCAGTCATGCAGTTCGCCCGTCTCACCACCACCACGAGTGCAAATCAGCATGCCGTACCGCCGTCCCTCAGTACTGCCGGCGGTGGCGGCACGGCGGTTTGCGAGCCCCTGACGGCGTCGTATCCGAGCGGCGTAGCGGTCGCCATCCCCGGCTTCAACGGTGGCCGCCGGCAGGAGCCCGGCGAGCGCCGCGGGGATCGTCCCGAGCGCCCGATGCGCCACGCGGAACCCGGCGAGAGCACCGGAGATCACGACCGGATTAGCCTGCTGCAACGTTTTTTCGACATTCTCGGCGGCACCGATGGCGGCGAGGTCTCCTCCCGGGCGGCGACAGTCATGCAGCGCATGGAAAAATCGCTGAGGGACTTCTGTCACCGGCATCTCGAACGACGGCTTGGTGAACTGCGTGAACTCGACACCCTGCGGCTCCAGGCGCGGCGGGATCCGCTCACCGGACTGGCCAACCGGCGGCGCTTCACCGAGGTGCTGCAACGGGAGGAGAACCGCGTTGCACGTTACGGGCACCCGCTATCCCTCATCGTCTTCGACATCGATTTCTTCAAACAGGTCAACGACACCTACGGCCACCCGGCCGGCGACAAGGTGCTGGCGGAGGTCTCCCGCTGCCTCGAGGAACACATCCGCAGCACCGACATCGCCTGCCGCATCGGCGGCGAGGAGTTCGCCGTGGTGCTGCCCAACACCCACCGCCGGGCTGCCGGCCGGCTGGCGGAACGGCTGCGCCGGGGCATCGCGGCCCGCGGCTGCGCCGTCGACCGGCAACTGGTCATCCGCGTCACCGCCAGCTTCGGCGTTGCCGGTCTGGAAAGCGCCACCGCCACAATCGACGACCAGGATGCCGCCGCCCGCGATGCCGGCACCACCTCCCCCATAACGCTGCTGGCGGCCGCCGACCTGGCCCTGTACGACGCCAAACGCGCCGGCCGCAACCGGGTTTGCTCCGCCGCCGGAAACACCCCGGCATCCCCGGTCGCGGGATCCGGAAAAGCGGTTGTTTTCGGTTGACCGGTATGCTAGGAAGTTTTCAGCCGTGCGCGACGGCTCGTTACCAGCCGACGCCGCCGGCAGAAAACGAGGAACCCGGTCATGAGTACCCGTGAACGCCGAGAAAACCACCGCCTGACCATCGCTCTGCCGTTCATCTGGCGGCCCTGTGAAGCCGACGAGAAGCCGCGGTTGCTGCCGCCGGTGGGTTCCGGCCCCGGCCCGCTGCACATGTGGCTCGCCGACGTGCGTCCGGGCTCACCACCGCCGGCGTCCGACACCCCGGAAATCTCTTATCACCGCCGCCTGGAAAATTATCTTGAGGTACTGGAGCGCAAGGTCGACCTGCTCACCAATATGATCCAGCTGCGGGAATACCGTGATTTCTTTTCCGCCCCTCCGACCACCATCGAGTTGAGCGCCTCCGGACTCTGTTTTCCGGCGGCAACCCCGCTGCCGCCCCGCGCCCTCGTGGCCATGGCCTTCTTTCTGCCCCATCTCGCGGTACTGGTGCAGAACACCGCCCGGATTCTCCGGGTGTCGCCGCGACAGCCGCCCGCCGGGGACTACCGGGTTGCCGCCCGGTTCGAGGGCATGAAACCCGCTACCGCGGACCGGATCGCCCGGTTCGTAATCATCATGGAACGTTACCGGCTCGGCGCGTCCCGCCTGGAAGATGCAGAAGAAGTCTAGTTCAACCCGACGGCGACCAGCAGCCAAGCCCGCCACAGGCTCCCGCCGGCGAAGCACTTCATCCGGCCGCGCCACCCGCCGACCCGCCACCCGGAATTCCGGCAGCCGCAACGCCGGCGCCCGGAAATCGCCCGGCACAACGATACTGCTGCTGGTCATCATTGCGGCGGCGGGGATTGCGTCGTACCTCTACGTCCAACCGCCGGCACGGCAGACCGTTCGGCAACAGGCCCATGAGGCCGCCGCTTTCATGCGCCGGTGGTACCGCGAACAGTTCGCCGCCCCGACCGCCGGCGACGGCACCCCGGCGGTGCGGACAACGGACCGGACGCGGCCGGCACAATCCACCCGCCCGCCGGCGGCCCGCACTTCACCGTCGAAAGCCGCCGCTCCGGGCGTACCAACGGCCGTAAAAACCCCGTCGGCAACGGACAAAATCTCCGCCCCCGACCCGACAGCTCCGCCAGTCACCACCCTCTACCGCGCCGACGAAGCCTTCAGCGGCCTGCTGCCGGTCACCATCCGGCGGCAAAACCGGCCCCGCGACCCCGCAGCCCGCGCCCGCCAGCTGTTCACCGAACTGACCCGCGACGGCGCCCCCGGTATTTCACCGCTGCCCCTGGGGGTGGCGCCACAACGGTTCAGCTTCATTGGCGGCACCATTATTGTCGACCTACCCCCCGACGCCCCGGCGGCCTTCGCCGGTGGCGGCAGTAACGACGAGATGCTCGCCATCTACGGTCTGGTCAACACCCTGCTCAAGAACATGCCGGCCTATGACGCGGTAATCTTCACCATCGACGGCCGGCGCGTCCCCACCCTCGGCGGACACCTGAACCTGCTGGAACCGCTGCGCTTCACGGAGAAGTAGGCTGCATACCCGCCTTTGGAGCTAGAAGATATCAAGACCGCACCTGCTCCCACTCGAACCCGGCGATATTGCGCTGTGCCGAATCGAAGTCGATGCCGACGAGGTAGATGTCTTTGCCCCGGTCACGGTATTTCAGGTGGTACTGGCGGTCTTTTATCTGCGGCAACGCCCCACCCCCGCCGTCGACCTTGAACTCGAAGAGGTAAATGTTTTTATCCGTCCCGACGCTCAGGTCCATGCGCCCGGTGCTGGTGACGTCTTCGGCGGTCAGGTCGAGACCCAGACCGGCGAAGAAGGCATAGACCACGCTGGCGTAGTAGCCCTCATAGACGCTGATTCGGTTCCTGGTGTAGTTGGTATGCGCGATGGAAGCGAACAGCGCGCCGAGGGTTTCGTGCAGCCGCTTAAGATCCGCCTGCGACAGGCAATCGTACAGCCGTCCTTTGACTTCGGCAATATTGCCGCCCGTCAGCGCCTGGGCAACGTGGTCGTTGAATGAAATGGACACTTCCTTGTGCGGAAACCCCAGCAGGAACTCGATGCCGTAGTTGCGCTGCTTTTGCTCCCTGATCGTCAGATAGCCGGCCTGAAACAGGATCGGTGCAAGCTTGCTATCCTCGATGTTGTAGCCCCGATGCTACCGCCTTCGCGGGTGGGCGGTGAGCAAGGAAGCCTTGCAATATCTCACGGATCATGCCATTTGTTTTGTGAGCGCAATGAGAAATATTAATCTCCAACCGACCATAACGTAAGACATGGCGGACTGCGGGATATGGCGAACACGACGACAGCTGCAAGAATTTATTCCACCATGCGCGCATGGTGGAAGATCTGCTGCGCAGCTTTGGCTGCGCGGACTGGATTTGTCTGAGCTGGTATCGAACGGGAGGAACAGCAGCTACATACCGCACCGCTATTCCGCTTCAGATAACTCCGGTAGAAAACGTCCCAAAGCATGCCAGGATCGCTTTATTGAAAGGTTGCGTCCATGAAATGCCCCATCTGCGACACGAATGAAAACTGGCACTCTCTCGACTACCTGCGGCAGCGCCGGGATCTCGGCTTCATCATCTGTAAAACCTGCGGCTTCACCACCTACAGGCGGCGCTCCGAAGAGGAACTTAAAAAGTTCTATGAACGCAGCGACTACAATATCATCCGGCGGTTCGCCGGAACCGCGGATTTCGAAACCAAAACCCGTAAAAAGATGAACCACCGCATGTTCCTCGGCCCCTACCTGGCTGACCACCGGAACTTGCAAATTATCGATGTCGGCTGTTCCACCGGCTACTTTCTGGAACTATGCCGCGACGAGTACGGCCACCAGCGGGTCTGCGGCACCGAATGGAATCCCGCGCATGCCCGCTACGGCCGCCATCGCCTGGAGCTTGATATCCGCACCAATATCGAGGATTTCGGCCCGCAGCGCTACGACCTGATCTGCATCGAGCATGTGCTCGAGCACATCGCCAAACCCGATGAGTTTCTGCTGAATCTGCGCGACAATTACCTTGCCGGTGACGGCGTGATCGCCTGCGCAGTTCCCATCTGGTACGACTTTATCGGGTCGCCCTCAGTTACAGCGCACGAAGCGGGCGGCTTCGAAAGCATCCTGCCCGAGGGGCATATCAACGTCTTTTCCCTGCGCAGTTTCGCGAACCTGCTGGCGAAGTGCGGCCTCCATGTCGTTCAGGAGAACTACAGCTACTATGGTTATCGTGTTCTGCTGGAGAAGACTCCTCCCATAACTGACTTCAGCGCTGAAGCATGGGACATGCAGGAGCAATCTCTGGTTCGGCAGAAGGCCGCCTTCGAGGCCTTTGTCGCCGGCCGTTTTGCCGACGCCCACCGGCATTATCATCGTTTTCCTCTGGCCCTGGTCAAGGATATCGACCAGCAGCAGAAGTCGCCCGCGGAGCGCATAACCGGCATTACCCAATTAATTGCGGAAATGCCGAACGTCGATGTTTTTCACTGGTATCTCGCTCGGGTGTACAACCTGCTCGGCGATTACGGCAACGCCATCACCAATTACAGCAGGGCAATCCGTCTCAAGCCCAATGATCCAATCCACTACTGGGAACTGGCGGAGATCCTGTTCAAGCTGGAAGAATTCCAGCGGGCGGCGGCACTCTATGAAAAACTGCTGGTCGTGGAACCGAAATGTCAGTTCGTGCCGCTGACTGCCGGGCAGCCCACCGCTCTCGACCGGCTCGGCCAGTGCTACGCGAATCTCCCGGACGACATACCGGATGCTTGCGGCACCACAACCTGATGCCGCAAGCAGATAAACGGGGAAAACCGAAGATAAACAGAGCGAAGCGTCAATCAACAGGGAGGCTCCGGTGGTTCACCCAACATCCTCCGGACGGATGAGTTCACCCGCCGATACCGGACGGGTGAGCGGCCGGCCCACGAGACTGGCAACCGCCTCCGGACCCAGCCCCCAGGCCGGACGCAGGAAAGTGATCCATTCCTCCCGTACCGGCACGCCCGCGGGGATATCCACCGCCGCCGCCAGGGAGCGGCGCATCAGCGGCAGGCCCTTCTCCTCCGCCGGGGTTCGCCGGCGATCCGCGCTCCCGAGATAGATCTCGATCTCCCGAATGCGCCCGATCAGCCGCTGCAAATCTTCGGGGTCGGCGGAGATGGCATGATCGTGGAACTGCTGGTCTTCCTTGCGGTAGGTAAAGTGTTTCTCGATGACCCGGGCACCCATGGCCACCGCAATTTCGCAGGCCGTGGTGCCCAACGTATGATCCGAGTACCCCACCGGGACGCCGAACTGCTTTTGCAGCCAGAAGAGATTGTTGAGGTTCGCTTCTTCCGGCGGGGTCGGATAAGCGGAGACACAGTGCATAAGCATCACCTCGCCGGCGGTCAGGGCACCCGGCCTGACCGCCGTCACCGTATCCAATGCGGCCTGGATTTCATCCCGGGTCCCGAGGCCGGTGGAAATAATCATCGGCTTGCCGGTGGCGGCAATGTGGCGGATCAGCGGCAAGTAGGTCAAATCACCCGACGAAACCTTAAAAAACGGTACCAGCTCCGTCAGGAAGTCGACGTCGTCGGGATGCAACGGGGTGGAAAAAAAAACCGTTCCAGCCTCGTCGGCAACCTCTTTCAACCGGCGGAACTCATCGCCGGAAAGCTGAAAGCGCCGCACCCGGGCCAGGCGCTCGGGCTGGACGATGGAAATATAGTGTTCCGCCGTATACGTCTGAAACTTGACCGCATCGGCCCCGGCCGCGGCAGCCTGGCGAATCATCTTCTCGGCCAGGCGGACATCACCCTCGTGATTAACTCCGATCTCGGCCACCACGAAAGTCGACTGCAGGGCATCAAAACGAATGCGTTCCGGCTTCATGACGGTCCTCCCTCTCCACGGATGATATCGGCCGACCCGCAAGCAGTTCGGCCACCTTCCAGTCCCATTCGGTCCGGATACGAAATGCCTCCTGCTGATGCAGGACCACATGACCCACCGTACCGCCGACGATGCTGCGGGTCCGCTCGAGATATTCCCGCCGAACCAGGTGCAACTGCCCCACCTCACGATACAGCTCCTCGCGCTCGAGGCGGAGAATCACCGAGTTGCGGACGGTTTTCAGACTGCGGCCGTCATGCTGGTACATGACATCCAGCTCCGGGCGCACACCGACAACGGTATCCGTAGCGAACAGCTCCATGACATCGATGGCACTATCCAGGTTGCGGGATGAGCGGAACGGTGATTCAGTGTACAGAACCAGCACCGCATCGGCCGGCGAATGGCCGGCTTCCTCGTAGACTTCAAGGGCATTGATAACTGTCTCTTCGACACGGGTATTGAAGCCCGCCAGCCGGGCGTCCCGATGGATGGTGATCACCCGCTCGCCATACCGCCCGGCGACATGGCTGGCAACGGTACGATCCGGGGTTGTCAGGATGACATCGGCGAGGCGCACCGCACCGAGAGCGGCTTCCAGCGACCAGTCCAGCACCGGCCGCCCACCCAATTTCAACAGCACAATGGAACGGGGATCAATGACCGGTCCGCGCACCGGCACGACGGCCACCACCCGCAACCCCTGACCATGCTGATCCGCCTGCTTGCGTAGGATGCGGGAGCGGGTCTGCAGGATGGTTCCTTCATCCCGGGTCAGGCTGTGGCCATGCTGACGATAATAGAACAGCGGCAGATTGATATTCTGAACCTGGTACTGCCGGATGAACCGGACCCACAGGTCATACCCGTCCTGGCAACGGAACGCTTCGTCGTAGCCGCCGAGATCCAGCAGGCAGCTCTTGCGGATCATGGTGCAGGCGCCATGGGCGGGCTGGTCCAGCAGGGTAACCTCGCTGAAGTCGTGGCGCCGGACAACATCGGTCACCCGACCGCCCTCGTCGACCAGGTAGTAGTCCGGAAAAACCAGCCCCAGCTCCGGCTGTCGCTCGAGAACCCCGCTCATGACCGCCAGGGCGTGTTCGTCCAGGTAGTCGTCGGCGTCCAGCCGCATGATGTAGGTGCCCTTCGATGCCCGCAGAGCGATGTTGTTGGTGACGTTCAAACCCCGGTTCTGCTGGTAGATGATCGTAACCCGGGGCTCACCCCGATAGCCTTCGATAATCTCCCGGGAGTTGTCGGCGGAACCATCATCGATGATGATCAGCTCAAACGCATCCAGTGTCTGTGCCAATACACTGTCGATGGCCCGCTGAATATAAGCCCCGTAGTTGTGATTGGTAACGTACACCGTCACCAGAGGATGCGGCGGTGAACCGGCGGCAGGATGCAGGGGTTGCATGTCCGTAAATCTCACTCTCCGTCCGGAAACTGTTCCATGAGTGCCTGAAACAGGGCAAGGTCCAGCGGCGTATCGATGTTGACCGACTCCCTTTCGGTGACCACCACCGCGCGACGATCTGCACCAAGGCAGAAATCACTGCCGCTCCAGTTGGCCAACAGATTGGGCTGCCGCACATAGAGCCCTCCGGAAAGGGCATGGAACAGCGGCAGATCCTGCCGCTGCAGGTATCGCTCCCCCTCGGGAAACAACGGCGTCAGACGGCCATCGTCCGCCAAGCGCTGGGCCCGATAGGGATGATTATGATCGATTTTGCGCACCGAAACCACCGAATCGCACCCGGTATCCCGCAGCAGGTTCACCGCCCGGTCGATGGTGGCGGCCTGGAGCAGCGGCGCCGTGGGCTGGGCCGATACCACCACCCGCGGCGGCCGGCCCAGTTCCGCCATGGCCCGGGCGGCATGGGCAATCACGGGAATCAGGGATACATGGTCGGCGGCCAGTTCCGCCGGCCGCCGAAAGGGCGTTTCGGCGCCCCACTCACGTGCCGTAGCGGCGATCTCTTCGTCCTCGGTGGTCACAATGACCCGGTCGATTGTCACCGCCTTGCGGGCTTGCTCGATAACATAGGATATCAGCGGGCGGCCCCCGACCGGCCGCAAGTTCTTCCGCACCATCCCCTTCGATCCGCCGCGGGCGGGAATCACCAGCAAAACTTCCATCAGAACCTTCTCCAATCCAGATCCGTACAAACCTGCGGCGGCTGGGATCGCTGCCGCACGGCGGCATTAAGCGCCGAGACCTCGGGATGGTTGACAAAATAATCGACGATATCATCCATCCGGTAGGTCAACGGCCTCCCGAGGCCGGCCATGGCCTCCAGGAGCCGGCTAATCACCTCGTAATCCTCGGCCGTATCGAGGGTCAAGCGCCATTCCCGACGGTGATGCTCTTCCACCGGGGCAGCGGAGGTCAGGATCTGGTCGCGATGATGAGTGACATAATAGGTCAGATATTCCGTCCCGTCGCTGTCGACTGCGGCACGGTACAGCCGCCGCAGCAGCTCAACATCGAAGACCTCCACTTCCGTCCCACTCGGCAGCGCCTTCAAGTCCGTATATTCACTGTTGGTCCGCAGATGATGATCGATGGCCCGGTCGGCATAGTCGGGATCCACCAGGAGATCGTCACCCGTCACCCGCAGGACCACATCGACCGGCTGCCCCGCCAGCGCCCCCAGCATCCGGGCGAGAACATCGTCCACCGACCCCCGATGCCAGCCGATGCCGGCCTGCATGGCCAACTGTACCAGGGGATCGTCAACCGGATCATCAGTGGTGCATAGCACCACCCGGTCAATCCGTTCAATCTGTTTCAACCGCTCCAACAAATGGCCGATGGCCGGCCGGCCGGCCACCGGCAGCAGGGCCTTGCCCGGCAGCCGGCGGGAACGCATCCGGACCACCACCAGCGCCCAGACGGTCACATTCACCGCCAGCCGGGATACGGGCTCATCGACCGCCAGGGGGGCCAGCAACCGGCGGCCCAGTAAAAGGTGTTCGGCCACCGGGTGGGCGGCATATTCGGCCACCCGTTTCATGGTCAGATCTCCGGTTTGCAACACCGCGCCGGCGGCCAGTGGGCGACTCGCCACCCAGTGTTTCTTCACCGTTTCCCGATACCGCCGCTCCGCCGGCGAAAAATCGGCCGGACGCCCGGCAAAGGCGTTTTCAAGTTGCCGCAGTTGATCGATGAACCGAGCCAGCTCCGCCGGTTCGAAGGACGAATAATAGTCCACCCCCCGGGCGGCCCGGTCGAGGGTCACATGCTTCTCCAGCACCCGCGCCCCGCAACATGCCGCCGCCAGGGGCAGCGTATAGGCCAGGGGGTCGTCGGCGGCCACATGATCCATGTAGCCCACTTCGCAGCGATCACCGAAGATGGCCCGAAGCCAGGCGATCCGCTCGAGGGCGGCATCGGCCACCGCGGTGGGGTAACTCTGGAAGCCATGCAGCAGCACCGGCCGGCGGGATACCGAGGCCAGCGCATCGACCGCCGCGCCGATCTCATGCGCCGTGCTACCCCCGACGGCGAGCAGTAGCGGCCCCTCATGCCCGGATGCCATCTGCAACAGCGGCTGATTCCCCAGATCGGAGGAATGGATCTTCACCCCCTGCACCCCGGCCCGGCGGGCCAGGGCCAGGGATGACAACCCGAACACATCGGCATATATCCGAATACCTTCAAGCCGTACGGTCTCCAGCAACTCGAACCAGATCTCCGGCGCGAAGGCCTGGCGCCGAAAATGGTCGTAGCGCGGGTGCGCGGCAACCAGCAGCTCGTCCGCCTGGTAGAGCTGAAACTTGATCGCATCGGCACCGGCCGCCGCCGACCGGCAGGCAAGCTCCAAGGCCTGAGCGGGTTCTCCCTGATGCGCGTTGGCGATTTCGGCAATCACCTCGACCGGTGGTTTCATCATGAAGATATCTCAATCCAGTCAAAGGTTTCCTTGAAGGTGCAGTTCCGGCAAAGGGGGTTTTCGTCAATATGCCCCTCGATATGCTGCCGACGGATATCGTTGAGCGGCTCGCCGTACCAGATCTCCCTCAGGGTCGTGATCCGTTGCGGTGGGTCCAGGTAACGCGGCGGCAGCGCCGCGCCGGTCATCCGGCGGTAGCCGCGCCGGCCGGTGCGAATGCGATCGATAACCGCTTGCGTATCCCGGTCACCCCGCTCCCATGCCCGGACGTCGAGATAACCAACCGGGCTGGACGTTTCCCAGTCATAGCAGCACATGCATACCCGGCCGTCCCAGGTCACCAGCAAGCGCTGGAACAGCTGTTCACAGGGCAACCGGCCACGGGCGACAAATAAGCGGCCGTCAGGATCCCGCCAGTACGGGGCATCGGCGGCCACCGCCCCGGCGGCCACCAGGGCGGCAAGACGCTGCCGGGTATCGGTATCGAGATCCTCGATGGAGCCGCCGCGTTCACTGTAGGCCTTCACCGAAACGTCATCCACACAGTCCGCGAACAGCTCGTGGAAGGATTCCTGCTCGGTGAAAGTTTCCGCGGTCAGGATCATCTGGATCTTGGTAAATGGCAGGCTCCGCCCCCGCTCCTTTTTAATCTCGGCAAGCTGCCGGATGTGCCGGTACACTCGGTCGAAAGAATTGGCGCGAAAGCGCCCCGGCCGCATTTCCTCGTAGGTCTTCCGACTGCCGCCGTCAAAGGAATAGATGATCATGTCGAGGCCGGCATCTACCAGCGCCGCCGCCTTTCGCCGGTCGAGGGTTACGGCATTGGTGTTGACAATCGTCTCGAGGATGCCGGCCTGCTTGGCCATGGCGACCATCTCCGGCAACCGCGGATGCAGCAGGGGCTCGCCCCGCCAGTTCAGTTTGATGGAAGGCACCCCGAGCTCGGCACACTGCGCGATGATACGGCGAAAAAGCGCCAGGGGCATGACCCGGTCGGGCGTCGGCACCGACTGCCGGTAGCAGAAGGGACACGCCAGGTCGCATATCGCCGCGGTCTCGATATCGACGCACAGCGGGGCAAAACCTGCCGCCCTGAAGGCATCGTGACGCAATCCGCGTTCCATCGCCGCCCGCGGCTGTCCGCGCCAGGCATCCCGGTAGGCAGCGTAACGTTGCCGGAATACCGCCAATAATGCCCCCTCAGGATCTTCACCGCCGCGGGCTGCCAGGGCATGGCGGTAGGCGGCGTTCTCGGCCATGTGGTCCAGCAGATGAGCCCGGCGAAGCTGTTCGCTGTCCCGGACCCCCTGGACGGCGTACTTGCGCACATCACCCATGTGTGCCCTCCCCGTTGCGGGAGACATGCTGCAACAATGCTTCCGCCCGACCCAGCGCTTCCCACGCCTCCTGGTGCTCCGGATTCTTTTGCAGTACCGCCCGGAAGGCCTCCCGGGCCGCCTCAGGCCGTCCCGCCAGCAGATGCATCAGCCCGAGTTTGGCCAGGGCATCAAGATGGCCGGGAAGCGCAAGATAACATTGTTCATAGGCTTGAATGGCGGCTTCGCGGTCGCCGGCATCCCGCAGGCTGTCCCCCAGCACCTCCCACATGCGGGCCTGCTCCGGATCCCGCTCAACCGCCTGCCGGAGCCGGGCAAGGCCCTCGTCGTGTCTTCCGGCCAGGATCAGCAGCCGGGCCAACTGGCCCGGAAGATCGGAATTCGCCGGCTGGCGCGCGAGCGCCGCCTCGCAGGCATCAAGCGCCGCGGGAATATCCTGCTGCAGCTCCTTGAGCGCCGCCCAGGAAACAAACCAGTCCGCTTCGACCATGGCGTACGGCTGCCAGCGCTCCAGTTGTCGTTGTACCACGGCGTAGTCTCCGCCGTCGAGCTGCCGCTGCATCTCGTCGAGATCCCGCTCCCACCAGCCGGCCAGCCGGGCGGCGGCCTCGTCACCCAACGGAAGCGTTAGCACCCGCTCCAGCCAGAGGCGGAAATAACGGTACTGCGTGCCGTGCGCGGCAATCATTTCCAACCAGTGGTGCTGTTCGTCGCCCTGTAGCGTTGCGATCCGCTCCCGGTACTCAGGGGCCGTTGCGCGCAGTTGCCGCCAGGTTTCCTCCGCCTTTCCATACGCCAGGCGACGGGTTTCCGCCACGCCCCGCCAGAAAAGGTATTCCGGCCCCCGATCGGAGATGCCGTCCAGCAAACGGGCGGCAACAGCATAGTTCTCCGCTTTCACATGATGCCTGACCAGGGCAAACTGCACGGAAAGATCATCAGGACGGTCGGCGCGTTTCCGCTTCAGCTTCTGCTCCTCGGTCAATTCGGCCAGCAGGCGGCGCACCAGGGGTTCATAGACGTCCAGCGCCTCGGTACGGGCGGTGCAGATGAAACGCAGACGGTCGATCTCGGCCACCAGCCAGCCGAGGTAGTCAGTCTTCTTAATCTTGGCATTCTCCCGTTTCCGCCGATCATGCTCGGTCAGGAGCGGAAAGGTCAGTTCGGCCACCTGGTGCCAGAGTGACTCCCGGCGCTCAATCCGATCCAGCAAGCCCTGCAACTGATCGACACGCCTGCCGGTGACCGGGGAAAGCTGCTCCTTGCCGTGAATCACTGCCTGGACCCGCAGCCCCAGCGCCACGAGCTCTTTCGTTAATCCGCCGCACTTATTCAGGGCGCGTCGCAATTCGCCCCGCGCTTTAACGATCTCGTCTTGCACCACCCCCAGGCCACCGATCAGGCGCCGGCTCAGCGGGGCCTCATCCGCCGCCGCCGCGTCGGCGATGATTTCACCGGCCTGCAGATTGCCCGGCAACAGGCGGGCGACCACCTCTTCCAAAGACATGCCGCGGGTGCCTTCGATATGGGCGCCGTGGGCCGAAGCATTGATATAGGTCCGGGGATAAGCGGCCAGCACGTCCTCGAGCCGGGTCTTGATCTCCAGCAGGTTCAGGTTGGTCAGCACCCGGCCGCCGCGGATACCGGGAACATACTGGGGCTCATCGACCTTGCCGTCCTTGATGTTGATCACGCCCCTGGCGTGCTGCGTCGTTAACGGCGGGAAGGAAAGATCCTGGCCAATGAAGACGATTGGGTTGGCCCCGGCCACCAGGGCCAGGCCAAGGGACAGATGGGCCACCGATGACACCTCGGGCACCAGATGCTTCAGCCCCAGTGCGGCGATCATTTCCGCTTGGGCAAAGTCCTCGTCGGTAGTGAACAGCAGGTGGCGCACCGCCATGCGCTTGGGGATCGAGGGCACCACCTTGAACACCGACAGCAGGGTGAAGGGCCATTCACGATCAAGGAAAGGGGCCATCTTTTCGAAGCTGAAATCGTTGATGTCGGCGGTGGTCACCACGTCCGGCATGATCCCGGCAGCAAGCAGCGGCGCCAAAGCGCCATCGACGGCAATCAGCAGGCAGCGGCCACAGGCCTCGCGGAGCGCCTGCAGGCTCTGGTCCAGCGAGGGTCCGGAGGCGACAAGGATCGCCGGCATGCCGGCGAAACGATCATGCAGGATGTCGAGCAGGTGGGCATGGCCCGCCAAAGCGTAATTGGCGAAGCGGTTGCGCAAAAAAATCTCGCCAAAGCGGCGCATGGTGCCGCCGGCAACGTTGATCTTGTTGAGAATGGCGATGGCCTGATCGTTGACCCCTCGGTATACCGCTTCGCGCCATTGGAAAGCGGGGAGATGGCGCAGCACATGGGTATCCTCGGAGCGGCAGACAACCGCCACCGCCGCTTCAAACTCCGGCCAGTCGATCTCACCGAGGAACCAGCACACCTTCGGGTCTTCCAGCAGCGGACGCAGATCGACACACCGCAGGGCGGTGCGAAACACATCGATGTCCGGCTCGACAACCGCCAGCTGCTTCAGGGTCTGCCGCTCGCGGTGAACCAGCAGCGGCCCGTATCCCAGCCCCAAACCGATGAAGACCGCCAGCCCCTCGGAACCACGGGGAACGGTCTCCAGATGCACCGCCGACGCGGCCCAGGGATCACCGCCGGGAGCGGAAGAGATGCGCCGCCCGTCATCGGCCTCGTACATGAGTACCGGCAAGCCACCGGACGATATTTCCACCGTCCCCAGCAAGCGGACTGGTGCATTTGTCAGTCTATCCCACAAATGCGGCTGGCGTCGCTGCAGCACTTCCGTGTTCGCGTCCCATAACCCCGCCATCACCTTCACCACGCCAAACTAGATAAAAAATCTGGAATATCAATGCCTTAACGATATAAACTACGGAATATCGCGGACTGCCCCGATTGTCAAGAAGATTGTTTCAGGAAAAATTTCCCATGAGACCAAAAAACACGACAAGCCCCATAAAGTTTTCCTCGTTTCTTCCGAAAGGTAAACTAGAGTGACATTGACAGGCAAAGATCTGTGAACCCATGCGGGAAAAGAGAGGAGAGGTATCCGACGCCCGCCTCCCGGGGGCAGCCTTCATCGAAAAAAACCGCAACACCGGCCACGGAAGGCCGCATGACAACACGACAGGGAGGTTACCCACCATGGCACTGAAAATCAATACCAACATCGCCGCGCTCACCGCACACCGCAACATGCTGAGGACCGACAGCGGTCTTTCCGGCTCGCTTGAACGCTTGGCTTCCGGCCTCCGCATCAACAAGGCCGCCGACGACGCCTCCGGCATGGCCATCGCCGACAACCTCAAGGCGCAGGCATTGGGTCTCGGCCAGGCGGTCAAGAACGCCAACGACGGCATCTCCATCGTCCAGACCGCCGACGGCGCCCTGGACGAGGCGATCAAGATCACCAACACCATCAAGACCAAGGCGATCCAGGCGGCCCAGGACGGCCAGACCTTCGATTCCCGCAAGAAGATCCAGGCGGATATCGACAAGCTTCTGCAGGAACTGGACATCATCGCCAAGACCACCTCGTTCAACGGCAAGAAGCTGCTTTCCGGTGAATTCGCCAACAAGAGCTTCCAGGTCGGCGCCTACTCCGGTGAAACCGTCAACGTTTCCATCCAGTCGGCGGAGATCACCAAGCTCGGACATGTCACCACCTCCACCATGACGGTGGAAAACACCGGCGAGATGGCCCTGAAGATCACCAGCAGCGTCAAGAACCAGACCTACGAACTGCAGGCAGTGGATCTGCAGTACAACAACTCGCTGGAAAACGGCATCGGCGCGTTGGCCGGCGTGATCAACAAGCTGTCGGACGAACTGGGCATCACCGCTCAGGCGGTGGTTGAATCCGGTTCCGCCGGCGCGGTGCAGGCCGGCACCATCAGCGGCCTGATTATCAACGGCGTCGAGATCGGTGATATCGCCGTCGCCGCCGCCGACAGTGACGGCGCCCTGGCCGTGGCCATCAACGGCAAGAGCGATCAGACCGGCGTCGCCGCTTCGGTGGACAGTAACGGTATCCTGACCCTCAGCGCCGCCGACGGCCGCGCGATCAAGGTCGAAGGCGATACCGCCGGGGTGCTTGGCAAGAACGCCGGATCCCTTACTACCTTTGGCGAGATCCGTCTGACCCAGATGGGCGCCAACGAACTGCTGATCCAGGATGCCGGCAGCGGTTTACCGGTGGGTGCCGATTTTGTCGTCAAAGGCGACTCCAACACCGTCCTTGATGACATGACACTGGCAGCGGGATCCATACTTGCTACCGGAACCAAGCTCGCGGCAGGCTCAACACTTGGTGCCGACCTCACCATGGCAAGTCAGGTAGCATCATTCACCACGACGATCGATTCCACGATCAAGGCTGGCTCTACACTGGCTGGTGGAACAGTCATTGAAGCCGGTACCACCATTGGCGGTACTTTCAACGTTGCAAGTACAGCTGCGATTACCGGTGATTCGCTGGTTAAAGCTGGTTCAACGCTGGCATCAAACACTGTCCTGAAAGCTGGAACAACTGTTACCAGTGATATAGACACGTCAGTAGGTATTATTTCCGCGGGTACCACGTTATCACAAGATGTCACCACCACCGGTACTAATCTTCTTGACGCCGACATGATTATGGTCAAGGACAGTAATGTTGGTACTGGCACGATTTTGGCTGCGGGATCTTCTCTCCAAGCAGACTTGACCATGGCTTCTGCTGGTCAGGTAACCACGGACTTTACCCTGCTCAAAGGATCCACTGTAGCAAACAGCGGCACAACTCTGGCTGCCGGAACCGTTCTGGGTGGCGATGTAACGCTAGGCTCAACGACGCTCACCGCAACTCAGGGCATGACCCTTACCGCCGGCTCCACAATGATTTCCGGATCGACGATAGCCAAGTCCTCGACTTTGGGCTTCAATCTCACAGTTAATGCTGACAAGCAACTTGACACCGCTATGGTGCTCAAGGCCGGAACTCAGTTGGCAGCAGACTCCATCCTCAAGAAAGGCACTTATCTCACCAACGACGTGGTGACCACCGGCGGTACAACCATCCAGGCCGGGACCACCCTTGAGCAGGATGCCACCATCGCCGCGACGACCCTGACAAACGACATGGTTGTTGCCAAGGAATCCACCATCAAGGCGGACAGCGTTATCGCCGCCAACGGCGGCGGCGGCTTGGCGGGCGCCGAACTCACCGACGCCACCGTGCACCGGCTCTTCGAGCTGGATGTCACCACCCAGGAGAGTGCGCAGATCGCCATCTCCATCGCCGACTCGACCCTGGCGAGCTACGACAACATCCGCGCCAACCTCGGTTCGGTGCAAAACCAGTTGACCTCCACCATCGCCAACATCCAGGTCACCCAGACCAACGTGCTGTCGGCGGAATCGGCTATCCGTGATGTCGACTTCGCCGAGGAAAGCGCCACCTTCGCCAAGTTCCAGGTGCTCGCCCAGAGCGGCTCCTTCGCCATGGCCCAGGCCAACGCCTCCCTGCAGAACGTTCTCAGGCTGCTGCAGTAGCCAACCAACTCATAATCGATCGCCGGCCGGGGGCCCCGCGCCCCCGGCCGGACGGTCGTAACGGTGCCGGTGAGCGGTGCCGCTTCAGAGGAGAATCGCCATGCAGGTAGCCAGTCAGACACCCACGCTTTCGGGGCTCGAGGCCGCGCCGCGACAGCTCACCCCCCGCCGGGTGGCGGCTGACCCGGCCGGCGACGGCGCCGCCGTGAAGCCCGCGGCCGACACCGCCCAGAAATCCGCCGAATCCCTTATTTCGCCCGAAGAACTCAAACGCCAGGTGGAGGAAACCGCCTCGTCGCTCAACGAGATGGCCACCCTCCTGCGCTATGGCATCCGTTTTGCATTCCATGAGAAGGCGCACACCATGCAGGTCAACGTTATCGAGCGTGCAACCGACAGGGTTATCCGCGAGATTCCGCCCAAGGACATCCTTGACCTGCGGGCGAAAATGATGGAGATGGTCGGCCTGATCATCGATCAGAAAGGCTGACCGACACCTCCGGCAGCCGGCGACGACGGTGGCGAGGCGGCAGAATCTGCCGCACCGAACATTATCTTCCTCGCATCGGAAATGGACATAGATCATGACCAGTCAGCATCTCTCCGCCTATCAGAAGATGGAAGTCACCAAGGCCACCCACGACCCCAACCAGCTCATTCTCATGCTCTACGACGGGGCGTTGAAATTCATCAAGGCGGCGGCGCTCGCCATCGAGCAACGCGACGTGGAAAAGCGCGGCATCTACATCGGCAAAACCCTCGACATCGTCGCCGAGTTGAACGGTTGTCTCGACCGCAATCTCGATAACGACCTGGTTCCCTTCCTCGAAGGGATGTATAAGCACATCATGCAGCAGCTCCTGCAGGCCAACCTGAAGCAGGATCGCCAGTCCCTGGCGCACGCCTTCAAACTGGTGCACGAGCTGCGCCGAAACTGGATCACCTACGCCATCGAGGGCGCAGCGGGGGCCAGGCAGGACGGCACCGGGACGGCGGCGGAAATCGCCGCGGGGGCGAGGCAGGATGGCGGCGCCGGCGGCGCACCCGGGGTGCGGCACCCGGCGCCCGGCACGCCCCGCCCGACCACATCGGCCCCGGCGGCACCACCCCAGGCCCGGGCTTACGCCCGCATGGCGGCGGCACCGAAAGCGGCCGGTTCCGGAACGCAATATCCGCAGCGGGCGGAAACCACGGCAGCGACCGTCACCGCCGCCGACCCCGGCCACGATGATCCGGCGCCGCCGCCGTATCCCGCCACCGGCACCTATGGCGGCGGATTTTACGGTCGCCCCGCAGGCACCGGGGTATCGCGATCGTTCACCATCTGAGCATGTGGAAAAACAGCGGCCCGGGGTTACGGCTCCACACCCGCACACAAGATATGACTTGATGGCAGCTCACGGTTAGGCTACAGATCCATGGAGTACGGGCGCGGCCCTGACCCGCCGCGCCCATTCCGGAGGGCACAGTCATGGCTACGGGAAGCATTTCGGCACTCGGCATCGGTTCGGGACTGGAACTGCAGAGCATTCTCGATCAATTGAAAGAAATCGACCAGCAGCCCATCACGCTCAAGCAGTCCACCGTCACCGCGCTGGAGGAAAAGGTCGAAGCCTTCGACGGCATCGAGGCGACCCTTTTGTCCATGCGCACCAACGCCCTGTCCCTGTCCCTGGAATCCAACTTCATGGAGACCGCGTCCAGCGTCAGCGGCACCGCCGTCACCGCCACCGCCACTTCCGGCGCCGACAGCCGGAGCCACAGCCTGCGGGTGGATTCCCTGGCGTCCAACAGCTCGTGGGTCTCCGCCGGCGTTGCCGCCACCACCAGCGAGGTCGCCACCGAAGACATGACCTTCGCCTACCACCTGGGCGCGAGCGGCAGTACCATTTCCCTGGAGGTCGCGGCCGGCACCACCCTGGAGGAGCTGGTCAGCCTCATCAACGACGACGAGGCCAACCCCGGGGTTACCGCTTCAATCGCCGATACCGGTTTCGGCGCCAACCCCTACAAGCTGGTCCTCAGAAGCGACGATACCGGCGAGGACAACCGCATCTTCATCGATACCCAGCTCGCCCACGGCGCGCCGGAAAGCGACAACGCCGTCACCATCAACGCCACCAGCACGCTCGATATCACCACGGCGCTGGGCAACAACCAGATCATCTTCCAGGAACGGCTGGCGGACGGCACCCTCGGCGCCGAAACCACCGCATCAATCGCCGACGGCACCTACTCCAGCGGCCACGACCTCGCCACCGCCATCGAAACCGCGATGGAAGCGGCGTCGGCAAACGGCATCGACTACGATGTCACCTACGATGAGGACACCGAAACCTTCAGTATCCGGGAACGCGGCGACGACCTGTACGAGCTGAACATCTCCTGGGATGCCTCCAGCGCCGCTGCCGTTCTGGGTTTCGACGCCGAAGAGGACGTCTGGTATCCCCATGACGGCCTCACGTTGACGGAATCCGGCGGTGCCGACTTTCGCGCCCCGGAAAGCGACCGCAAGGTGTTCCTCAGCACCGCCGATCCGGCGGCTGTCTCCGCCGCCAACGGCAACAACGAGATCCTCTTCCGGGAACGCCTTGCGGACGGCTCCCTGGGCGCCGCCGTCACCGCATCAATCGCCGACGGCAGCTACACCAGCGGCACCGATCTCGCCGCGGCCGTCGAGGCGGCGATGGAAACGGCCTCGGAAAACGACATCGACTACGACGTCTCCTTCGATGCCGCAACGCGGAAATTCACCATCACCGAAGACGGTTCCGACCTGTACGAACTCCAGCTCGACTGGGCGGACAGCAGCGCCGCCGCCACCCTCGGCTTCGCCGCCGAAACCGATACCTACACCCCCTACGACGCCTCCCTCAACGCCCGGCTGACGGTGGACAACATCGCCTACCAGCGGCAGGGCAACAGCGACATCTCCGACATCATCCAGGGCGTCTCCCTGGACCTGCTAACCACCGGCAGCGCCACCCTCGGGGTAACGCCGCAATTCACCACCATCGAAACCGCCCTGCAAGCCCTGGTGGAGGATTTCAACACCCTGATGAACGATCTGAACAGCCAGAACACCTACGACATCGAAACCGGCGAATCGGGGGTACTGTTCGGCGAGACCACGGTCACGCGCATCGATGACGAGATCAAGGATTACCTGCAGCAGACCCTCAGCGGCCTCGACGGCGAGATCACCGGCATGACCGATCTCGGCCTGAGCATCGAGGATGACGGCACCCTGGCCCTTGATTTGACCACCCTGCGGGCGGCCCTGGCCGATAACGCCGAGGACGTGGTCGCCTTCTTCATCGGCGATGCCGACGAGAACATCACCGGTTTCGGCGATCTGCTGTACGAGAAGCTGCGCTCCTATACCGGCACCGGCGGCGTGCTGCCGACCGTCACCGAGTCAACCGAGTCGCGCATTGCCGCCCTCGAGGAGCAGATCACCTTCGATACCGAACTGCTGAACCGGCGCTACGACGCCATGACCCTGCGCTTCATCCAGCTCGATTCGTACATGCGGCAGATGGAATCCCAGGCATCCTTCCTGGATCAGATGTTCTCGGCGCAGGAGCAGAGTACCTCGTAATGTCACGCCTTGAAGACGCCTTTACGGCCCTGGCCGAACTCCAGGATCGGCACCTGGCCATCCTCGCCAACGAGGCGGCGGCCCCCGACACCGCCGCCATGCTGTTCGAGCGCCAACGGGCCTTCGCAAACCTGAAGGCCGCCGTCGCCATTGCCACGCCCGCGGCCGTCGCCCGCTGCGTCGACCGGCACGACCGCATCCGCGCCACCGACCGGCAACTCCGTGAACGCATCGAATCCCTCCAGCAGCAACTCATGCAGCGCATCCGGCGCGGCGCCACCGGCAAGCAGGTGCTCGCCGGCTACCGCCCCGCCGGCGGCACCGCCGCGGCGGGCCGCGGCGGCAAACGGCACGTCTACCTGAAGGGGTAGTCCCTTCGGTACCCCGCGCCCATTTCTCCCCTGCCATTATGACGACGAAAAAATTCAGCACGCTTGAGGTTGAACGCCGGCGCACCTTCGGCATCATCAGCCATCCCGACGCCGGGAAGACTACCCTGACCGAGAAACTGCTGCTCTTCGGCGGCGCCATTCAGCTGGCCGGATCGGTCAAGGCCCGCAAGGCGGCCCGGCATGCCACCAGCGACTGGATGGCCATCGAGCAGGAACGCGGCATTTCCGTCACCAGCTCGGTGATGAAATTCAACTACCGCGATTTCGACATCAACCTCCTCGACACCCCCGGCCACCAGGATTTCTCCGAGGACACCTACCGGGTACTCACCGCGGTAGACAGCGCGGTCATGGTCATCGACAGCGTCAAGGGGGTGGAACCCCAAACCCGCAAGCTGATGGAGGTCTGCCGGATGCGCAATACGCCCATCCTGACCTTCATCAACAAGCTCGACCGGGAAGGCATGGCCCCGCTCGACCTCATCGGCGAGATTGAAGACCACCTGCAGATCGAATGCGCCCCGCTCACCTGGCCCATCGGCATGGGCAAGGAGTTCAGGGGTACCTACAATCTCCATCAGCAAAGGCTCGCTCTCTTCGCCCCCGGCCGGGAGCGGCTGCCCGACGACACGGTCACCATCAGCGACCTGGATGACCCGCTGCTGGTTGCTACCCTGGGCCGCCGCGCCGCCCAAGAGCTGCGTGACGACATCGCCCTGCTCCATGGCGCGGCCAACCCCTTCGACCTCGATGATTTTCTCCACGGCAGTCAGACACCGGTCTTTTTCGGCAGCGCCATCAACAACTTCGGGGTGCGTGAACTCCTCGACACCTTCGTGGAGATCGCCCCCGCGCCCCAGCCGCGACCGGCGGCCAGCCGCATGGTGCGGCCGGAGGAAGACGAATTTTCCGGCTTCGTGTTCAAGGTACAGGCCAACATGGACCCGGCCCACCGCGACCGCATCGCCTTTATGCGCATCTGTTCAGGACGCTTCCACCGCGGCATGCGGGTGCGTCATCACCGTATCGGCAAGGATATCCAGATCGCCAACCCGATCATCTTCATGGCCCAGGACCGTGCCCTGGTGGAGGAAGCCTGGCCCGGCGATATCATCGGCATCCACAATCACGGTACCATTCGCATCGGTGACACGTTCTCGGAGAAGGAACCGCTCACCTTCACCGGCATTCCGAATTTCGCCCCCGAACATTTCCGCCGGGTCCAGCTCAAATCCCCCCTCCGGATGAAACAACTCCGGCAAGGGATACACCAGCTCGTCGAGGAAGGCGCGATCCAGCTTTTTCAGCCGCTGCGGGGCAACGACCTGATCCTCGGTGCAGTGGGGGTGCTGCAATTCGAAGTGACCATGGCCCGGCTTAAAACCGAGTACGGTGTCGATGCCGTTTACGAGCCGGTGCCGTTCACCGTCGCCCGCTGGATTCACTGCGATGACGCCCTCCGGCTGGCCGCCTTCGAGAAGGAACGCCGGGCGAACCTGTTCCGCGACGCGGATGGAAACCTGACCCTGCTGGCGGAAAGCGAGTGGCAGCTCAACTACACCGCCAAAAACTGGCCGGAGATTCAGTTTCGCAAGATCCGGGAATACAACTGAACCGCGGCCCCGGCCGGCCGGCGTCTTTCAACCCGGACCCATCAGGCGCGAATGGGTCAGCGCTTACAAGCACCGCGGCATTGGCTCAACACGAATCAGAGCCAGAAAGGTAATTACCATTTACGAGGAAGCGGCACCCCTCCCCAATGAGATGCCGGGGCCTGATGCCAACAAGTTTCTCTTCGATTTGAGAGGGCTGATTGCAGATTCCGTTAAAATTGCCGGAGGCCAGCTAAAAGGCTGGCCGCAAGAAGAGTAATGGCGGGATTCCGGTGAATGAAAAGGGTCGAAATGAAAAAAGCCGGAAGCCCGGATGCAACCGACCTGTTAACCAAGGAATTCTGAAAAACGGAGAATCGGAGAACTCCGCGTTCGTTTCTGTATCCGAAGGCGAAATTCAGGTTAAAGATCCGGCGCTGGACATGAAACGGGCGGTTTAGCGGAGCATGGAGAATTCGGACGAAGATGTGGAAAAAACCGTAACCTTATGAAATCAATGCCCTATCAACAACGAAGCCCCGCATCCTGGATGCGGGGCCTTATTCGTCAAGCAACCGGTTAGGAAATGGGTTGCATTCGTGTTTGGCTCCCCG
>JAFGAM010000097.1 GCA_016933675.1 Candidatus Anaeroferrophillacea bacterium
CCCGCCGGCATGGTAGGAACAGCGACGAAAAAAGTGCCGCCGGCGTTCCCCTTCGCCGCCCCCCCCGCACGCGGTGTTGCGGCACCGCACCGACTCGTCATCACCAAACCACGGAGGTGCCCATGCCGCCCCATCGCCATGTCTGCCGCCCCCTTTTCACCGCCCTGGCACTCGCCACGGCGATCCTGCTGTCCCTTTGCCCCGCTCCCGCCGGCGCCGAACTGAAGGGCGACCTGGTCATCTTCCATGCCGGCAGCCTGACGGTGCCGATGGCACAGATGGAAGCGGAATTCGAACGCCGCCATCCGCGGGTGGACGTCAAGCGCGAACCCGCCGGCAGCACCAAGTGCGCCCGCAAGATCATCGAGCTGCAGAAACCCTGCGACATCATGGCCTCGGCCGATTACAAGGTTATCGACAAGCTGCTGCTGCCCGACCATGCCGTCGGCAACATCCGCTTCGCCACCAACCAGATGGTGCTCTGCCACACCGCCACCAGTGCCGACGCGGACGAGATCAGGGCCGACAACTGGATGGAAATCCTCGCCCGCTCCGGCGTCAGGTGGGGCCATTCCGACCCCAATCTCGACCCCTGCGGCTATCGTTCACTGATGGTGCTCCAGCTCGCCGAGAAGCACTATCAACGTTCCGGGATGTACAAAAAATTGTACGATTCCCCCGACCGGATTGTGCGCCCCAAGTCGGTGGAGCTGATTTCACTGCTCCAGTCCGGCAACCTAGACTACGCCTGGGAATACCGCTCGGTGGCGGTGCAGCACGACCTGCACTACATCGAACTGCCGGCGGCAATCAACCTCGGCGACTACCGCCACGACGCCGCCTACGCCGAGGCGATGGTCGCGGTCACCGGCAAGAAGCCCGGCACCACCATGGAACTGCGCGGCAAGTCCATCACCTACGGCGTCACCCTGGTGAAACAGGCCCCGAACCGCGACACGGCGGTGGCCTTTCTCGCCTTCATGCTGGATCCCGACGGCGGCCTGAAGATTCTCGCCGACTGCGGCCAGCCGCCCTTCACACCCGCCCGCGTGGCGGACGAGGCCATGCGTGACGCCCTGCCGGCGGAACTGCGGCCCCTGGTAACCGTCGCCCGATGAGCCGCCAGGCCCGGCGGCGGGCCGACCCCCTCACCGGCATCGCCGTTTCCTGCGGCGTCCTGGTGCTGGCGTTTATCGTTCTGCCGCTCTTCCACCTGCTTACCGCCCCGAGCCCGGCACGGCTGGCGGAGGCCGCCGGCGATGCCGAGGTGCTGCGCGCCATCGGCCTGAGTCTTACCACCGCCGCCGCCGCGGCCGCAGTCGCGGTGGTCTTCGGTACCCCCTTCGCCTGGCTGCTGGCACGGCGCTCCTTTCCCGGCAAGCGCCTGGTGGAGGCGGCCATCGACCTGCCCATCGTCATCCCCCACCCGGTGGTGGGCATCGCCATCCTCGGCATCACCGGCCGCAACCACCCTTTCGGCGCCCTGTTGTACAAGGCCGGCATCCACATCATGGGCAGCGTCACCGGCATCGTCACGGTGCTGGCTTTCGTCGGCCTGCCCTTCTACCTGAACACCGTGCGCGAGGGGTTCACCGCCATCCCGCCGCGGCTCGAACACGTCTCCCGCAGCCTCGGCGCGGGACCGATCCACACCTTCTTCCGTGTCACCTTGCCGCTGGCCGGCCGCAGCATCGTTGTCGGCATCGTCATGTGCGCGGCCCGGGCGATCAGCGAATTCGGCGCCGTGGTGGTGGTCGCCTACCATCCGATGATCGCCCCGGTGCTGATTTACGAGCGCTTCGAGGCCTATGGCTTACGCTACTCCCAGCCGGTGGCGGTGTTGCTGGTAGGCATCTGCCTGGTGCTGTTCATCATCCTGCGGCTGCTTACCGGAAAGGTAGACAGGGAATAGTAGTCGGGTGACAGGAGGCGGGAATGCTGAAGGTGGAATTAAAAAAGCGGAATCCAAAAAGATAGAACGATTTTCATAATACTATTTGACATGATAAAGCCTTTATGACTAGAAGGTTTATCGCACGCAAGGGATGCGGAAGGCCTCACTTCACCCAGTGCCGCTCTTTTATTACGGGCCGCCAACAACCGCCTCCGATGCCGTTGGTTGAGAGAAGGCGGTCAGGGATCCAGAGGGCTGACCACCCCCAGGATGTTTTTACCGGCCACATGAGTGTAGATCATGGTGGTTTGCAGGTTGCTGTGGCCGAGCAATTCCTGGATAGTACGGATATCGTAACCGCGTTCAAGCAGGTGCGTGGCGAAACTGTGGCGCAGGGCATGGACCGAAGCGTTGGCGGCGATGTCGGCGGCGCGTACCGCCTCCTTGAATTTGCGTTGCAAACTGGAAACATGGAGATGATGACGTCGTTTAATCCCGGAACGAGGATCAACGGAAAGACCCGGGGCAGGAAAAAGCCAGAACCAGCCCCATTCCTTACCCGCATTTGGATATTTGCGCTCAAGGGCAAAAGGCAGGGCTACGCCGTTGGTATCGGCATGGAGGAAATCTTCTTCGTGGATTTTTTTGCAAACGAGGAGATGATTTTGTAATTCCTGCTTCAACGACTCGGGAAGAACGGTAACGCGGTCCTTGTCACCCTTACCGGAGCGAACGGTAAGCGAACCCTGGTTGAAATCGACGTCCATGACCCGCAGATCGGCACATTCCTGAATCCGTAGCCCACAGCCGTAAATGAGCCGGGACATGAGCAGATGGACCCCGCTCATATGCGAGAATATCCGTGCAATTTCATCCCTGCGGAGCACAACCGGAAGTCGCCGTTTACCCTTGGCGCGCACGGTTTGCGAAACATCTTCAAGATCCTTTTCCAAGACATGGCGAAAGAGGAAAAGTAAAGAGCAGAACGCCTGGTTCTGAGTGGAGGCGGCAACACGGCGGTCAACGGCAAGGTGGCTGATAAACCGTTTCACATCGGATGAATCTATTTCAGCCGGACTTTTTCCCTGCAGGAAAAGATAAAAGAAGCGCAGCCACTGCAGGTACGCTTTTTCGGTACGCAGGGAGAGATGGCGCAGGCGAATAATTTCCCGCATTTTATTTGCAACCTGTCGCCACTTTTCCCGAACATCCAGCGAAACTGACGATGCGGCGTCATCCACACATTCCTGCTGGGAAAGAAAAAACAGAAAGAGGCGTACCGCCTCGCGTGCCTGTTTTACCTGCCACTGTTCGTGGGAGTGGTCAAGCATCTGCAGAAAGGGAACAAGTGATTCATCGCTGTTCGCCGAACTGTTGACCTCTTCACAGAACGCAAGGTAACGGGAAACCCATCGGCTATAGTGCGGGCGATGTTTCTCCGGGACAATTTTCCTGTCCAGAAGATAAGTGCCAAAATCATCAAGATCAGTCATAATATAATTATCTCGCTGCTACCATAATAAACTCATTTTACCATTATGCTGCATTCAAAGCAAGATAATAATAAAATGGCATGATTTCCTAGAAACCCGTCTTGTTTTACGGGAATAATTTCTGCGTTATGCTGTGCAAGATAATAATATAGTTA
>JAFGAM010000011.1 GCA_016933675.1 Candidatus Anaeroferrophillacea bacterium
CATCGTCTTCTTCATGGGGATGTTCATCGACTGGGCCGCCATCCTGCTGGTATGCGTCCCAGTGTTCACCCCCATCGCCATGGAGATAGGCTTCAACCCTCTGTGGTTCGCCATGCTCATGTGCGTCAACCTGCAAACCTCTTTTCTGACGCCGCCCTTTGGCTACGCCCTGTTCTATTTCAAAGGGGTGGCGCCGCCGCAGATCACCATCGCCCACATCTACCGGGGTATCATCCCCTTTGTAGGCCTTCAGTTGCTGGGTCTCATCATGATGGTCGCGTTCCCCACCATCATCACTTGGCTGCCGGGTATCGTCTTCGGCGGTTATTAGCGGTTATGAAGGGAGGTTCAGAACTATGGACGTAACCCTGCGCTACGGCAGCGACGATCTCAGCGTCAGCCTGCCCGAGACCACGGGATTCCAAGGGGTGCTGCGCCCCGGCGAGCCCCCGTTGGTGGAGCGGCCGGAAGCGGCCGTCGCCGCCGCCCTGGAAAACCCGATCGACAGCGAACCCCTATCCCGGCTGGCCGCCGGCCGCCGCGATGCCTGCGTCGTCATCAGCGACATCACCCGGCCGGTGCCCAACAGGATCATCCTGCCGCCGCTATTGGCCGCCCTGGAGGGTGCCGGCATCCCGCGGGAGCGGATCCTCATCCTCATCGCCACCGGCATCCACCGGCCCAACGAGGGCGAAGAACTGGTGGCCCTGGTAGGGCCGGAGATCGCCGCGAACTATCGCATCGAAAACCACTTCTCCAAACGCGCCGAGGACATGGTGCTGGTGGGCGAGGTCGGCGACGGAGTGCCGGCCTACGTCAACCGCCACTACGTTAGCGCCGACCTGAAGATTCTCACCGGCTTTATCGAGCCGCACATGTGGGCTGGCTACTCCGGCGGTCGCAAGTCGATCCTGCCGGGCATCTCCGCCATCGAAACCCTGGAATACATGCACGGCCCGGAGATGATCGCCCATGCCGGCACGGTCTACGGTGCCCTCGAAGGCAACCCGTTCCACGAGGCCGGGCTGGCGATCATGGCCAAAACCGGTGCCGACTTCATTGTCAACGTCACCCTGAACACCGCCAAGAAGATCACCGGCATCTTCACCGGCCACCCGGTAAACGCCCATCTGGCCGGCTGCCGCTTCCTCGAACCCTGGTGCCTCCGCACCCTCGACGAACCGCTGGACTTCATCGTCACCACCAACGCCGGCGCCCCGCTGGACTGCAACCTCTACCAATCCATCAAGGGGATCACCGGCGCCGCGCCGGTACTGAAGGAGGGCGGCACCATTCTCATCGCCAGCGCCTGCTTCGAGGGCGCCGGAAGCCCCGAGTACTGTAAAATCCTCGACCTGGTGGACACCCCGGAGAACTTTCTCGAACGGCTGCTGGCGCGGGAATTCTTCATCCCCGATCAGTGGTGCGCCCAGGAAACCTACCAGGTGCGGCTGAAACACCCCATCTGGCTCCATACCGATGGCATCCCCGCCGCCGACGTGGCCCGTTACCACCTCAAACCGGTGGCTTCCATGCCGGCAGCGGTGGACGAACTGCTGGCCATCCATGGCCCCGACGCCCGCTGGGCGGTGGTGCCCGACGGCCCGCTGCTGATACTGAAGCTGAAGTAAGGAAGATAAAACCGTAACAATTGCCACAATGCGCCGAAAAAGGGATGGCACAGTAGTACGGGCTACCGGCCGGTCGCCCCTCCAGATTCGCGGCGCTTCCTTACCTGAGGCGTAAGGCGTACTGAGTCGTACGTTGAACGACTCAGGGTAAAACGCACCGAAGAAGATGGAGTTGTTACGAAGCCATCGAGGAAAGGATCAGCCAACCATGAACATCATCATCCCCATCAAGCAGGTTCCCGAAACCAGCAACGTCAAGATGGACCCGGAGACCGGCACCATGATCCGCGAGGGACTGGTCAGCATCATCAACCCTCTGGATCTCTTCGCCATCGAGTTGGGCATCGTTTTGCAGGAGGAAGCCGGCGGCAGCACCACGGTACTCTCCATGGGGCCACCCAAAGCCGCCGAAGCCCTGCGCGAGGCCATGGCCATGGGCTGCACCGACGGCATCCTGCTCTCCGACCGCAAGTTCGCCGGCTCCGATACCTGGGCGACCTCCTACGCCCTGGCCCAGGCGATCAGGAAGAACGGTGATTTCGACCTCGTCATCTGCGGTGAACGCGCCACCGACGGCGATACCGGTCAGGTGGGCCCCGGCATCGCCGCCTGGCTCGACCTGCCGGTGGCCACCTATGTCAGCCGACTGGTGGAGAATCGCCCTGGCTCTCTGGTGGTGGAACGACTGGTGGAGGACGGGTACGAAACCCTGGAGGTCGAAAAACCCTGCGTCCTGACGGTGGTCAAGGAGGCCGCCTACCCACGCCTGCCGACACTGAGGGGCAAACAGCGGGCAAGGAAGACCGAGCTGCCGGTGTGGGGAGCGGTGGACATCGACGCCGATCCCGCCGCCCTCGGCCTCAAGGGCTCGCCCACCCGGGTGGTGAAGATCAATACCCCGAAGGTAACCCGCAGCGGCGATATCCGCACCGCCGGCGACCCGGCGGAGCTGGAAGCGGCGGTTGACGACCTGGTTGCATACCTGGAAAAGATCGATCTGGTGTAATAATTCAGGCGCCCGCACACGGTTGTTGCGTAGCCATGATCATCTTGCAAGAGAGGAGAACACAATGCAGGACTACAGCGGCGTCTGGATTCTTGCCGAGCAGCGCCACGGCACCGTCCAGACCATTTCGTACGAACTGCTGACCCGCGGCCGGGCGCTGGCTGACACCCTCGGCGTACCCCTTGCCGCCGTCATCCTCGGCCCCACCGACGATGCCGGGCTTGATGAGCTGATCCGCCGCGGCGCTGACCGCGTCATCATCGCCGACGCCCCGGAACTGGCCGAATTTCTGCCCGAACCTTACACCCGGACCATGGCTCACCTGGTTAAAACCCATCAACCGGAGATCATTATCGCCGGGGCCACCTCCAGCGGCCGCACCCTGATGCCGCTGTTGGCCATCACCTGCCACGCCGGGCTCACCGCCGACTGCACCGGCCTCGACATCGAGGACGAAACCGGCAACCTGCTCCAGACCCGTCCGGCCATCGGCGGCAATATCATGGCGACGATCAAGTCGCCCGCGCACCGGCCGCAGATGGCCACGGTGCGGCCCAAATCAACCCGTCCCGCCCCGGCCGACCCGGCCCGTACCGGCGCGCTCATCCGTGAAACCATCGACCCGGAACTGCTGAAAAGCCGTGTTAAACGGCTGGGATTCACCCCCGCGGATGCCGACGCCGCCAACATCCAGGAGGCCGAGGTGGTCGTCGCCGGCGGTCGCGGACTGAAGAAGGGCGACAATTTCGGGCTCATCAACGCCCTTGCCGCCCTTCTCGGCGGCGCCGTGGGCGCCAGCCGCGACGCCGTCGACCGCGGCTGGATCGGCTACCCGCACCAGGTGGGCCTGAGCGGCAAAACAGTATCGCCTAAACTCTATCTCTGCGCCGGGGTTTCGGGTTCCATCCAGCACCTGGCCGGCATCAAGACCTCCGAAAACATCATCGCCGTCAACAGCAACCCGGAAGCGCAGATCTTCCAGGTGGCCAACTACGGCATCGTCGGCGACCTGTTCGAGGTGCTGCCGCTGCTGATCGACAAGATCAAAGCGAAGCAGGCGGCAACCGCGGCCACTGTCTGAAACGGCATAACTGGCTGATATCGTGACCACCGCCGGAATACCGCACCACGACATGGCACCACAATGGCTCCGGATACGCGGCCCTCAACCCCGGACAGCAGCGGCGTCCTCCGGCGCTGGGCGAACCCGGATTGCAGCGCCACGAAGAAGTTGGAACTTCAAGAAAGATGCGGCAAGGAGCACCAGATGAGCACCTACCACCCGGTAACCCCGGAAATCATCGCCGAGCTGGAACAGATCGTCGGCAGGCGCTACGTCATCCACGGCGACAGCGAGCAGCTCGAACCCTACTCCCATGACGAAATTACGGAGAAGAAATACCATCACCTGCCCGACGTGGTGGTGCGCCCGCGGACGACGACGGAAATTGCCGCGATCATGAAGCTGGCCAACCGCGAACTCATCCCGGTGACCCCCCGCGGCGGCGGCAGCGGCCTGTCCGGCGGCGCGGTACCGGTAATGGGCGGCATCGTTCTCGCCACGGACCGGATGAACTCGATCATCGAACTGGACACGGATAACATGCTCATCGTCGTCGAGCCCGGCGTCATCACCAACGACATCGACGCCCTGGTGGCCGAACACGGCCTCTTCTTCGCCGGCTACCCCATGAGCCTGCAGAGCTGTTTCATCGGCGGCAACGTGGCGGAGAACGCCGGCGGCGGCAAGGCGGTGAAATACGGCGTCACCGGCCAGTACATCCTCGGCGTCGAGATGGTCACCCCGGAAGGGGAGATCGTCAAACTGGGGGGCAAACTGGTCAAGGACGTCACCGGCTACGACCTCACCAAGCTGATCATCGGCTCCGAGGGCACCCTGGGCATCTTCACCAAGGTGATCATCAAGCTGCTGCCCCGGCCCACCGAGGTGGTGGACCTGCTGGTGCTCTTCCCTGATCCGGAAACCGCCATCGGCATGGTCTCCACCATCATGACCGAGGCCCGGGTCATCCCCACCGCCATCGAGTTCATGGACCGCCTCTCGGCCCACGCTTCCTGCGAATATCTCAACGAACGCCTGCCCTACGAGAAAGCCGGCGCGATGCTGCTTATCCAGCTTGACGGCAACCGCAAGGCCCAGCTCGAGGAGGAATACGAGGCCATCGGCGAGCTGTGCCTCGAACACGGCGCCATCGAGGTCTACGTCGCCGACAACTACACCACCCAGGAACGCATCTGGAGTGTGCGGCGCAACATCGCCGAGGCCTTCATGGTGGTAAGTCCGCACCAGAGCCTCGAGGACATCACCGTCCCGGTGGCCAATATCCCCAAAATGATTCCGGAACTGGAACGGCTGGCGAAGAAGTACGACATCCAGGTCCCCTGCTACGGCCACGCCGGCGACGGCAACCTGCACGCCACCCCGGTGAAGAACCCGAACCACAGCCTTGAGCAGTGGGAGGAGATGCTGCCGCAAATCCTCGCCGATCTCTACGCCGCCACCCGGGATCTCGACGGCGTCATCAGCGGCGAGCACGGCATCGGTCACAAGCGCAAGAACTACATGAGCTATTCGGTAAGCGATGCTTCCCTCGAGCTGATGAAACGGATCAAGCGCGCCTTCGATCCCAACAACGTGCTGAACCCGGGGAAAATATTCGACGTGTAAGCTGCCTTGGCGCAGGCGGGAATCTATACCTGTTTGACGCGTATGGATCCCCGCCTGCGCGGGAATAACAATAAAACCAAAATTTCGACTTTTTACGATTCCGTCAAAATTATTTCGAACATTACTGGATCGCGAAAACGGAAATCATCATGAGCACCCACATAATTCCGCTCGAAAACGTTCTCGAGCCGGCGGCATATGCCCGCATCGACGACTTCTGCCGCACCCTCAACCCGGCCGGAGGATGCGGTGCCGCAGTGCTGCCCGAGTTGGCCGCCTTCCTGGAACGGGAATTCGGCGTCGCGATGAACCTCGACCCGGACATCGTCGCCGGCTTCGCCACCGACAGTTCCAACCTGCCGGGTCACGCCGAGGGCCTCTGCCGCCCGGTCAACGAACGGGAGTGCGCCGTCATCATGCGTGCCTGCCATGCTGCCGGGGTGTGTCTCACCATCTCCGGCGGCCGCTCCAACCTCACCGGCAGCGCCACCGCCGAGGGCGGCGTGGTGCTGTCGCTGGCGAAGATGACGGCCCCGGCGGTAATGGTTGACGAGGAAAGGAAACTGGTCCGCGCCCCGGTGGGCATCGTGCTGGAAGAAATGCGCGGACAGGTCCTGGAACTGAGCGGCAAACGGCTGTACTACCCGGTCGATCCCACCAGCCGCGGCGACGCCTGGATCGGCGGCACCATCGCCTGCAACGCCTCCGGTTTCACCCCCGGCGAGATCGGCGCCACCCGCGAATGGGTTGAAGCCATCGACTTTCTCCTCCCCGACGGCCGCCGAATCAGTGCCGGCCGCGGCGACTACGTCTCCCGGGCGGGGGTATTCGCGCTCCGGCAGGACGATAAAACCCTGACACTGCCCGTTCCAACCTATCCGCGGCCGGCAATCAAGAACGCCAGCGGCCCCTTCTCCGCCGCCGACGGGGTGATGGATTTCATCGATCTCGTCGTCGGCAGCGAAGGCATTTTCGGCCTCGTCACCGCCTGCACGCTCAGGCTTGCCGAACGGCCGGCCGACTACCTCGACCTCTTCTTCTCCCTGCCGGCGGAGGCCAACGCCCTGGCCTTCCGCGACTATCTCGGCGCCCGGCTGGACGGCGATTTCGGCCGTCTGGCGGCGCTGGAATACTTCGGCGTCAACTGCCGGCGCTACATGGACCACGAAACCCGGCTGTTTCACGGCAGCAACCAGGTGGGTCTCTATATCCAGGTACCCGTCCGTGACACCCCCAAGGATGAGATGGCGGAAAACTGGTTCAACCTGCTGGTGGAATGCGGCTGCGGCATCGACCCGGAAGCGGTGCTGCTGCTGGACACCGAGGCGATGCAGCGGACCTTCATGGAGGCACGGCACTCCATGCCCGCCAACGCCCTCGAGGTGGTCCAGCGGCACGGCACCTGGACGATCATGACCGATACCGTCGTCCCGCCGCCCACATTCCCGGAATTTCTCGCCGATGTCCACGAAACCATCGCCGCGACCGGCATCGACTACCTCTCCTTCGGCCACTTCGGTGACTGTCACCTGCACTTTACCCTGCTGCCGGAAAAGGAGCACCTGGAACAGGCGCTGAAAATCTATGACCGGATCATCGCCACATCGGCGGGACTTGGCGGGGTGTATTCCGGCGAGCACGGCACCGGCAAACGCAAGCGCAACGATTTCGTCCGCTGCTTCGACGCCGGCGCCATCGCCCAGCTCAAACGTTGCAAGGCGGCCATCGACCCGGAATTTCTGCTCAACCGGGGCAATGTGTTGGCATTCAGCCCTCAGGAAACAGGAGATATGTGACAAACGCGGCAAATTGTGCTAGGCTGACCCCCGGTACTGAAATCAGTGGCGCTGAAATTCTATTCCAGGAGGTTTGACGATGCTGATCAAGAAGGTTCTGGCCCTGACCGACGGCTCCGAGCTGAGCCGCAACGCCCTGCGCTACGCCTCCGAGATCTGCCGCCTGCACGAAGCGGAGCTGTTCCTGCTGACCGTGGTCGACAAGGTACCTTCATACGTGGATGCCGAGATCAACCACGAGATTTTTGAAAAAATGGAGGAGGTTCTTCGCACCGAGGTGGCTACCTGCGCCGGTTACTGCGAAACCGCCGGCGTCGGCTGCCGCAGCGAGGTGCGGCACGGCATCCCTTACGAAGAGATCGTCAACTACGCCAAGGAGATCGACGCCGACATGATCGTCATGGCAACCCACGGACACAGCGGCCTGAGCCACATCCTGCTCGGCAGCGTGGCGGAGAAGGTCGTGCGGCACGCCCCGTGCCCGGTACTCACCGTCCGCCCCAAAGGGAAGGACTGGGGTATCGATAGACCGGGAAGCTGCCCGGTCTGAAAGCCAAGCTGATCGTCTGATCGTCCCGTAGATCGGGATTACGCCACTCAGTTCCGGTCAACGGATTTCGGCAGGCAGGCACATACCGGAAACAACTTACGTTCCTTGTTTGTCAGCCGCTGCACAACCAATCCCCCGCTCCGACGGGGGGTTTTATGAGAAAAACGCGTGCCTACGGTTTTTGCTTCCGACCTACTGAATTCTGACGCCTTGACTCTATCCTCATGCCTGATATCACCGCGATAACCGCGGAGCTGCACGCCGCCGGCATCGATGCCGACCGCGTCATCACCGACCGGACGGCGATGACCTGCTACGGCTACGACGCCACCCGCCAGAGCCGGCCGCCGCTGCTCGTCGTCCTGCCGCAATCCACCGTTGAGGTGGCGGCGGCATTGAAGACCGCCGCGGCGCACCGGCTCCCGGTTTTTACCCGCGGCGCCGGCAGCGGCATGTCCGGCGGCACTATTCCCACCGGCGCCGGCATGGTCCTGTCGCTGACCATGATGACCCGCGTCCTCGAACTGGATCTCGAAAACTTCATGGTCACGGTGGAGCCGGGGATCATCACGAAGGAGCTGCAGGAGGCGGTGGCCGCACACGGCCTCTGGTACCCCCCCGACCCGGCGAGCCTCGCCTTCTCGACCCTCGGCGGCAATGTCGCCGAGAATGCCGGCGGCCCCTGCGCGGTGAAGTACGGCGTCACCGGCGAATACGTCCGCGGCCTGGAGGTGGTACTGGCCGACGGCACCGTCATCACCACCGGCAACAAGTGCGTCAAGTCGGTGTCGGGCTACGACCTCACCCGGCTCTTCGTCGGTTCCGAGGGAACGCTGGGGGTGATCACCAAAATCCTTCTGCGGCTGCTGCCGCCGCCCGCTGCCCGCCGCACCCAGTTGCTGGCTTTTGCCGACATGGGCACCGCGGCGGAAACCATCACCGCCATGTTCCGCCGGCGCCTGGTTCCGGCGACCATCGAGTTCCTCGACCACCATTCAATTGCCGCCATCCGGCAGGAACTGCCCTTCGCCCTGCCGCCGGCGGCCAGGGCGCTGCTTCTCGTGGAAATCGACGGCGAACCGGAAACCGTGGACCGGGATGCCGAACGCCTCCGGGAACTGGTGGCACCGACGGCCATCGCGGTCATCACCGCCGCCGACGAGCGCGAACGCGACACCCTGTGGCAGGCCCGCCGGGCGCTGTCCCCGGCCATCGCCCGTATCGCCCCCCACAAGCTGAACGAAGACATCGCCGTGCCGCGAGCGTCAATCCCGGCGATCATCGCCCGCATCGACGCCATCGCCGCGGAGGTTGAACTGCCAATCGTCTGTTTCGGTCACGCCGGCGACGGCAATATTCACGTCAATGTCATGCTCGATAAAACCGATCCCGGCCAGGCGGAACGCGGCGAACGGGCGGTGGCGGAGATCTTTCGCGCCACCGTCGGACTCGGCGGCACCCTGTCCGGCGAGCACGGCATCGGCAACACCAAGTCAGCCTTCTTGCCGCTGGAGTGGGACGCACCGACCATCGCCACCATGCGGGCGGTAAAACTGGCCCTCGACCCGGAAAACCGGCTCAACCCCGGCAAGATATTCCCGCCCGATTTCCATGACCACATCAGCTGATCGGTCCCATCACCGCACAAGGCTGCAGGAGCAGCTCGCTGCCTGCGTTAAGTGCGGCGCCTGCATGGCGGTCTGCCCCCTCTATCGCCACACCCGCCGGGAAGAGATGGTGGCCCGCGGCAAGCTGGCGCTGTTCGCCGCCGACCTGGAGCGGCCGGCAGGAGAACCGCTGCCGACATTCCATCGCCACGCCATCGACCACTGCCTGCTGTGCCACTCCTGCGAGGCGAACTGCCCCAAGGGGGTGAAGATCACCGATCTCGTCATTGCCGCCCGTGAGGAGATCGCCCGGGAGGCCGGCCTGCCGCCGGGCAAGCGCCTCTTTTTCGCCCTTCTCGGCGGGAAGATCCCCGGCCTTGCCCGGATGCTGAAATTCGGCGCCCTCTTCCAGGGGCTCGCCTGGCGGCGGATACCCCAATCGAGCGGCCTGCGCCGCCGCCTGCCATTCCCCCTTACCGATGACCACACCGTCATTCCGCGCCTGCCGCGCCGCCAACTGGCCGATTTCCTCCGCGCCCGGAAACCGGCCGACAGCGGCCCCCCGGTAATCTTCTTCCCCGGCTGCGCCATCTCCTACCTCTTCCCGGAGATCGGCCGGGCGACCATCCGGGTGCTGGAAAGACTCGGCTTCACCGTGCTGGTACCGAAGTTTGTCTGCTGCGGCACCGCCGCCCGGGCCGCCGGCGACCGGAACACCGCCGACAACCTGCAGCACCAAAACCACGAGCTGCTGGCCGCCCTGCCGCTCGGAGCACCGGTAATCACCGCCTGCGCCACCTGCGGCCACGCCCTCATGCGCTACGACCTCGGCGGGCGCCGGGCGGTGGACATCAGCGTTTTTCTCATGGAACACCGGGCGCGGCTGGAAACACTGCTTGCCGGCCGCACCCTGGATCTCGATGTCACCTGCCACGATCCCTGTCATCTACGCAAAGGGCAGGGAGTGATCCGCGAACCCCGCGAACTGCTCGACCTGATCACCGGCAACCGCTTCCGGGATCTCGCCCATCCGGAACTCTGTTGCGGCTCCGGTGGCACCTTCGGCGTCACCCACCGGGAGCTGTCCCGCACCATCCAGGCGGAGAAGATCGCTGAAATCACCGCCACCGGCGCCACGGTGGCGGCCAGCGGCTGCCCCGGCTGCCTCATTCAGCTGCGCGAAGGACTGACCAACGCCGGCACCGCGATTACCGCCGAACACCCCGTCGTCCTGCTGGACCGGTTGCTGGGCTGAACCTCAAGGGCGATGCCCCCTTCCCAATGACGACGCCGAGTACCATTTACGAAATATCGGCATCCGGTTATTCGGCCCGGCGGGAAAATCAATTCCCGTTTGCATTCCTTTCGGCATGCGGTTGCCCCGCCCTATAATCTCTCCTGCCCTGAGGTTTTTTTCCCTTAATTTTTTCCCCTGATCGCCGATAACTTTATTGAGATATTTATCACATGCACCAACAACGTCAAGGAGCGTCCATGAAACCACTTTTTATTCGCATCCCGCCATTCCTGCCCCTCGGCCTGGGACTGCTGGCAACAATACTGATCTGGGGCATTGCCGTACCGGTTCGCGGTGCCGACAACGACAAGAGATATATCGGCAGCCAGGCCTGCCGCGACTGTCACGAACATGAATATGACAGTTACGACCGCTACGCCAAGAAACGCCATTCATGGGAACATATCAGTGCCATGCGCAAAGGTCTGACGGAGCCGGAGTTCCAGACCTGCTTCGGCTGTCACACCACCGGCTACGGTAAACCCGGCGGTTTCGTTTCCGCGGAACGGACCCCCGACCTCAGCAACCTGGGCTGCGAGGTCTGTCACGGCCCCGGCAGCGTCCATGTCGAAAGCGAGGATCCGGCGGACATCAAGGGTTCTTTGACCATGCAGGACTGTACCGGATGCCACAACGAGGAACGGGTCGCCGCCTTTGATTTCAAACCGCTGGTCTACGGAGGTGCCCACTGATGAATTTCACCCGCCGCGGACTGCAGTTCAAGGTCACCGCCAGCCTGGCAATCCTTTTTGTCATTGTTCTGACCTGCCTGATCGTGCTGAACATCATCGACATGCGGAAGCATATCATTCTGCAGGTCAAGGAATCGGCCGATATCATGGCGGATACCCTGTTCAACGGCATCCGTAAGCCCATGTCCATCAACGACACCGACACCATCTGGGCGCAGATGGAGGATATCCGGGAAAACATCGGCGGGGTGGAAACCTATATCGTCGATTTTGCCGGCTGCATAACCTATGCCTCACTGCGGGACCGCAGCGGCGGTAACTTTTCCGGGATCACGTCGTCATCGACCATTGCCACCGCCCTGCAGTCGACGCTCACCAACGGCCGCAACGATGGCCAAATCCACGAGGAAACCGTCGCCGGCCGACCACAGCTGGCGGTTATCCGGCCGATCCTCAACGAACAGAGCTGCCACCACTGCCACGGCGCCAGCCGTCAGGTGCTCGGCGCGATGATCATTCGCCATGACATCTCCCATGTCTACGAGGCCCTCGGCAATGCCCGGATGAAGAACATCATCACCGGCCTGGTCGGCATGCTGCTCTCCCTGGTGGCCCTCTATCTGATGATCGCCCGCATCGTGGTCAAACCCATCAGCCGCCTGACCGACATGATCTTCAGCGGTTCCGAGCAGGTCGCCTCAGCGGCCGGCGAGGTATCGTCGACCAGCCAGAATGTCGCCGAAGGGGCGTCGTCCCAGGCATCGTCCCTGGAAGAAACCTCGGCCTCATTCGAAGAAATCGCCGCCATGGCCAAACAGAACGATGACAATTCCTCCCAGGCCAACAACCTGGTCACCGAGGCCAACACCATGGTCGGCAGCGCGAGGGAATCCATGGCCGGCCTTACCTCTTCGATGAACGAGATCTCCGCTGCCAGCGAGGAAACCCAGAAGATCGTCAAAACCATCGACGAAATCGCCTTCCAGACCAACCTGCTGGCCCTGAACGCGGCAGTGGAAGCGGCCCGCGCCGGGCAGGCGGGTGCCGGTTTCGCGGTGGTCGCCGAGGAGGTACGGAATCTGGCCATGCG
>JAFGAM010000098.1 GCA_016933675.1 Candidatus Anaeroferrophillacea bacterium
ACCGGGGCCCCGGGGGCCTGTGAAAAGGCCGGTAACATCACCTTTATCTTTGACCAGGGCACCATCTTTCAGGACGGTGACTGGTTCACGGCCGATCTCCCCATCGGGGTAACGATCTGCCATTCCTTTGACTTTGTCATCCTCGGAACCAACGGTCTGGCCGTTCCGGGCGGCGGCGGCGGTTTTGCCACCACAGCGGCCCCTGGTGACACGGGCACAACCCTGGATAACGACCTGTGGGCGGTCAAGGATACCGTGGCCGGCGATGGTGTTACCGGTCAGATCACGGCTGCCGGTGTAGCCCAGATCTTTTTCCGCGTAAGAGGTAACGTGGGCGCCAGCCGGATCCGCATCGATGTCTATGACGAAGAAGGTGCGAACATCTCTGATCCGCTCAGCTACAACGGCAATTCATCTCTTGCAGTCGATGCCGGTACTGAATTCCAGATCAAGCTGTTTGACAGCGAGCCCCATGACGGAACAGGCACCTCGGGCGGTGTCTGGGCGTTCAACGATACCCCGATTGCCCCGGCCGCTGCGGACGGCATTTACGGTAATGCCGTTCCCCCCGCAGATTTTCTCCAGAACTTCAACGACTGGGACAACACTTACTGCATCGCTGTTGACGCCGATGTGTATGGCGCCGCGACCGTGAACGTGAGCATCAATTCCGGCGGCGTTTCAGGCAGCAACTTCCTGACTTTCAACCCGTCAAACCCCCAGGTGGCCCACCTGGCCCTGGCAACCGCCATTACCCTGGAGGCCTGCAAGGGTGACATCAACGGCCTGGTGCCCTTCAGCGGCGGGCAGGCTGCAACCTGTACGTTCGAATACAATAACGGAACCAGCTACTGCACGTTCCTCGGAAACGAGTTCATCCTGCAGAACAACTCCGGCACCTTCTGGGATCCCCTGGATCAGTATCGCATGGTGCTGAGGATCTCCGGAAACGGCGCTTACTTCAACGCCACCCCTGTTAGCATACTCGGCTTCCTGCCCACGCAGGATCCCTGTACCGCGGCTGGTACGGCCATTGCTCCGGCATGGACGATCACCACTGAAACGGCTGTTGCCCCGGGCGGCGGCGCAAACGGCGTGGGTTGCGGCGCCATCGATCCCGATGACCGGTTTGTGACCCTGACGAGCGCCGCCTTTACGGGCATCGACGCCTTCAACGCCCTCACCGTCGACATCCCGACCGTGGTCTATGACCCGGCGAGATTCGTGGCCGGCGACCGCGTCACCGTGTCGGTGGAACTCTGGAGACTGCCCTGCGGCATGGTCTTCTCAGGCGATCGCGTTGTGGCCGAATTCGTAGAAACCTGCCCGGTCGGCGCCCCGACCTCGGTCCTCTACTACCCCTATGCCGTGGCCCTTGACGGCAGCCAGGGATGGTGGTTCGGCATGACCATCGGCAACCCGACGGCCAACGCCGGTGATGCGGTCATCACCGTTGTAGAAGCCGACGGTGATCAGGGTACCGTCACCAGGCCCATCAACGCCTTTGGTCTGGACGTTATCGCGGCCAGCACCCTGCTGAGCGGACTGACCCAGACGGCCGGCTCCGGAACCCTGGGTGACTCACGCTGCCACATCCTGGTAAATTGTGGCTTCGGGAACGCGGGCGGCTTTGGTATGACCGGAAACGGTATTGACAGCACCGGTTACACGGCCTATACCGACGCC
>JAFGAM010000099.1 GCA_016933675.1 Candidatus Anaeroferrophillacea bacterium
GATCACCGGCCGGCCGAAACGCTCGGCCTGCTTCATCAGGCGCAGCGCCTTGCGGTAGCCCTCGGGATGGGCCATGCCGAAATGGCGACGGATATTCTCCCTGACATTGCGCCCCTTCTGGTGGCCCAGGATGGTCACCGGGATGTCGGCAAAGAAGCCGATGCCGCCGATGATGGCCGGGTCGTCGGCGAACCGGCGGTCGCCGTGCAATTCCACGAAGTCGCGCACCAGGTATTCGATAAAATCCCGGCTGGTCGGCCGCTTGGGATGCCGGGCCAGTTTCACGACGTCAATCGCGGGTTTCATGCGTCCCCGCTCCAGCGCACGGGATAGGGCCGGCTCTGGTGTATCTTCAATACGGTGACCAGGGTGGCGCGCAGGTGCTTGCGCGGCACGACGATGTCCACCATGCCTTTCTCCAGCAGGAACTCGGCGGTCTGGAAGCCGGGGGGGAGTTTCTGGCCGATGGTCTGCTGGATCACGCGCGGACCGGCGAAGCCGATCAGCGCCCCAGTCTCGGCGATGCTGACGTCACCGAGCATGGCAAAGGAAGCGGTGACGCCGCCGGTGGTGGGATCGGTCAGGATGGTGACCAGCGGCTGGCGCTTGCCGTGCAGACGGCGAACGGCCGCCGCGGTCTTGGCCATCTGCATCAGCGAGAGGATGCCCTCCTGCATGCGCGCCCCTCCCGAGCAGATGACCATCACCACCGGCAGGCGGTGGCCGGCGGCGTGCTCCAGCAGCCGGGCGATCTTCTCCCCCACCACCGATCCCATCGACGCCATGATGAAGCCGGGATCCATGATGGCCAGGGCGACCGGCATGTCGTTGATCTCGGCCGTGCCGGTGACCACCGCCTCCCAGCCGCTGGCCGCCCGCTCCGCCGCGTCGAGTTTCTGCCGGTACTGGGGGAAGCGCAGCGGGTCCAGGCTCTTCAGGTTGGCGAACAGGGAACGGAATGTCCCCCGGTCGCACAACTGCTTGATCCAGTGGGGCGGATCGAGGCGGGAATGATGGCCGCAGCGCGAGCAGACGTAGTGGGCGCTCTTGAAGAACGAGATGAAGTGCGTGGTCTGGCACCGCGGGCACTGGACGAACAGCCGGTTCAGCATGCGTTCCCTCCTCCATCGGCGGCCATCACCCGGCGAATGAAATCGGTCGTGTACGTGCCCTGGTGGAACTCCGGGTGCTGGATGATCCGCTGGTGGAAGGGGATGGTGGTAGCGACCCCCTCCACGATGAACTCCCCCAGTGCCCGTCTCATGCGGGCGATGGCGTCCTTGCGTGTCTCGCCCCAGACGATCAGCTTGGCGATCATGGAATCATAGAAAGGCGGGATGGCATAGCCGGGATAGACCCCGGCATCGACGCGGACGCCGGGGCCGCCGGGAACGATGTACTGGCTCAGCGTCCCGGTCTGCGGTAGGAAATCCTGCCGCGCATCCTCGGCGTTGATGCGGCATTCGATGGCATGGCCCGTCCTGGCGATCCCCTCCTGCGTCAGGGAAAGCCTTTCGCCGTCCGCCACCTGGATCTGCCGCTTCACCAGGTCCACGCCGGTGATCATCTCGGTCACCGGGTGCTCCACCTGGATGCGCGTGTTCATTTCGATGAAATAATAGTGCTGCGTCCGCATGTCGTAGATGAACTCGATGGTACCCACCGAGTCGTAGCTCACCGAACGGGCGGCGGCGACGGCGATGCGCCCCATGGCGGCGCGCGTGTCGTCATCCAGGACGGGAGAGGGGGCTTCCTCGAGCAGCTTCTGGTAACGGCGCTGGATCGAGCAGTCGCGCTCGAAGAGATGCACCGCCTGGCCGTGCTTGTCGCCCAGGACCTGGATCTCGATGTGCTTGGGGTTCTCGATGAACTTTTCCAGGTAGACCCCGGCGTCGCCGAAGGCCTGCCGGGCTTCGCCGACCGCGGCGTTGAAGGCGCTTTCCAGCTCCTTCTTCCCGTGGACGATGCGCATGCCGCGCCCGCCGCCCCCGGCCGTCGCCTTGATCACCACCGGGTAGCCGATCTTGTCGGCAAGCCTGCGGGCGGCCGCCGCCGACTCGAGCACCCCTTCCGATCCGGGCACGGTCGGCACGCCGGCCTCCTTCATCAGCCGCTTGGCCGTGGCCTTGTCCCCCATCTTGCGGATCGCCTGCGGGCTGGGGCCGACGAAGATGACGTGGACGGCGCGGCAGGCCTCGGCAAAAAAGGCGTTTTCCGAGAGAAAGCCGTATCCGGGATGGATGGCGTCGGCGCCGGTCGACTTGGCCGCCGCCAGGATGTTCTGATAGAACAGGTAGCTTTCGGAGGGGGAAGGCGGCCCGATGCAGACCGCCTGGTCGGCATAGCGGACGAACAGGGCCTCGCGGTCGGCCTCGGAAAAAACGGCGATGGTCTGGATGCCGAGTTCCCGGGCAGCACGGATGATGCGCACGGCGATCTCGCCGCGATTGGCGACCAGGAGTTTGCGGATCATGCCGCTATTCCCGCTCCTCGATGCGGAAAAGGACCTGGCCGAATTCCACCGTGTCCTTGTTCCCGGGACAGATCTCGCGCACGATGCCCCGCACCGGGCTTTCGATCTCGTTCATGATCTTCATGGCCTCGACGATGCACAGCTTGTCGTTGACGTCGACGCGATCCCCCTCCTCGACGAACGGCTCGGCATCGGGCGACGGCGCCCGGTAGAAGGTCCCGACCAGCGGCGCCTTCACCTCGTGCCATCCGGCCGTCTCTGAGGGGACGGCCGGCAAACCAACCGCTCCGCCCTCATCGGCGTGGGCCGAGGACGCCAGGGGCCCGCCGGATTCGTTAATCCCCAGGAGCGGCTGGCGGGGGAATGGGGCCGCATGGGATTCCTTCTTCAGCGTCACCTGGAACTTGCCGTCCCTGACCGTCAGCTCGGTCAGGTCGTATTTCTTCAGCCATTCCAGCAGCTTTTCGATATCCATGCCTTTTCCTGTCATCGTGCCTCCCGAAGCCGGCCGCGGTCATGGCGGGGCGACTGTCATGTGGATTGGGTCTGAATGAATCGAGCGGCCGTCATTATACAACAAGCCAACCGGGAAATAAACGATATCGTTAATTCTTACCTATTTTTTGGCGGCGGTTCCTTCACCCGCGTCCCGATTTCACGCTTTCTCATCGCCGGCCCCCCGCAGCACCGCCGTGCGGCTGAACGGGATGCGCGGCCCGGGTTCGACCCGCAGGTCAGCCCCTTTCATCGCGGCGATCGATTCCTGGAATTCATCCCGGGAGATGTGGAAAGCGGGCTCGACGACGAGCATGCGGCCCCCCGGCTTTAAAAGAC
>JAFGAM010000100.1 GCA_016933675.1 Candidatus Anaeroferrophillacea bacterium
ATCTCCATGGCGATGGGGGTGAACACTGGGACGCATACCAGCAGGATGGCGGCCCAGTCGATGAACATCCCCATGAAGAAGACGATGGTCATCATGAAGGCGAGGACCAGCATCGGATGGAAACCGCTGCCGAGGAGGAAATTGGCCACCACATCGCCGCCGCCCATGCTCATGAATACGGTGCTGAACAACTTGCCGCCGATGAACAGCATCATGATCATTGCCGTGGTTTTGTAGGTGGCGATGCTGGCTTCCTTCATTACCTGCCAGTTGAGCTTGCCGTTTACCAGGGCGAGGAACATGGCCCCTACCACCCCGAGGGCCGCGGCCTCGGTCGGCGTGGCGATACCCGAGAGGATGGTGCCCATGACGATGAGGATCAGCGCCAGCGGCGGGATGAGGGATTGCAGCGTCATGGCCCATTTCTCCGCCGCCGTGTGGGTGCGTTCCTCGGGTGGGATCGGCGGCCCGATGCGCGGGTTGAGGCGGCAGCGGAGGAAAATGTAGAACAGGTAGAGCCCCGAGAGCAGCAAGCCGGGGATGATGGCGGCGGCGAAGAGGCTGCCCACCGAGGTCTCCTTCATCCCCGTCAGGCCGCCGTAGACCACCAGCATGATGCTCGGCGGGATGAGGATGCCCAGCGTCCCCGAGGCGCAGATGATGCCCGAGGTGATCTCCTTCTGGTAGCCCTTGTTGACCAGGGCCGGGCCGGCCAGTAGCCCCATGGCGACCACCGAGGCGCCGATGATCCCGGTGGTGGCGGCGAACACCGTGCTGACCACCACTACCGCCATCCCCAGGCCGCCTTTCAGGCCGCCGAGGACGATGTAGAGGGATTCGAACAGCTTCTCCGCCACCTGGGAGCGGTCGAGCACCTGGGCCATCATGATGAACAGGGGGACGGCGACGATGACGTAGTTGAGCATCAACCCCCAGCAGTTGTTGGCGAACATGTCGAACAGTGCCGGGATGTTGCCGCCATTGTCGATGAGACCGAAGATCGTCGCCGTGGCCGCCAGGGTGACCGCCAGCGGGTGGCCGGTGGCGATCAGCCCGATGAGGGTGCCGAACATCAGGATCGTAAGGATTTCCGGGCTCATTGCGCGGCTCCTTCCCGGTTGGCGGCGATGCCGAGATCACGGATGAACCGCGAGAATCCCTGGATCAGCAGCAGGGAAAAGCCGACGGCCATGACGGTTTTGAACGGGTAGACCGGGGGCGCCCAGCTGGTGGACAGGTGCTCGAGGCTGCGCCAGGAATCGATGGCGTAGCGCCAGCCGAAGAAGGTCAGGCCGCCGATGGTGGGGAAGAAGATGACCACCGCGGTGAGAATTCGCAGCACCGCCCGCCCGCGATCCGGCAGCCGGGACTCGAAGATGTCGATGCTGACGTGGTTGTCATGGAGATGGGCGTAGCCGAGGCCGAGCATGTAGTGGACGCCGTAGATGAAGCTGGTGGTTTCGAAGCCCCAGGAGGTGGGGGCGTCGAGGATGTAGCGCATGAAGACCTCGTAGACCACGACGCCGACCATCGGCAGGATCAGGAGCGCCCCCAGGCGGCCGAACCATTCCTGGAATGCATCGATTGAGTGAACGATCCTGTTCATGGAAACCCCTTGTTCGAAACGTGATGAAACCGTGACGATTGCGGCAATGTACTGAAAAGAATCGGCAGTTTGCCGAGGCTGCCGGCGACGGTTTCGCCGCCGGCAGCCAGCTATAAAGATTATCCGTTGTTTTTGTTTCCGGCACCCGGGAGTGCAACGCCATTTTACGTTGAGCGACTCGGGTTGCGGCGCAACGAAGAAGATGTATGGATCTGTTACGAAGCCATCATTCGTGGGTTTTGCCGGAGATGAAGGTATCGTAAGGCCACGGCGTGATGCCGCTGCGGATTTCACGCCAGTCGGCGAAATCGGCCATGAGCTGCTCCTGGGAGTCCAGTACCTTCCTGACGTCGGGATGCTGTTCCTTCAGGGAGTTCAGGAATGCCTGGGCGGTCTTCTTGAACTGGACGATGGTTTCCGGGTCCATCTTGACGAACTCGACCTTTTCCTTGAACTTGGCGATGGCGTCGACGTTCAGGTTGCTCTGCCAGCTATAGCTCCACAACTGGGTTTCCTTGGCGCAGATATTGACGATCCACTTCAGATCGTCGGGCAGCTTGTTCCAGGAATCGTTGTTGATGAAGAGGCCGAACTGGCAACTGGGCTGGTGGACGCCCGGCTCGATGACGTACTTGGTGATCTCATCGAAGCCCATGGGATAGTTGACCGCCGGGGCGGAGAACTCGGCTGCGTCGATGACGCCGCGTTCGAGGGCGAGGTAAATCTCACCGCCGGGCAGCGGCACCACCGAGGCGCCCATGTTGTTCATGATGTCCATGAACCAGCCGGGGGTACGGGCTTTCAGCCCCTTGAAGTCGGCGATCTTGGTGGCGCGCTTGTTGGAGAAAAGCCCCATTTCCTGGCCGGCGTTGCCGCAGGGGAAGGCCTTCATGTTGAAGCGGCCGTAGAGTTCGTCCATCATCTCGGCGCCGCCGCGCTCATAGAGCCAGATGTTGTAAAGTTCGTAGTCAAGGCCCATGGGCACCGAGGCGAAGGCGACAAATGCCTCGTTCTTGCCCTTCCAGTAGCCCGGCCAATCGTGGCCGCAGTCGGCGGAGCCCTTGCTCACCGCGTCGAAGCTCTGCATCGCCGGCACCAGCTCGCCGGCGGAGAAACACTTAATGCTCAGCCGGCCGCCGGATGCCAGCCGTACCGAATCGGCGAAATGCTGCGCCAGGTCGTAGAACAGCAGTCCCTTGGACCACGGCATGACCATCTTCCAGCGGAACGTATCGGATGAAGTGTCAACTTTCAGGCGCTTCACCTCTTCATGGCGCTTGTCGGCGCCGAATTTCTCGCGCTTCGCCGCGTCGGCGGTGAGCGGACTGATGAACAGCGATACGACGAACATCCCGGCGACGATACCCCATGCCCATTTCTTCATTGCTTCTCCTCCTTGCGATTGGTTGTCGTTCCGTTTCAGAAACGCCGTGAATGCGGCGCTGCCGCGGTGGACAGTCCGTTCCGGCGGGTTCCGGCTGTTGTCATGGTTCCGTCACGACGGCCGAAAGCCGTGGCAGGGCGTAGCGCCGTTCCTGCGGCCGCGGCCGTTCATATCCGCGAACCGGTGCCGAACCACAGGCATTCCCTCCGGCTCAGCAGAAGGTCCAGCCGCCGTCGATGCTCAGCGCTTGGCCGGTAACGCATTGGGCTTGGTCGGAAGCCAGGTAGAGGGCGAGGTCGGCGACCTCGGCGGTGGATACCAGTTTCTTCAGCGGCTGGTTTTTGAGCAGTACCTGCTGAGGCACCTCGGACTCATCGATGCCGTACTGTACCGCGAGATCCTTGATCTGTTTCTCCACCAGCGGGGTGAGGACGTAGCCCGGACAGATGGAGTTGGCGGTGATGTTCCATTCGGCCAGTTCGCAGGCCATGACCTTGGTGAAGCCGAGGATGCCGTGCTTGGCCGAAACGTAGGCGCATTTCCACGGCGAGGGCGCCTTGCCGTGGGCCGAGGAGATGTTGATGATCCGGCCCCAGCCGCGCCGCTTCATGTGCGGCACGCAGGCGCGGGTGCACAAAAATGCGCCGGTGAGCATGACGCCGATGAGCTGGTTCCATTTTGTCAGCGGAAACTCCTCCACCCTGCTGATGAATTGCAGGCCGGCGTTGTTGACGATGATGTCGGCGGAGCCCCAGGTATCGACCACCGTCGCGGCCATGTCGGCGACCGACTGTTCGTTGGCGACGTCGCAGGTGAGGGCCCGGGCGGTGCCGCCGGCGGCGGAGATTTCGGCGGCGCTGGCGCCGGCCGCATCGCCATTGAGATCGACAACGGCTACCCGGGCGCCGGCGGCGGCGAAACGCCGAGCGATGGCCTTGCCGATGCCGCTGCCGGCGCCGGTAACGATGGCGGTTTTTTCTTGCATGGTGTAACCTCCTGGTGTTAACTGGTCTGACAACCAGACCAAAACAGCCTTAAAACGTTTTTTTGCTTTTGTCAACATGAATTTTTGCTTTATGCAGTATGCAAAGAATTTTTTCCCCGTATTAACCTGACGGCTGATAGCGGGTGGATGAAATGCAGGTTGTAGCAATAATCAGGCCAGCTTTGCAAGAATGTGACGGGAACCCGGATGCAAGTGCGCCGTGGGGAAACAGTTGTATAAATTGCAACCGGTTACCGATCATGACGGCCGTGTATTTACTGCTTGCCGGTTTTTTGCCGGCAGGTTATAGAAAGGTATGGTGTAGAGGAAATGATACAAAGTTTCCTCGGGCAGTCGGGGTCAGGCAGTGGGCAGTCGGGGTCAGGCAGTTGGGGTCGGGACAGCGCCGGTTTCCGCGTTTTGCCCGGCCGGAGATTCGGTGCCGAAATGCGGGCTGAATCGCACGTTACCAACCCCGCTGAACGGAACGTCAAGCCGCAACAATCATACCGATTCCGTTACCGTTGATCTGTCTTTATCGATGTCCGTGACCGCTTGGCGCGGACCAACGCCGGATGGATACAGGAGGGGTGCATGGAGCGGCAGAGTGTGGGAGCCGGCGGTCGAGACGATGACTGCCGGCGGCAGCTCGAGATCTACCGGTTGATCTTCGATCATATCCACAACGGCGTCATCGTTACCGATGCCGCCGGCTATGTGACCCACTTCAACCGGCCCTACGGGCGGTTCCTCGGCATCGATCCCGCGGCTCAAATCGGTCGCCACGTTACCGAGGTGATCGAGAACACCCGGATGCACATCGTCGCCAGAAGCGGCGTGTCCGAGATCAACGTCGCCCACCGGATCAAGGGTCAGGACATGGTGGTGCAGCGCATTCCCATCGTCCGGGACGGTGAGGTGATCGCGGTTTTCGGCCAGGTGATGTTCAAGGATGTAAAGGATGTGGGCCGGCTGGCGGGCAAACTTTCACTGCTGGAGAGCAAGGTCAGGTTGTACGAGCAGGAGATCATGTCGCTGCGTAACACCCGCTTCACTTTCGACAGTATCATCGCCGCAAGTGAGGGGATGAAGCGCCTCAAGCTGGAGGCGCTGCGGGCGGCGGCCACCAGCTTGCCGGTGCTGATTACCGGCGAGTCGGGCACCGGCAAGGAGATGTTCGCCCAGGCCATCCACCACGCCAGCTCCAGGCGGTTGGCGCCTTTCGTCCGCATCAATTGCGCCGCCATTCCCCGCGATCTGCTGGAGGCGGAACTTTTCGGCTACGAACGCGGTGCCTTTACCGGCGCCCACGCCGGCAAGCCCGGTAAGTTCGAGCTTGCCGACCGCGGCTCCATCTTTCTCGACGAGATCGGTGAGATGCCGCTGGAGATGCAGCCCAAGCTGCTGCGGGTGCTGGAAGAAAAGGAGTTCGAGCGCCTCGGCGGGGTGAAGATCAAGCGCTCCGATTTCCGCGTCATTGCCGCCACCAACCAGGATCTGCTCGAGCGGGTGCGTATGGGGCGGTTCCGTGAGGATCTTTACTACCGGCTCACTACCCTGCCGCTCCATGTCCCGCCGCTCCGGGAGCGGCGAGATGATATCATGTCCATTCTCACGCGGTTGCTGGAACTCCAGGCGGATGAGATGGGGCGGACGGATGCTTCCATTCGTTTTACCGCCGCCGCGACGGCGGCGATGGAGCAGTATGTCTGGCCCGGAAATGTCCGCGAGGTCGCCAACCTGTGCGGCCGGCTACTGTCGGCCGGCGCCGGTCCGGAGGTCGATCTCGATGAGCTGCCCGGCCATATCCGGCCGGCGGCCGAATCCGCTCCCGCATCGCGAAATCCGGGGCTTCGGGAGGTGCTTGCCGCGGCGGAGAAACAGGCGCTGAAACGTGCCCTGGTGCAGGCCGGCAACAACCGGACCCGCGCCGCGGAACTGCTTGGCATCCATCGGACTCTGCTGTACAAAAAGATGCAGCGCCATGATATAGACCGCAATGCCGGCGGCAATCTTGCCGCGGATGCAGCCGGTACCGATTCCTGAGCCTGCTACCGAACCGGACCGATAGCGGTGCCGAGACCGGCGCGGATCGTTGTGTAGCAAAAAAGCTACGGTTATGTATTTGATATGCTACGCTACCCCCGGCACGGGTATTGTCTCGAATGGGCTGCGTGGTTCTGAAGACGGTTACGGAAACAAGAGGTACAAAACCGGTGCAAAAAGGCGCCGAAACGGGATGGTACCGCAACCGCTCCGGATTCGCGGCGTTTCCGTGCCTGATGGCGGCGCACATCCGCGCGGCCCTGGGACCATTGCGGGTCCGCGACGGAGAAGGCGAGCTGGGGTTGAAATCTTTTGGAGGGAAGCCGACCGGCGGGAGATATACCGATGACTGAACTGTTTCAGGAGATCGCGGCGGAGAAGAAGCCGCGCAAGATAGCCGACCAGATTCTGGCCTTTATCGCCGACGGCCAGCTCAAGGTCGGCGAACGGATGCCTTCGGAGCGCCGGTTGTCGGAGATGATGGGGGTCAGCCGGGCATCCATCCGCGAGGCGCTCAGTTATCTCGAGATGTCGGGGTTCATTAAAACGGTCCGCGGCAGCCGTACCCTGGTGTCGAGTGTGGCCGACAGCCGGGTGGGCGACCCGTTGCAGATAATGCTCCGGGACGACCATCGCAAGGTAGTGGAGCTGGCGGAGATCCGCGCCTTCATGGAGGCCTGGGCGGCCCGGGAGGCGGCGCGCAAGCGCAGCGTCGAGCAGCTTGAGTTGATGGCCGGTTACCTCGGTGAGATGGAGACCGATTTTGCCCGGGGGGTGATCGATTTCGAGAAGGATCTGGCGTTTCATCTGACCATCGCGGCGGCCGCCAACAACACCATCTTTTCTCACCTGATCAATACCATCTACGACCTGGTGAGCTTTTCCGTCAAGGTACACCGGGAAGACCTCTATACCAGCCGCCGGGAGCAGGAGCTGATCCTGCAACACCATCGCAACCTGTACGAGACCATCGCCGCCGGCGACCCGGTGCATGCCGAACTGGCGATGCAGGAGCATTTGGGGTTCGTGATCCGGGAGTTCAAGAAGAAGTTCAAGTGACGGTCATTCATCGCGGGTGGTTGATGGTCGGGAGGCCGACCGAGAGCCTGACCGCCTTTGCTGCAGCAGCTCGGGCGCGGTTTGCGCCATGCTCCGGGTAAAGATTGTTTGACCGTGCTCGATTTTGTCGGGCAGACCCACCGCCGATATCGCCGTGAGACAGAATTTTCCGTTTTACTTTCCCGCGCCGGCAGCGCCTTGATCAGGAAATCGAAAACGATTTTCCCAATCTGCCACCAGGATGCAGTATTGTTCTTGAACGCATCGCCAAAGAGCATGTTATGCGCAAGATCAAACAGGGGTATTGTTGATGATGAGTTCATCACTAAACTGCTGTCCTGGCGGCATAGGTCGGGATTCAGCGTTCACCACGGGGTGATGATCGAGGTGGGTGACCGGCAAGGACTGGAAGCGTTGGTGCAGGATGGATAAAATTGTGGTACGGGTATCGAAAATGCGGCCCGAGATAACCATAGCGTGACCGATATGGTGGCCGCGGGGGCATCCGGAGTATTCGGCACCTTGGTGACGACGTCATTTCGCGGTAACTCCCCCAAAGCAATTTCCTGTCCTATCTGTCCTGTTTTCCTATCCTAATATCCTGTCATCTCATTTCATCCGCCGCCGTCAATCCTCCGCCGGGACCACGGTCAGCGTGCGTTCCGGGCCGGCGATGAGCACCTGGCCGGGTTTTCCCCCTTTCGGTTTGCGCAGGTGTTTCAGCGGCAGACAGGTGACATTCACGCGGGAGTCGTTGCGACCGCGGCTGTGCCAGGCGGCAAGCCGGGCGGCGCGTTCGATCTCCGCTTCGGTTGGCGCTCGTCCCGGCGACGGCTGGAGTACCACGTGGGCGCCGGGGATGCCGCGGGCATGGAACCAGAGATCATCGCCGTGGCCGGCGTGGCGGCACAGCCGGTCGTTGCCCCGGGCTGAACGGCCAAGCAGCAGGCGGGTGCCGTCGGGCAGGCTGATGACCGTGATGCCGGCTGGCTGATCCGTTTTCTTTTCCTTTCCGCCGGCAGCGGGCCGTTCCGTGCCGGTATCCTGTGAGCCACGGCGCGCCGGCACCAGGGCGGCGATTTCGGCCAGCAGCTCCGGGTCCGGCTCGCCTTCGGTCTGGTAGCGCAGATCCTCGTAATACGCCAGTTCCTCCTCCGTCTGCCGCCGGCGTTCGGCGATCATTTCCAGCCCGCGCCGGGCCTTCTTCGCCCGCTTGTAGAGGTTTTTGAGGTTTTCCACCGGCGAGAGGGCGGGATCGAGGGGGACGGTAACCGGCTCCTGCGTCTCCGACCACCAGTTGGGAACGGTCACGCTTTTGTCCCCCCGCCGGATGCGGTCCAGGGCGCTTTTCAGCAGTTCACCCAGCTGTTCCGCCTCCTGGTCGGCCTGTTTCTCCCGCTCCTCGGTGCCGATGTTTTCCAGGCGTTTGGTCAGTCGTTTGCAGTGGCGGTCGAGGGCGGCGACAACTTCGCTTTGGGGCGCCGGGCCGGCATGGGCGAAGAAGCGCGGGATGAACCGGCGGTCGTAGCGCCGGTGGACCGCCGGAATGGTGCCGGACGGAGCGTCCACGGCTCCGGCCCCGGCGGGCGGCGCCAAGCCGGTGCCGGGGCATATCCCGGACGGGGGGGCATCCGGCCCGCGGGCGGCCAGTCCGCCTGACATTTCATCAGTTGGCGCCTTCAGGTTTCCAGCCGTCGGCGTGTCTCTAGGTGCCGGCATCGCCATGGGCGCATCGGTTGGTGTCGCCGTCCGGACATCTGTAGCCGACGCCGACGGCATCGCCGTTGCTTTCGCCGGTGGGATATACGGCCGGCCGGCCACCAGCCGGTCATGGCCGGCACGGGGGGTCAGCAGCTCCTCGATGACGGTTTCCGGGCCGCGGGCGAAGGCGGCGTTGGCGGCGGTGCCGAAAAACTCGCATACCAGGGCCAGCGGCTCGCCGTCGCCGCGGCGGGCGCGGATGATGACGACGCGGTCATGGTGCGGCTGCTCGATCGCGCTGATCCGCGCCCCCTGGAGGTGGCGCCGCAGGTAGGCGCAGAAACGCGGCGGCCGCGGCGGGTTGGGGAACATGCCGGTGGTCAGATGGAGCCCCGGCGCCCGAGGATCGCATGAGACCATCAACTTCAGGTTCCCGGCCCGGCCCCGCAGACGCAGCACCAGGTGGCGCGGGCCCGGTTGCTGAACCTTGTTGATGAATGCGCCGAGTGCCAGCGGGCGGAGATCGTCGATCATGGCGGTCAGAGTGTCACGGTCCATGCCTGCCGTTGTACGCCAGGGGCGCCGCTCTTGTAAAGGGTTTCCGCCGTTTGCCAATTCATCGGCGTTTGCACTTTCCGGCGCTGGTCTGGTGCCGGTCAGCAACGCAAGCATCTTGCCCGCGGCCGCCGGCACGTGGTATATGTGCCAAAAGATTTCCTGCATGGCGCGATTGCCGATTGCTGCCGTGCGCCGCTGGGTAGATGCCGGTGCCTCCGCGTCGAGATGTTTCGCATGCCCTGGGTTCCGTATCCGGCCTATCCTGCTGGTGGCGGCGGAGATGTCCATCTGCAACTACGATCACCACGCCTGCATACTGGAGGTCGGCATCGGTGCCGGCACAATCTTCGTGATGATTCTGGTCCATTTCATTTATAATGAGGGGCGGCTGCTGGAAAAACAGGTGCATGAAGGCCGCCACGATACGGGAGGGACAGGCGGTGACTGAACTGGTACTCGTTCGTCACGGACAGTCGCTGTGGAACCGGGAAAGCCGCTTTACCGGATCCGTCGATGTGCCGCTTACCGACACCGGCCGCGAGGAGGCCCGGCGGGCGGCGGCGCTGCTGGCCGGCCGTGATTTCGCGGTAGGCTATACTTCTCTGCTGCGGCGGGCGGCGGAAACCTTGAACATCATCGCCGCCGCCGGCTGGCCGGGGTTGCCGGTGATTGCCGATGCGGCCCTTAACGAGCGCCATTACGGTGATCTTCAGGGCCGTTTCAAGGACGAAGTCAGGCAGCGGTACGGTTCTGATGTATACCAACTCTGGCACCGGAGCTACGAGATCCCGCCGCCCGGCGGCGAGAGCCTGCGGCAGACCGTCGAACGGGTGGGGGATTTCTATCGGCGCACCGCGGAGCCGGACCTGCGCCGGGGGAAGAACGTGCTGCTGGTGGCCCATGGCAATGTCATCCGGTCGCTGGTCATGATCCTGGACGACCTGGCCCCGGAGGCGCTGGCCGCCGTGGAGGTGCTCACCGGAGTGCCGCGGATCTATCGCTTTGACGACGAGCTGCGGGTCGTCCACCGCGAATCGCTTGCCGAAGGGTTGACGCCATGAACCAGCGGCTATCGGTGGTGGTTAGCGGTCGGGTGCAGGGGGTCTGGTTTCGGGCCCATACCATGCGGGAGGCGGAGCGCCTGGGGCTTGCCGGCCGGGTCTGGAACGCTGCCGACGGCAGCGTGCGGATTATTGCCGAGGGCCCGGCGGCGGTACTCGACGAATTCATCGCCTGGTGCCATCGGGGCTCGCCCGCGTCCCGGGTGGACGCGGTGGAGGTCAGCCGGGAGCCGTTCCGGCGCGAATATGCCGATTTCCGCATCGCCCGGGCATGATGGCTCGTAACCGCGTCGTCTCCCATGCATGACCATCCCGGCATCCGCCTCGATCCCGATACCTATCTGACCTCCGAAGTGCAGGCGGAACTGCGTGCCGCCGTCGCCGCCGCCGGCGGCCGCGAGGTGCTTTTCCAGGGTGTCTGCGATGACAATGGCCGGATTGCCGTCGTGCGGGTGCTGGCTCGCGGTAACCCCCGCATGGCACCGGCGGTGGACGCCGGCCTGCAGGCCGGCGAGGTGATTATTCACAATCATCCCACCGGCAATCTCGAACCGTCAGATGCCGATATCGCGGTGGCCGCACGCCTTGGCGCCCGCGGTATCGGCTGCCTGATTATCGACAACGCCGTGGCGGCAATCTACCCGGTGGTCGAACCCCTGCGGCCACCGTCGGCGGCGGTGGTGGACCCGGCGGCGGTGGCCGCCTGTTTTGCCGCCGACGGACCGCTGGCGGCCGCGTTGCCGTATTTCGAGTCGCGTCCCGCCCAGGTGCGCATGGCGGCGGCGGTTACCGCGGCCCTCGATCACCGCCGGCTGCTGCTGGTCGAAGCCGGCACCGGCACCGGCAAAAGCCTCGGCTACCTGGTGCCGGCGGCGCAATGGATCCTCGCCGGCGATCGCCGGGTGGCGGTCTCCACCAACACCATCAATCTTCAGGAACAGCTTCTCAACAAGGATCTGCCGCTGCTCACCGGGCCGCTGGGGATGTCCCTGGAAGCGGTGCTGGTGAAGGGCCGCGGCAATTATGTCTGTCGTCGCAAGATGCACGAGCTGCAGGGCGACGCGACCCTGCCGGGGCTGGAGGACGGCGAGCGCGCCCTGCTGGCCGATATCGTCGCCTGGTACGCGGCCACCACCGACGGCAGCCGGGCGGATTTACCGGTGCCGCCGCCGCCGCACATCTGGGAACAATGCTGCTGCGAGGCCGACATCTGCCTCGGGGTGCGCTGTCCGGATTACGACTCCTGCTTTTTTCAGGGAGCCCGCCGGCGGGCCTCGAAAGCCCGGCTGCTGGTGGTCAACCACCATCTGCTGTTCGCTGATCTCGGGCTGCCCGAGGGTGCTTCGCTGCTGCCGTCCTGCCAGGCGGTGATCTTCGACGAGGCGCACCATCTGGAAGACATCGCCACCGACCACCTGGGTGAAACCGCTTCCATGGTGGGCCTGCAGCGGCTGCTCGGCCGCCTGACCCGGCGGCGGGGCGGGGTGCCCGGCGGCGGCGGGTCGGGGCTGCTGGAGCGGCTGTACCACCGGCTGCTGCGCCATGTGAAACCGTCGGGCCGGGATCCGGTGGGGATGATAGTCGGCTTGCTGGAAAGTGAGCTGTTGCCGGCTGCCGGTCATGTTTCCGGGATGCTGCGGACGCTGACGGCAGAATGGCTGGCGGCGGTGAACGGCCGGCTGCCAACGGGTGACGAAGACGATGCCGGGCGGCGCCGGGACCGGCGGCTGCGGGTGACCGATGGTTTTCGCGGCGAGCCGTGGTGGATAGATGCGGTGCAGCCCCCGGCGTGTGAACTGCAGGAACTGCTGGCGCCGGTGATGAGTGGGCTGTTGCGGCTTGACACCCTGCTGGAGTCGGCCATCCGCGAGACGCTGCTGCCGCTGGAGGAGTTCGATTTTCTCCTTATCGAGGCCCGCGGGCTGCGCAGCCGGCTCGATGCCCTGGCGGGGATTTTCAGCCGTTTCTTCCTCGCCGCCCGGGCCGAGGAAGGAACTGTTTGCTGGATCGAGACCAGCAGTGGCCGATGGCCCAATCTCACGGTCGTCATCGCGCCGCTGGAGGTCGGGCCGCGGCTCAAAGAGCTGCTTTACGACCGCCGCGAGGCGGTGGTCATGACCTCCGCCACCATGGCGGTGGGTGACCGTTTCGACTATGCCCTGGAACATCTGGGGCTGGCGGACGGAGAGATCCGCCGGCGGGTGGACATGTTGCAGCTTCCCAGTCCCTTCGACTACGAGCGCCAGGCGCTGCTCATGGTGCCGGACGATTTGCCGGAACCGGCTGACCGCACCTACGGCGAGCGACTCGCCGCCTTCCTTGTCGATCTGGCGCTGACGGCGGGCGGGCGGATGATGGTGCTGTTCACCGCCTACGGTCTCATGCGCCGGGTGGCGGAACACTGCCGGCCGGCGCTGGCGGCCGGCGGCATGCACCTCCTCATGCAGGGGGATGGCTCCCGCGACGTTTTGCTCAACACCTTCCGGCGGCACGCCGCGGCGGTGCTTTTCGGCACCGACAGCTTCTGGGAGGGGGTGGATGTGCGCGGTCGGGCGCTGGAAACCCTGGTGATCGTCCGGCTGCCCTTCCGGGTGCCGGATGAACCGCTGCTGGAAGCGCGTACCGAACTTCTGCGCCGGCGCGGCGGTGACCCGTTCAATGATCTTGCTCTGCCGCTGGCGGCGATCAAATTGAAACAGGGGGTTGGCCGGCTCATCCGCGGCCGTGACGACCGCGGCATCGTGGTGATTACCGACCGGCGCCTGGTGACCAAGGGCTACGGCCGGCTGCTGCGCCGCTCGCTGCCCATGTCGCGGTTGCGGACCGGGAGTGCCGCGGAGCTGCTGGCGGCGGCGCGGGAGTTCCTGTACCGGCAGGACCCGGAGGATTCAGCATGACCAACACGACGGCTGGAAAACCGGGGCCGCTACCGCCGGCAAAGAAGCATCCGTGTTCCGACTGCCGTTTCTGCCAGTGGTGTTCCGACGACCGCTGTTGTCTGTGCCGCGGCGGGGCAGAAAAAGGCGGGGGTGAGAACGGCGGCGGTTGCCGGCAGGGGCGGAAGCTGAGCCTTGCGGAACAGATTGCCCTTTACAACCGACGCAATCCCGAGATTGCCGGAAAGGGTGATTGATGGCTTTGCAGCGGCTGGGCGGCTGCCGATACCCCGTCCGCGGCACCTATCAGGTAGTCGCTGGTAAACAACGGACCTGAATCTTTCCGTCCACCCGGAGCGGCAGTATTTTGGCGGCCGCCTGCCGCGATATATCGGCTCGGCCGAGTTGCCGCAGCAGTTCCGCGCACATCTTCTCGTGTCCGTTGCGGTCCCTTGCCGTGTTCATCGCCAATTCATCCCGTAGGGGTTGCGGGGAGCTGATTTTTACCGCAGGTGCCGACGGACACGGGCTTTCCCCGGTACCTCGCGTCACCGCCCCCGCTGCCGGCGTGCGGTGACGGTTTCACCGCCGATGCCCCAGTTGTCCGTGTCCACCTCGTCGATGACCACCATCGTTGTCGCCGGGTTTTTTGCCAGGACCTGGACAAGCAGGTCCGTCACCCCCTGGACGAGTTCTGCTTTCTGGGCTGCGGTGGCGCCGTCCTTCGTGATTCTGATATTGACGTAGGGCATGGTTCATCCTCCGTTACGGTTCAGTCCCGCTGATGACTGAACTGACATGGTTGGGACCATCAACGGCCGCGGTTGGCGCGGCAGGTTTTTCTCTGATTTTCGGTGGCGGGATAACTTCTGCAGATTGCCGATCGCGCTTCGTATATGCTGCACCGATAGGCACCGTGAATGTTATTGAGAAAGATGCAATCTCCGTTTTCCTGGAATTTCATAAAACGCCTCTCACCGGCTTTGTCGATATTGCCGGTAAATTCATCCGCGTTCAATCCCGTGAATGATGCTATTGCCTCGATATCGTCCTGAAACAGCCGGATAAATGCGAAGTTCCTGCAGCATGAACCGCAACCGCTGCAAACATGCGCTGCTGATAAATTGATGATATGGTTACCTCGCCGTCGGGTTTGTCCTGTGGCAATAAGCGGGGGGCCGTTGTGGTGGCCATCCTCCGGCGTGACAAACACGCTGTTTATGGTGTATATGCACTTTTTGATCATCGTGTCGAGGAAAATTCCGGCTATGAGTCCTTTGCTGATCAGCCTGCGACAGGCGCCTGTGGTGGTACCGACGGGAGTGGTGGGGGCGACGGCGTTGCTGCTCAACGTGCCGTTGGGTTACCTGCGGGCCGGGGTGGACAGGTACACCGTGGCCTGGTTCGTCTACATCCATCTGTCCATTCCGCTGATCATCTGGCTGCGGCGCTCGCTGCTGCTGGACTGGCGCTTCGTGCCGCTGTTCATCCTCGCGGCCGCCGCCGGCCAGTACCTCGGCGGGCGGCTGCGACGGCACGAGGCGCCATGAATTGGTCAGCGGTTTTCCCCGGTCGTGACGGCACCGACGGTGCTCGTCCTGTGAAGGCGGTCATTTTCGACTGTGACGGCGTGCTGTTTGCCAGTGAGGGCGCCAACCTGGCCTTCTACAATCATATTTTCTCGGTCTTCGGCATGCCGCCGGTATCACCGGCGGACAAGATGCGCCTCCGGGTGCTGCATACCTATTCCTCCCACCAGGTTTTTATCCACTTCTTTGGCACCGGTCGGCTGTACGATGAGGTTCTGACCTACGCCTGCACGGTGGACTATCGCCGTTTCGTGCCGCTGATGATTCCTCACCACGGCCTCTTCGAGGTACTCGACGCGTGCAGCCGGCAGTATCCGCTTGCCATTGCCACCAACCGCCGCGGTTCCATGAGCCTGGTGGCCGATTACTTCGGTATCGGCGGCTATTTCAGCCATATCCTCACCGCCGCCGACGTGCCCCGGCCCAAACCCGCCCCCGACATGCTGGAGGAGATCATCGGACGCCTGGGCATCCTTCCCGCCGAGGCGCTCTACGTCGGCGACTCGGTTCTCGATCGTGACGCCGCCCGGGATGCCGGTATCCCTTTCCTCGGATTTGGTTCCGCCGCCGGCGCCACCCGCCGCATCGACTGCCTCACCGAACTGCTTCCCTTGGCCGGCTGATATAAACCGCGTACAAAGAAGCTGGATTTTTCCATCTGCCGGCATTAGATTAGCCATTTAGTTGGGTATTAGCGCCCCACATTGCTTCCGGCAGTGGTTTATTATCACGTAACCTTGTACTTTTTGAAGTCTCGGGTCAAGAATTAAAAAACTTAACCATGTAAAATTAATTAGTTAGCGTCATGTTGCTTGGAAGGATGGTGGTCGCAACCGGGCGGCGGGGCGCAACTGGGCGGCGGAAAAAATGCGTCGAATCGCGGGAGGGGATCATGCGGGCATTCATTACCGGCGGTACGGGATTCATCGGACGGACTCTCACCGGGCACCTGGCGGCGGCGGGCTGGGAGGTGACGTTGCTCACCCGCACCCTGCGGCCGCCGAAGAACCTGCCCGACGGGGTGCGTTACCTCGAAGGAGATCCCAATCTGCCGGGGCCGTGGCAGGAGGCGGTGCGTGGCCATAACCTGATCATCAATCTCGCCGGTGCCAACATCTTCACCCGTTGGACCTCCGAACAGCGGCGGCTGATCTATGACAGCCGGATCAAAACCACCCGCAACCTGGTCGATGCCCTGGCCGCCGGGCCGTTGCCGGATACGGTGCTTATCAGTACCTCGGCCACCGGTTATTATGGCTACCACGGCAATGAAACGGTGACCGAGGAAGCGCCTCCGGGAAATGATTTTCTCGCCCGTCTGGCGGTGGACTGGGAGACCCGGGCGCTGCAGGCGGAGAAGTTCGGGGTACGTACCGTCATCTGTCGCTTCGGTGTTGTCCTCGGGCGCCGCGGCGGCGCCCTAGCCAAACTGCTGCCGGTGTTCCGCGCCGGTTTCGGGGCGCCGCTGGGTTCCGGGCGGCAGTGGTTTCCGTGGATTCACGAGGCTGATCTCGCCGGCATCCTGCTGTTTCTCACCCGTCAGCCGGAGGTGCGCGGGGTGGTGAACTGCGTCGGCCCCGAACCGGTGACCAACCGCGAGTTCACCGTCATGCTGAACCGGCTGCTGGAGCGGCCGACCATCTTCCCCGGCGTGCCGGGGTTTCTCCTGCGCCTGGCCCTCGGCGAGGTGGCCGGCGTCGTCCTCCACGGTCAGCGGATTTCGGCCCGGCGCCTGCTTGACCTTGGTTACCATTTCCGTTACGCGACCGTTGAAGAGGCCCTGCGGGCGTTGCTGACCCATGACTGACGGCTCGGATAATAGGGATCGGCCCTGTTCACGTCCAGGTGCCGGGTTCAAATCTGCCCGGTGTCTGTCACCTCTTTGGTATTCTGGCCATTCTTCCAGCTCCGATGAAAAGCCCTTCTCCGTTACTGATTGTTCGAATTCTGGATCTAGCTCAGCGCATTCCTGGGCAAGACGGCTTTTCTCAAGGCGCAATAATTTTTCGGCAACAGCCGCCTGAATAGCTTTGCTACGGTGTCGAGGAAAAATTTCCGCTACCGTGAAGTGGTTTTTGAGGTGGGCGGGTACGTGCCGTCGGCGGTTCCGGTTGCCGATTCCGCGCTCGCCGCTTGACAGGGTGGGGTACTGATGCTAGCCTGTTTTTTGTCGTACGGCTTGAAGCTGGAACGGTGACTACCTTCGGGATGACGGATGGAGGCAAGCAATGGCAGTGACGGTTGACGTACAGGCCCCGGAAACCGGGGTGGCGGTACTGGCGGTAACGGGTGATGTCAACCACGGGGCGGGGACAATCCTGCACGACGCCGGCCAGGAGGCGCTGGCCGGGCACCCCGGCGCAGTGGTGGTCGATCTTGAAAAGGCGGTTGTCGTGGACGGCTTCGGCCTTGCCCATCTGCTGGCCCTGGTGGTGCGGTTGAAACGGCGGCAGGTGGCCGTCGCCCTGGCAGCTACCGGCTCTCGCTCCTGGCGGCTGCTGGTAGAGCTGGGTATCGACCGTGTCGCCCGCATCTATTCGGCCACCGCCGCGGCGGTGGGCGACCTGAAATCCGGCGCCCCGGGCGGAACCTTCACGCCGCCGGTGGTCGGTGCCGACGACGAACACGAGATCTTTCCGGCCGCTACCTGGGCGCCTTCCCTGGGCGAGACCTGGTTTGATGAACGCCCCGAAGGGATTCGCAATCTCAACGTCCTCGGCCGGCTACCCCAGGGCATCGGTCACGGCTACGGTTCCCTGTGGCGCAAGACCTACCGGGTACGGCTCACCGCCGATGACGTTACCCCGGCGGCGGTGGCGGCGGCGTTCAAACAGCATCTGCCGGACTACTGGCCCGCCGGTAACGTCATCGTCCTGCCCCTCGGGCTGGTCACCGGGGCGCCGGGGATCATTAATCTTACCATCCCCGGCGGGGTGCCGCTGGCCACCGGTATCCGGGTGTTGAACGTCACCGACCGGAGTTTTTCCTTCGTGCCGCTTCGCGGCCACATGGAGGCCGGCTGGATCACCTTCGGCGCGGTGGAGGAGGAGGGGCGCCCGGTGGCCATGGTGCAGTCCTTCGCCCGCACCGGTGATCCGCTCTACGAATCCGGCTTCGTCTTCTTCGGCCACCACCAGCAGGAGAGGTTCTGGGACGAGACCCTGACCGCGCTGGCCGCCGATCTCGGTGTCAGCGCCCTGGTGGAGATGTCCACCACCTGTATCGACCGCCGCCGGCTCGGCCGCGGCTGGCGCAACCTGCCGGCTAACGGCGCCGTGCGCACCGTGGCAGCAATCATTGCCGACGGTGTCCGGCGGCTGGTACGCCGCCGGTCCAAAGCGTCCGCCCCGGAACGTTCGTGACCGCCGATGTTGTAGTTGTCGGCAGCGGTCCCAACGGCCTGGTGGCGGCGGCGTTTCTTGCCCGCACGGGGTTTTCCGTCACCGTCTTCGAAGGTGAGTCCACGGTGGGCGGCGGCTGTCGCTCAGCCGCCCTGACCCTGCCGGGGTTTATTCACGACATCTGCGCCGCGGTGCATCCCCTGGGTATCTCTTCGCCCGGTTTCGCCTCGCTGCCGCTGGCGGCGCACGGGTTGAACTGGCGGCAGCCGGAAATTCCCCTGGCCCATCCCCTGGACGACGGCTCGGCGGCGTTGCTGGAGCGTTCCCTGGACCGCACCGCCGCCGGTTTCGGCCGCGACGGCGACGCCTACCGCCGGCTGGTGGCGCCCTTCGTTGCCCGCTGGTCCGGTCTGGTACCTGACATCCTCGCTCCGGCGGTGACCGGTACCGTTCCGCGCCACCCGCTGCTCATGGCCCGTTTCGGCCTGCATGCTCTGCGTTCCGTGCGCGGCCTGGTCGACGGGCGTTTCGTCGAACGGGGCACGAAGGCGCTGTTTGCCGGACTCGCGGTTCACGGCCTGCTGCCGTTGGAACGGCCGCCTACCGCCAGCTTCGCCATGGTACTCGGCGCCGCCGCCCATGCCGTCGGCTGGCCGCTGGTGGCCGGCGGCTCCCAGAATCTGGCCGACGCCCTGGCGGCCTGTGTCCGCGCCGCCGGCGGCGATATCGTCCGCGATCATCCGGTACGGGCTGCGGCCGATATCCCCCCCGCCCGGGCGGTGCTGTTCGACATTAGCCCCCGGCACCTGCTGGGCCTCGCCGGCGACCGCTTTCCGCTGTCGTACCGTCAGGCGCTGCGGCGTTTCCGGCACGGTCCCGGCGTGTTCAAGGTGGACTGGGCACTCTCCGGGCCGATTCCCTGGCGGAATGGCGCCTGCCGCCGCGCCGGCACCGTGCATCTCGGCGGCACCTTCGGCGAGATCGCCCGCAGTGAACGGCAGGTCTGGCTCGGCGGGCACCCCGACCGGCCGGCGGTGCTGCTGGTGCAGCCGACCGTCTGCGATGCCTCCCGGGCGCCGGCGGGGAAGCACGTCGCCTGGGCCTACTGCCACGTGCCGGCGGGCTCGCCGGTGGACATGGCGGCGGCCGTCGAGGCCCAGGTGGAGCGTTTCGCTTCTGGTTTCAAAGACCTGGTGATCGGTCGCCACGTGATGCCGCCGGCGGCCATGGAGGCTCACAATCCCAACTATATCGGCGGCGATATCACCGGCGGCGTTCAGAGTCTGCGTCAGACCTTCTTCCGGCCGGTGGCGGGCCGCGACCCGTACCGCCTGCCGGTGCCCGGCTGGTTTCTCTGCTCGGCGTCGACGCCGCCGGGCGGCGGGGTGCATGGCATGTGCGGGCTGCATGCCGCGCAGCGGGCGCGGCACTGGCTGGAGAAAAAATCTTCCACCTGATCCGGCGCGGCGGCCGCTGTTCCGACCGGTGGATGTGATGTGGCCGTGCGGGGCGTGAACCGGTGGGCAGCGCAAGGAATGTGATCGGCCGGGGCGTGGAGTCGGCGATCCCGGCGGATGGGCCGGAGGGGGTGCTGTTATGACGAACCGTGGTGAACTGGTAATTGTCGGCGGCGGCTACGCCGGCCTTGCCTGCCTGCGTACCGCCGCCCGCGGCCTGCCCGCCGGCTGGCGCATCCGCCTCGTCGATGCCGGTTTCCGGCACCAGGTCAAGGCCCGCTTCCACGAACGGGTGGCGCGGCCTTCCCGTGACCGGTTGGTGTGGAAGTCCCTTGGTTCCCTGGCGGCGGCTGCCGGCGCCGAATGGGTGCAAGATACGGTGATTGAACTTGACCCGGGGCGGCAGTGGGTGGTCGGCCGCCGGGAGACGTATCGCTACGATATCCTGGTGCTGGCGGCCGGCGCCGGAATCGCGTATTTCGGTATCCCCGGGGCGGCCGAACACGCCATCCATACCCAGGAATACGAATCCGTGGTGCGCGGTTGTCGCCGGGTGCAGGAGCTGGCCTCCCGGGCGGCGACCGGGGAACGCGTACGGCTGGCGGTCAGTGGCGCCGGGGTCGAGGGGGTAGAGGTGGCGGCTATGGTCCGCCGGGTGTTGCCGCGGCCGGCGGGGGAGGTGATCCTAACCGCCCGCAGCGCCGATATCCTGCCGCGGGCCGGTATCACCGATGCTCAACGGGCCTACGTGCGCGAGTACTGCCGGCGGACGGGCATCGAGCTGCAGTTGGATACCGCCGCCACAGCAGTCACCGCCGCCGGGTTGGAAGTTGCTGGTGACTGCCTGGCGGCGGATCTGGTGCTCTGGTGTGCCGGGGTGCGGCCGCGGGTGCTGCCGGGCATGCCTGACGGCCGCCCGCTGACCGTCAATCGGTTTTTGCAGAGTGAACGCTGGGCTGACGTGTTTGCCGTCGGCGATGTTGCCGTGGTCGCCGGCGGTACCGGTGACGCCAACCAGGCCAGCGCCCAGCGGGCGGTGTTCCACGGCGACCGGGCGGGGGCCAACGTCCGGCGGCTGGTCGCCGGGAAGCCGTTGCGACGGGTAGATTACCATTCTCACGGGGAGTTGATCGCCCTGGGAGATGGCGACGGGGTGGGCATAGTCGGCGGGGTGCCGCTGTGCGGTCTGAAGGTGGCGCTGCTTAAACGGGTCAACGAATGGCGTTATGCCGCCATGCTGCGGTCCGGCCGCCGCCGCCGCTGAAGTCGGCCCCCCGTGTTCTCTCTCGCCCGTATCCGGGAGCGTATCGAACGCTTCCTGGTCGGTGACGGAACGGGGCATCAATATAATGATAAAAAACTTGAATTAAAGCTTTGAGGTTGTCGATATCATGAAGCTTATCGATGTTCATCTTCATGTCGGCCAGGTCTTCGAATGGCGGCCGGAGGCGGTGCGCCTGTGGATGGATACGGGTCCCTACCGGCCGCTGATCTACGACGATGAGGGCCGGTTGGTGCCGGAGCGCTATCATCGGGTGCTGGCCGGTGAAGGTGTGGTCGGGGGTGTCCTGCTCCCGGAGTATTCGCCGGAAACCGCCGGCTCGCTGCCGGTGGAACGGGTGTTCGAGGTCTGTCGGCGCTATCCGCGGTATATCCCGTTCGGGGCCGTGAATCCGCTGGTTCACGACGATCTGCTGGCCGAGGCTCGGCGCCAGCGGCAGCTCGGGGTGGTGGGCTTCAAACTCCACGGGGTGCACGGTCTCTACGCCGTCAACGACCGCCGGCTCTACCCGTTTTACGAGTGGTGCCGCTCCGAGGGGCTGCCGGTGATGCTTCATGCCGGCACCTCCATCTTTCCGCGGACCAAGCTCAAACACGCCGATCCCTACCTTTACGACGAGGTGGCCACCGACTTCCCGGAATTGACCCTTGTCCTCTGCCATGCCGGGCGGAACTTCTGGTACCACCTGGCGGAGTTCATGGTGATCCGCCATCCCCGGGTCTACATCGATGTCTCTGGCCTGCCGCCGCGGAAATTGTTGACATTCTACCCGAGGATGGCGAAACTGGCCGATCGGTTTCTCTTCGGTACCGATTTCCCCGGCGTTCCCGGTATCCGGAGTAATGCCGAAAAGATCGCCACCCTGGGGCTCGATGATGCGGTGTTGCATCGCATCTTTTACGCCAATGCCCGCGAACTGCTGCCATTTCCGGACGGGGTGTGAGGTGTCCGAGCATGCTTGATCGTCCCGTGGTGCGAGTCACCGGGGTGTTCACGGCCGACTGCCGCACGGCCCAGCCGCTGCCGCTGGCGGTGGCTTCGGTGTCGGCCGGTTTTCCATCCCCTGCCGATGACTACCTGGAGGGGAGCCTCGATCTCAATCAGTATCTCGTCAAACACCCGGCGGCGACCTTTTTCGTCCGGGTGACCGGGGATTCGATGATCGATGCCGGCGTTCACGACGGCGACCTGCTGCTGGTGGACCGTTCCCTGGAGCCCGCCGACGGCCGGGTGGTGATCGCGGTGATCAACGGCGAACTGTTGGTGAAGCGGGTACGCCGCTTGCGCGGCGGCCTCTACCTGCTGCCGGAAAACGACGATTACCGCCCCATCAGGATCGAAGCGGAGATGGATTTCGAACTCTGGGGCGTGGTTACCCACGTGATTCATGCCTTGTGAAACGTTGTTCTTTTTCTTCAGGTTAACGTAAAACTGACGAAACTATCACCATGCCGGTGGCCGTTGTTGCCCGATCCACGCCCGGTGTCGCGGGTTGCAGTCTGTTTTTCGCATGTTCCGGGTGGCTTTACGGAGTGCCTGCCACATGTCGGTGCCGTCGTAGGGGCGAAAGATTTTTCGCCCGTACAGGGGAAAAGGTTGTGAAAGGAAACGGGAATTGATGCGACGGTGTCTTTCGGTGTTGATGCCGGCCATGTTTTTGCTGTGCGGGCTGCTGCTGTCCGGTCCGGCGGCGTCTGCCGCCCGCGGCGACGAGCTTTCGCCGGCCCAGCGGCAGTACCTGGCCGAAAAGGGCACCATTACCTTCATCAGCCAGAGTCACTACCCGCCGTTTGAATTCATCGCCGCCGATGACGGCGCGCGAACCGGCATGTGCATCGACCTGGTGCGCTGGATGGCCGCCGAATTGGGGTTTCGCGTTCGCTTTGTCGATGCCCCGTTCCGGGAGGCCCAGGAACGGGTGCTGGCCGGTGATGCCGATGTCCTGACCGGTCTGTCCTTCAGCGACCGGCGGGACGAGGAGTTCGATTTCACCCGGATGATGTTCGCGGTGCCGGCCTCCATCTTCGTGGTCGCCGAGCGCACCGATATCCATGGCCTGCAGGATCTGCGCGGCCGGTGCGTCGCCATGCAGGCGGGAGGCTACGCCGCCGGGTTCCTCGAACGGCTGGGGATTGTCTGCGAGATCGTTCCCGCCGCCAGCTTCGCCGCCACCGTCGATTTGGTGCTGGCCGGCCGGGCCGACGCGGTGATCGGTGACGAGCAGGTGGTGTGGCACCACGTCTATTCCAGCAATCTCGCCGAGAGCATCAAGAAGGTGGGTGAACCGCTGTATGTCGGCCGCAACTGCATGGCGGTCAAGGGCGGCAACCGGAAACTGCTGAGTATAATCGATATCGGTATCGCCCGGGCGCAGGCGCAGGGGGTGCTGGACCGGATCACCCGCACCTGGCTGGGGGAACGTTATGCACCTCCGTGTCCCTGGTGGCGGGAGTACGGCTCGGTGCTGCTGGCCGCCGGGCCGGCGCTGGCGCTGCTGCTGCTCTGGTTCTGGTGGTGGCATCGCCGGCTGAAGGCCGAGGTGGCCGATCGTACCGCTGCCCTGCGGTCGTCCGAGGCCACCCTGCAGGCCATTCTCGCCGCCTCGCCGGTGGGTATCGGGGTGTCCCGGGGGAGGCGCATCGAGTGGTACAACCAGGCCCTGGCCCGGATGCTGGACGGCGGCGAGACCGAGCTGGTGGGCCGGGACGTGCGACAGCTCTATCCCGATAACGCTGCTTTCCATGCCGCGGTGGCGGCGGTGAAACCGGAACTCGAAGCGGGTCGCAGCGGCCCGGTGGCGGTGCGCTGGCAGCGCCGGGACGGGGCGGTGATCGACTGCCGGCTGCATTTTGCGCCGTTGCCCGGTGAGGGGGCCGATAATCTGCCGCGAACCATCTACACGGTGGAAGATACCACCGGGCAGCGGCGGCGGGACGCGGAGCTTGCCCGCAGCGAGAACCGGCTGCGGGCGATTCTTGCCGCCAATCCCAATCCTATGGTGGTATATGATGATCGCGGCCATCCGACCTACCTGAATCCGGCGTTCACCGAGTTGTTCGGCTGGACCGCGGAAGAACTGGCGGGGGGTACCATTCCCTTCGTGCCGGAGTCGGAGCGCGAGCAGGCCATGGCCAAGATCCGCGAACTCTACGCCACCGGCCGGGTGCCGCTGTTCACCACCCGCCGTCTGACGAAAAAGGGGGATATGCTCGACATCATGCTCAGCGCCCGGCTGGTGCACGACACCGCGGGACGGGCGGTGGAGATGGTGGTCAATCTTGCCGATATCACCGCCGTCAAGGAGCTGAAGAGCCGCCTGCGCCAGGCCGAAAAGATGGAGGTGGTGGGTACCCTGGCGGGCGGCATCGCCCACGATTTCAACAATATCCTGACGGCGATCATGGGGTTCGCCGAGATCGGCCGGGAGAAGATCCGGGCCGGCACGGTCCCTGACAATGAATATGGCAGGATCACGGCGGCGGCCGAGCGGGCGCGGAACCTGGTGAAGCAGCTGCTGGCCTTCAGCCGGCAGACCGAGCCGGAGATGGTGCCCCTCGACCTGAACCGGCTGTGCGCTCAGACCATGGAGATGATCGAACGGGTGATTCCGAAGATGATCACCGTGGACCTGCGGCTGGCCGCCGACCTGCCGCCGGCTACCGGTGATCACCACCAGCTTTCCCTGGTGCTGTTGAACCTGTGCGGCAATGCCGCCGACGCCATGCCCGAGGGTGGTACCATCCGCATCGAGACCGGCCGGAAGCGGGTATCCGGGCTGGTCTGCGCCGCCTGCGGCGACGCTTTCAGCGGTGACCTCGTCCGTCTCCGGGTGGCCGATACCGGCTGCGGCATGGACGCTGAAACCCGGAAGCGGATGTTCGATCCGTTCTTCACTACCAAGGAGGTGGGCAAGGGGACAGGGCTTGGCATGTCCACGGTGTACGGTATCGTCAAGGGGCATGTCGGCCACGTGACCTGTGAGAGCGCTCCGGGCGCGGGGACGATCATCGACGTGTTTCTGCCGGTGGCGGCGGTGCCGGCCGCCGTTGTCGACCCGCCGCGCCGGGCTCCGGGGCTCGGGGAGGAAGTGCACGGTACCGAAACCATTCTGCTGGTGGACGACGAGGATGATATCCGTGAGGTGGGCCGGGAACTGCTGACCACCTTCGGTTATCGACTGATGTCGGCCGCCAGCGGTGAGGAGGCACTGGAGATCTACCGGCAGGCCGGCGGTGATCCGGTCGATCTGGTGATTCTCGATCTCAGCATGCCCGGCATGGGCGGCTTCGCCTGCCTGGCCGAACTCAAGCGCCTCAATCCCGACATCAAGGTGGTGATCGCCAGCGGCTACTTTCCGGAAAATCTGCCTGCCGATACCCCCACGGCGGCAGCTTACCTGCACAAGCCTTACAGCCACGCCCAGTTGCTGACGACCATCCGCCGCATCCTGGATTCGGCCCGGGCGTAGCGGGGTGGCCATGGGCTGGATCGCGCTGGTGGATTGCAACAACTTCTATGTCTCATGCGAACGGGTGTTCGACCCCCGCCTCGGCGGCCGGCCGGTGGTGGTGTTGTCCAATAACGATGGCTGCGTCATCGCCCGCTCCAACGAGGCCAAGGCCCGGGGCATCGCCATGGGGGAACCCTGGTTCCGGGTGCGGCGGCGTTTCGGCGGCGGGCGGGATCTCGTCGTGCTGTCCTCCAATTACGCCCTCTACGGCGACATGTCCCGTCGGGTTATGAGTGTCCTTGCCGGCTTCACGCCGGACCTGGAGATATATTCCATCGACGAGGCGTTTCTCGGCCTCAGCCGCCTGGATGCCTGCCGGCGGTCGGCTTTGGCGCGGGAGATTGTTGCCACGGTGCATCGCTGGACCGGCATCCCGGTGTCGGTGGGAATTGCCGCAACCAAGGTGCTGGCGAAGCTCGCCGGCGCCCGGGCGAAACGGTTGCCGGAGGCCGGCGGGGTATTCGATCTCGATGCTGCCGTCGACCGCGAAGCACTGCTCGCCGCGGTGCCGGTGGGCGACGTTTGGGGTGTGGGGCGGCAAACGGCGGCGAAACTGGAGTCGTGGGGCATCAATACCGCGTTGAAACTGCGGGACGCCGACGACGGCCGGGTGCGCCGGCGGCTGGGGGTGGTCGGCCAGCGGCTGGTGCTGGAGTTGCGGGGTATTTCCTGCCTGCCGCTGGAAAGTTGTCCGCCGACGCCCAAAAGCATATGCTGTTCGCGTTCCTTCGGGGCTCCGGTGACCGACCGGCGCGAACTTTTGGAAGCGGTTTCCGCCTACCTTGCCCGGGCGCTGGAAAAGCTGCGCGCCCGGCGGCTCGATGCCGCGGCGGTCACCGTATTCCTCCAGAGCGGCAGCGGCACCCCGGCCGAACGTCGTTGGGATATGGCGGACCTGCCGCTGCTGGTGGCCAGTTCTTCGACCCCGGAGCTTTTGGGGGTGGCCCGCCGGGCGGTGACCGGGCTGTACCGGAACGGCTGCCGCTACCGGAAGGCCGGGGTCATCCTCCACGGCCTCGAACCGGCCGGTACCGGCCAGCTTGCGCTGCTGGACGAGCGCGACCGCGAGGCCGATGACCGCCTGCTGGCGGCGGTGGACGGGCTCAACGCCCGCATGGGGGTGGGAACGGTGCGCTTCGCCGCCGAGGGGCTGGCGCAGTCCTGGCGGATGAAGGCCGAGCGCCGGACACCGGCCTATACCACCTGCTGGGACGAGTTGCCGGTGGCGGCGGCGCACTGACGGAGTCGGGACGGCTCCGGACTTCTGATTCTTTCCCCGTAACTTGACGCCAAGTGCCTGATCTATAGAGGTACATGCTTTTACCTGTAAATGACGTTGGCCGAGTTCAGCGCGAAGTTATTTGATGATGAATCGCTGCCGTGGGCGGCCTGGGGCGCTGAATCCCGATTCCTGAATCCTCTATCGAGTAATATACCGTGGGCATCTACAATCTGGACAAACTTTTCACGCCGCGCGCCATCGCCATGGTCGGCCGTTTCGATTGCCGCTCATGCAAGGAGCAGATCATCTACCGTAATCTGCGGGCGAGCCGGGGTGAGCACGTCTACCTCGTCAACCTGCGTGGCTGCGGCCGCGATGACTGTCCGTTCACCGCGGTGCCGGGCAGCCGCTGCTGTCCCTATCTTACCGCCCTGCCGGAAGAGATCGACCTGCTCATCAGTTCCCTGCCGCTGGCGGAGACCCCGGCGCTGGTGGATGACTGCCGCGCCGCGGGGGTGAAAAACCTGATCATCACCCGGGGTAAAACCGGTACCGACGACGATATCCACGAACGGGCCATCGTCGAACGCGCTCGGGAGGGTCGTGTCCGCCTGCTGGGCTTCAATTCCTTCGGCCTGATCGTCCCGCGTCAGGGGTTCAATACCTCCTTCTTCGAGACCGAGCCGGCGGCCGGCAAGATCGCTCTTATCAGCCAGAGCGGCGCGGTGATCTCCTCGATCCTCGACCTCGCCCGGGTGCGTCGGGTGGGGTTCAGCCACGTGGTCAGCCTCGGTTCGCTTATCGACGTGGATTTCGGCGACATGATCGACTTTCTCGGCTGGGAATACGATGTCCGCTGCATCCTGCTCTACATCGAGAACCTCAAGAACGTGAAGAAGTTCCTCAGTGCGTGCCGTTCGGTGGCGCGCATCAAGCCCATCGTCGCCATCAAGGGTGGCAAGAACCCCCTGAGCCGGGAGATCATCAAGAAACATACCGGGCACGCCGCCGGCGAGGATCAGGTATATGATTCCGCCCTCAGGCGGGCCGGGATCATCCGGGTGGAAACCGTGCCGGAACTGCTCAGCGCCGGCGTGTCCCTTTCCACCCAGCCGGTGCCCCGTGGCGAACGCCTGGGGATGGTGACCAACTCCGGCGGCCTCGGGGTAGTGGCGGTGGATGAGCTGGCGCTGCTCGGCGTCGCCCTGCCGCCGCTATCGGCGGTGCTGCAGGAGCGGTTGCAGGCGTACATCACCCCCTATTCCGGCGGCCTCAACCCCGTCTGCATCGCCAGCGATGCCGACAACCAGCGCTATATCGATGTCATCCGGCTGGCGATTTCCGCCGGCGAGTTCGACACCCTGATGGTGATCATGGTATTGTCCGGCTTCCTCGATCCGGAGCTGATTATCAACACCATCCGCCCGGCGGCGGCCGATGGCCGGGTCAATATGGTCTATGTCTGGCTCGGGAACCGGGAAAGCTTCATCGACTGTGCCAAACGCCTGGTGGACGCGGGAACCAGTGTCTTCTTCAGCATCGAGGAGGCCACCAACGCCTTCGCCTATACCATGCGCTATTATGAAAAACTCGCCAAGGTGGTGGTGGTGCCGCCGCGTTTCGACCGTACCTTCACCTACGACCGCGACCGCGCCGACGAGCTGATCCGCGGCGCCCTGGCCGCCGGCCGGGAGATCTTCACCGAGCGCGAGGCCAAGGAACTGCTGGCCTGCTACCGCCTGCCGGTGAATCCTACCTACGGGGTGAATACCTTCAACGATGCCTCCCGGGTGGCCGAGCGTCTGGGCTACCCGGTGGTGCTGAAGAGCGACCGGCCGGACGCCGTTTTTCACAAGAGCGACCGCGGCGGGGTGGTACTCAACATCCGTACCGAGGGCGGCCTTTACAACGCCTGGGACCGCCTGACCCGGAGCTGTGGCGGCCCTGAGGTGGAGGAGGCGGGCATGATCCTGCAGCCGATGTTCGAGGACGGCCACTACGAATTGAACCTCGGGGCGCGCACCGACATCGAATTCGGTCCCTTCCTCTTCCTCGGCATGGGCGGACCGATGGCCCGGGTGGTCACCGACGAGGCGGTAATCCTGCCACCGGTGGACCGTTTCCTCGCCCGCAAATTGATCAACCGGACGCCGCTGCCGGGATGCTGCGAATTGCGGCCCTTCAACATGGAGCGCCTCGAGGAGATTATCGTCCGGCTTTCGCAACTGGTGGTTGACTTTCCCCAGGTGCGCGAACTGCGGCTGGATCCGCTGATCGTTGCCGGTGACCGTTTCGCGGCGGTGGACGCCAAGGTGCGGCTGCGGGAAATCGCGGTGTCGTCGCCGCGGCACCTGTGCACCACCCCCTATCCGAACCAGTACGAGTTTCACGAGCGGCTCCGGGACGGGCGCGAGGTCTTCATTCGCCCCATCAAGCCCGAGGATGCCGAGGCTCATTACGAGATGATCCGTTCCTTCTCGCAGCAGACCCGTTACTATCGCTTTTTCAGCTTCGAGAAGGGGATTACCGACGATCAGATGGTGCGCTTTACCCAGATCGACTACGACCGCGAGATCGCCATCGTCGCCAAGGTGACGGACGACGATGGCCGTGAGATCACCATCGGCGTCAACCGCCTGGTCTACTACCCGCACAACGACGAGTACGAGTTCGCCATTGTTATCCGCGACGACTGGCAGAAGACCGGCGTTGGCAGCCTGCTGATGGAAAAACTCATCCGGATCGCCCGCGACCGGGAGATTCACAGCATCTACGGCTATGTGCTGGCCGACAACATCAAGATGATGAAGTTCGTCCGCAAGTTCGGTTTCCGGGTTGCAAGCTTCGAGGAGGACATGATGCATATCCGCCTCGATATTGCCGGCGATGAAACGCATGCCGAAGCCAACCCTTCCCTTGACACGGCTGCCGCCAACATGTCTTCCCCCGGCACGTATCCTGCCGATAACACTCTTTCCACCGACAGCTCCCCCTCTGCACCGACGGTGGGAGAGAAAGAGGCAAGGGAGGGGACGCCGTCGTGATGCATTACGGCTGCGGCATCGATATCGGCTCCACCTCCACCGAGGCGGTGCTGGTGGACGCAGATGGCCGGGTCATCGCCTGGCGCGAGGTTTTAACCGCACCCGGCCAGGCGGCGCTGGCCGCCGCGTTGCTGGCCGAACTGCGGGCGGAACTGCCGGAGAATTCGCGGGAGGTACGGCGGGGCGAACCGCGGGATGATGTGCGGGGCGAATCGCATGAGGTACCGTCGGGCGAATCGCGGAAGGACCTGCATGGCGAATCGCGGGATGATGCGCCGGGCAAGCTGCGGCAGGATGCGTGGGGTGCTGCCGGCAATTCGGCGGTGCCGGAACCGGCGGTGGTCGGTACCGGCTATGGCCGCCGCAACGTTCACGGGGCGCGGCGCACGGTGACCGAGATCAGCTGCCACGCCCGGGCGGCGGCGGCCTGTTTTCCCGGCGCCCGCGGGGTGATCGACATCGGCGGCCAGGACAGCAAGGTGATCCGCCTCGATGCCGAAGGCAGAGTCGAGGATTTCCTCATGAACGACAAGTGCGCCGCCGGCACCGGCAAGTTTCTCCAGGTCATGGCCCAGACGCTGCATCTCGAACTGGAGGAGCTTGGTCCCCGGTCGCTGGGCACCGATGCGGTGCGTCAGATCACCAGCACCTGCACCGTCTTCGCCGAATCGGAGGTCATCTCGCTGCTCGCCGCGGGCGAGGACGTTCCCACCCTTGCCGCCAGCATCCACCGGGCCATGGCCCGCCGGGTGGCGGGCATGGTCCGCCAGCTCCGCCTTGCCGGCCCTTTGGTGTTTACCGGCGGGGTGGCGCGCAACCCCGGCATGGTCCGCGCCCTCGAGGGGGTTCTCGACCGCACCCTCAGAGTTCCCGATCATCCCCAGATCATGGGCGCCTGGGGTGCGGCGCTGATGGCGCTGGAGGAATAGGAGATTGCCGGCAATGCCGGCATCAACCGAGGACATGCCGGCTGACCGCTACCTGATTCTTGTTGTTTATTGGCCATGTGGCATCATATGCCAATGATTCCTTGTGATGGAGGCGCGTATGCCGACCCGTAACGTGGTACTCACCGAAACCCAGGCCCGATTTGTTGAAGAATTGGTGCCCGCAGGGCGTTATCAGAACGCCAGCGAAGTCTTGCGTGATGGCTTGCGGCTGATCCGGCAACGTGAACAGGAGGCTGCCGATCACCTGCAGGTTTTGCGGGAAGCGGTGGTGGCCGTAGGCCTCACGGATATGCAGGCGGGGCGTTACACCGCCATCAGTGACGAGGAGGCTCTGCGTTCACATATGATCTCACTGTCTGAGCAGGTTCTAGCGCCGCGCCGATGACTGGTTGGAATGTGCGCATTGCCCGGCGGGCGGACCAGGATATGGCGGACATCCTGGCCTGGACGGCTGATCGTTTCAGTCCGCAACAGACTGAAGTTTATGCTGAAACGCTGCTGCTGTCGTTAAATGCATTGCTACAGGGGCCCACGGTTCCGGGAGCAAAAAAGCGTGACGATATCCATCCTGATGTTTTTGTTCTGCCTGTGGCACGCCAGGGCCGGCGCGGCTGGTATTTCATTGTTTTCCGACCGGATGAAGTCAACCGCGGTATCGACGTGTTGCGCATATTGCACGACAGTATGGATATGCGCCGGCATGTTTGAATGCATTACCGGCAGCTCCATCATGTTGTATCTCATTATTGGCTTTTCGGTTGTCTGTTCGGCGAGCGTTGCATGGCGGCGTTGGATGTCCATGTTCCCAAAGCGATCCTGTGCGAAAGGCTGCGTGCGCTGTGATTACCGCCGGCTGGATGTACTTTTCGTGGTATGATCTCTTTTTCTGTCGGGCCGCCACCGCCGACCCGGCGCCGCCGCTCCCGGTGACGGTGATCGCGAAGATACAGTCCCGGTTGGCGACCATTTTTTTCTTGACGTGGAAAGTCCCTTGTGCTAGCTAACAGGATAAATACTACTATGATAGTATAGAAAAGCGACGATAACGGGAAAGGAGACATATCATGAGCAAGACAACCGACAACCTGATGGCCGCCTTCGCCGGTGAAAGCCAGGCTAACCGGAAGTACCTCGCCTTCGCGAAGAAGGCCGACCAGGAGGGTTTCGGGCAGATCGCCAAGCTGTTCCGCGCCGCCGCGGCGGCGGAGACGGTACACGCCCACAATCATCTGCGGGCCGCCGGCGGCATCAATGACACGAAGGCGAACCTGCAGGAGGCCATCGCCGGCGAGAGCCACGAGTTTAACAACATGTATCCTGAGTTCATCGAAACCGCGAAGGCTGAGGGTGCCCCGTCCCAGGCGCTGAAAAGCTTCGAGTGGGCCAACGCGGTGGAGCAGGTGCACCACCGCCTCTACAGTGAGGCGCTGGAGACTTTCGAAAAGGGCGGCGACCTGCCGGCGGCGGACATCTGGGTCTGCAGCGTCTGCGGCAATACCCATTCCGGCGACTGCCCGGATACCTGTGAGGTCTGTGGGGTGCCGGGGAGCAAGTTCGACCGGATTTCCTGATGGTGGTGCGGATGAGAGCAACCGTGCCGGCCCGCCGCCTGCGGGCCCGGCATGGCAGAACATGGTTTTCATCCGCTGATGTCAGTTTGGTGAGAACGCGAAGGGGGCGGACCATCTGGTCCGCCCCCTTTGGGCTGGTGCGCCGGCACCGGCATCAGTTCAGGCTGATGGTTTTTTGCGATCTTATTGTTTCGGTTCCCGGCCAAGCCATAAATCAGTCAGCCAGGAGTGGGCGCCGCGGATTTCAAGACCATCGGGAAACGTTTTTCCCCGCGCCGGTTCTTTCACGATCTGTACCTTGCGCGAGTTGGGGAAAAGATTGCGAACCTGGCAAAATTTCGACTCGGTTGATCGTCGCACCATTTAACCTCCAGCAGCAGATCCGGACCCTTTTCACCGGTTACCAGAACATCGATCTCATAACCGTTCCTGGTGCGAATATAGTGTTGTTCATACGACTCTCCATAGATGTCACTCAAGCGGTGAATCTCCTTCAGCAGAGTACAGGCGGTTAGCTTCTCGAGCTTTTTGCCTTTGTCTTCCCCGACCTGGCCGGTATCGTAAAAATATTTGGGGGCCTTAAGCAGTGACCTGGCTATATTTTCATGGTAATAACGTGCCGGTGCCGGCGCGTCGGGTTGATGACGTGTCGGTGCCATGGGGCCGGACCGACTGGTCGGGTCGATGACGTGCCGGGCCGGCGGGGGCGGTCGGGGCGGGGATTGAAATCATCGGGGACGGAACGCATGGGTGACGGAACGCATGGGTGACCGGGCGGTTATAATGCTATTCCCTTTCTCGGCGGATGTTGGTCCTGGTTGCGGATTCGTCATGGGTGATTCGACCAGCCGGAAGGAAGCCATCGCCGCCGCGGCACTGGCGCTGTTCGCCGAACAGGGCTACGCCGCTGCCGGGACCGGCGAGATTGCCCGCCGCGCCGGGGTTGCCCAAGACACGGCATTCTACCATTTCGGCAGCAAGGAAGGGATTCTCGAATACATCCTCGCCGGTATCACCGACGATCTGCTGGAGGCCTACCGCGACGAACTGGCAGCGGCGGCTGACGGGATCGCGGCGGTGCTCGCCATGCTGGCCTCCAACCGTCGCTTCAGCGCCGAGCGGAAACTGGAAAGCATGGTCCTGCTACGCGATCCGCCGGCCGATATGCTGAGCCGCGAATCGTCGATCCAGGCGCGTCTGGAGGTGTTTCTCCCCGAGGTTTGCGGCTTGCTGCGAGTCACCCTGGCGCAGGGTGTGGCCGATGCTTCCATCCGCCCCCTCGCGGCGCCGGCGGTGAGTTGGATCCTCCACAGCTTCACCTGCGGGATCGTCCAGAACACCTTTTTCGGGCCGCCGCGGCCGGCGGAGACCGAGGCGGAGATTGCCGCCTTCCTTCGCCACGCCCTGATGGCATCGTCACCGCACCATCTTCCGATTACAGGAGAGCGGGAATGAACATGTCAGCAATCCACCGATATTCGCGACGGTTCGCCCTGTTGCTGCCGGCGGTCGTTTGCTTCGTACTGCCGTTGCCGGTGCCGCTGGCGGCCATTGCCGCCGACGGCCCTCCCGCCGCGCCGCCGCCGGCGTTGGTGCGCACCGTGCCCGCCGAAGCCGGCCGCCTGGCACCGGAGACCACCGTTACCGGCACCCTGTTCTTCGATTCACTCGCCGATGTGTCGGCCGAGATCTCCGCCCGCGTCGAGGCGGTCCACGTTCGCGTCGGCGACCGGGTGGCCGCCGGGGCGCCGCTGGTGGACCTCAATCACGACTTCATCGATGTCGATATCGCCCGCCGGGAGGCCGCCCGCGACGCGGTGGCGGCGCGCCTCGAACAGGCGCGGCGCGATCTTAAGCGCTACGAGCAACTCCACGCCGAGGGTGCCGCCAGCGTCAGCACCTACGAGGAACTGCTGTACTGCCGCGATGCCCAGGCGGCGGAACTCAGGGTCCAGCATGCCGCTCTCGACGACGCCCGGCTGCGACTGAAGAAGTGCCGGGTCACGGCGCCTTTTGCCGCTCTGGTGGTGGCCCGACCGGCGGCGGTGGGCGCCTGGGTTGATCCGGGGCGGGCGGTGGCCAGGCTCGGCTCCCTGGCCGAGGTTTTTGTCCGCCTGCCGCTGGCCGAAACCCTGCTGCCCTTCAATCCGGCGGGCAGTGAAATCCGCCTCGTCCACGCCGCCTCCGGTGCCGCGGTGGCCGGGGTTGTCACCGGCATCGACGGGCAGGCGGACCTGCAGACCAAAAACGTCTTTTTGCGCCTTCACCTGTCCGAACCGCCGGCGCTGCTGGCGGAGCATATGTCGCTTACCGCCGCCGTCGCCGCCGGGCCGCCCCGCGAAGTGGTTTTCATCTCCCGCGACGCCCTGGTGAATTTTCAGGGTGGGAACTTTGTCTATACCGTCGAAGACAACGCCGCGGCCATCGTGCCGGTGGAGATCGTCGGCCGCGACGGCGGCCGCGTCGGCGTCGCCAGCCCGGTGTTGAAACCCGGCATGCCGGTGGTGGTGGACGGCAACGAGCGCCTGCGGCCCGGTCAGCCGGTGCGCGTTGCCGGAAATGCGGCCGCGGCGGAGCAGCGTCCGTGAACCTTATTCGTTACTTCATCGAGAAACCGGTGACCGCCGCGGTGGCGGTCATCCTGGTGGTGATGTTCGGCATCATCGGACTGAAAAGGCTGCCGGTGCAGCTCACCCCCGACGTCCAGTTGCCGGAAATCACCGTGCGTACCACCTGGCCCGGCGCCACCCCCTACGAGATCGAGCAGGAGATCATCGAGGATCAGGAGGACGCCCTCAAGGGACTGGAAAACCTCGTTGAACTGGAGAGCAGTAGCTACAACGATTTCGGCGAGATCCGGCTCACCTTCAGGGTCGGTACCGACATCGACGCCGCCCTGCTGCGTACCTCCAACAAGCTCGACGAGGTGCCGGACTACCCCGAAAACGTCGACCGGCCGATCATCGACGCCGCCGGTGCCAACAGCTCACCGGTAATCTGGCTGCTGATGCAGATGAAGGCGGGCGATCCGGAGCTGATCAACCATTACCGGACCTTCTTCGAGGACGAGGTGCGCCAGCACCTGGAACGGGTGCCCGGCGTCGGTTCCCTGTTTATCGGCGGCGGCACCGAACGGGAGTTGCACATCGAGATCGAACCCACCGCCCTGGCGCGCCGGCGGATCAGTATCATGCAGGTGGTGGACGCGGTGCAGAGTGCCAACCGCAACGTTTCCGCCGGGGTGCTGGGCATCGGCAAGAAGGACTACCGCGTCCGCACCGTGAGCCAGTACCAGACGCCGCAGGAGCCCCTGGAGACGGTGATTGCCGACAGCGGCTACGACCGCGTCCGGCTCGGTGAGGTGGCGACCTCGGGCATCGGCTACGACCGCGAAACCGTGTCGGTGATGCTCAAGGGGGTGCCCTCCCTGGTGGTGGGGGTGCGCAAGGAGCAGGGGGCCAACGTTATCGAGCTCACCGAACGCGTCCGCGGCGTGGTGGATGATCTCAATGCCGGCCTGCTGGCGGACCACAACCTTCATTTCCACTGGGCCTACGACCAGACCCCCTACATCTTCACCGCCATCGACATTGTCAAGGACAACGTCCTCATCGGCGGCCTGCTGGCCATCGCCGTGCTGCTTCTGTTTCTGCGCAGCGTCAGCTCCACCGCCATCACCGCGGTGGCGATCCCGGTGTCGGTGATCGGCACTTTCATTTCCCTGTGGGTGCTGAAACGCAATCTCAACGTCGTCAGCCTCGCCGGCATCTCCTTTGCCGTCGGGATGCTGGTGGATAACGCCATCGTTGTACTGGAGAACATCGACCGTCATCGCAAACTGGGCAAGGACGCCTTCGCCGCCGCCTACGACGGCACCCGTGAGGTTGTCGGGGCGGTGCTGGCCTCTACCATCACAACCGTGGCGGTGTTCCTGCCGGTGATCTTCATCGCCCAGGAGGCCGGCCAGCTTTTCCGCGACATCGCCATTGCCATCAGCTTTTCCATCCTCCTGAGTTTCTTCGTTTCGGTCTCGGTCATCCCCAGCCTGGCCTTCCAGCTCTACCGCCGGCGCGCGCCCGACGCCCGTACCGGCGGTCTCGTCGGCTGCTTCAACGCCGCCATCGGCCGGATCGGCGAGCGGCTTGCGGGCGGTATCATGGCGCTGGTGAACGTCGCGCTGCATACCGCCTGGAGTCGAATAGGCACCGTTTTACTGCTGACCCTGGCCGGCGTCGCGGTGACCGCCTGGCTTATCCCCAAGGCGGAATACCTGCCCCAGGGCAACCGCAACCTGCTGCTCAATATCCTCGTGCCGCCGCCGGGGCTGTCGGTGAAGAAGCGCAAGGAGATCGGCCACCAGATCTACGACCGGGTGCGGCCCTACGCCGAGGCCGACGGCGTCGACGGCCTGCCGCAGATCGACGACCTGTTCTATGTCGCCGCCCCGGAGGTCAACCTCTTCGGTGTCACCAGTACCCACGAAACCGAGGCCCGGCGCCTGTTGCCGCTGATGAACCGGGTGATCAACGGTCTGCCGGACATCTTCGGCGTCAGTCTCCAGGTGGGGATCTTCGAGAGCGACATCGGCGAGGGCCGGAGCATCGACGTCAACCTTTCCGGGGCGCGGTTGGAGGATCTGGTGGGGGCCGGGCGGCTGTTGTTCAGTGCCATCCAGCTACAGATTCCCGGCAGCCAGGTACGGCCGGTACCGTCACTGGAGATCAGCTATCCGGAGGCGGTAATCCTTCCCGACAAGGAACGTCTCATCGCCCACGGCATGCGCGAGGACGAGCTGGGGATCTATGCCGACATCCTCATGGATGGCCGCCAGGCGGGCGAATACAAGCCCGACGGCCAGCGTCAGATCGATCTAGTCATCACCGGCAGCGACCGTCGTTTCACCTCCCCCGAGGCGATTCTCGCGGCGCCGCTGAGCAACGCCCGCGGCGACCTCCTGCGCCTCGGCGATGTTGCCCGGCTGGAATACCGCCAGGGCATGACCCAGGTGAACCACCTGGAGCGCCGGCGGACGGTGAAGCTCCAGGTGACGCCGCCCGAGGAGATGCCGCTGCAGGAGGCGATGGAGACCATTGCGACGGCGCTGGTGGCACCGCTACAGGAGCAGGGGAAGCTCGCGGGCGTGGCGGTGGCGCTGGGCGGCAATGCCGACAAGCTGGTGCAGACGCGGGACGCGCTGCAGTGGAACCTGCTCTTGGCGGTGGTCATCGTCTACCTGCTGATGGCGGCATTGTTCGAAAACTTCTTTTACCCACTGATCATCCTCTTTTCGGTGCCCCTGGCGGCGGCCGGCGGTTTCGTCGGGCTCAGGCTGGTGAACCTCTTCATTGCCCCCCAGGGCTTCGACGTGGTCACCATGCTGGGGTTCATTATCCTCGTCGGTACCGTGGTCAACAACGCCATTCTGATTGTTCACCAGACCCTCAACAATGTCCGCTACGAGGGGTTTGCCGGTATCGAGGCGGTGCGCGAGTCGGTAAAAACCCGCATCCGGCCGATCTTCATGAGCACCATCACGACCCTGTTCGGCATGCTGCCGCTGGTGGTCGCCACCGGTTCGGGGAGTGAACTCTACCGTGGCATCGGCAGCGTGCTGCTGGGCGGCCTGCTGGTGAGCACGGTGTTCACCCTCTTTATCATTCCCTCGCTGCTGGTCTTTTTCATCGGCCGGGAGCAGGCGCGGGAGGAACCGCAGGTATGACGGCTTGGTAACAACTCCATCTTCCGTACTGCGCCGGCCGGGCGCGTTCCACACCGACAGGCGCTGCGACATGACTCGTTCAACCTGGGGCTATGCCGGACTCAGCATGCCGGGACACGTCGTGAATCCGTAAGGGCGATGCCTGCATCGCCTTTACGGTGCCATTCCTGGTGCGCCGGATTCTGGCGGGTGCTACGGTTTCATCCAGTGATCAGACAACAAGCATTTTACGAGGCCGAGATGTGCAGGTGGTGTGGTTATTCCGTTCCGTGGCAGGGCGCCGCGGTCCGATTGGTGATCCCGGTTTCCGTCATGGTGTTGACCGCCGTGTTGTTCGGTGTGTTCGCCGTACCGCCGCTGGCGACCGGCTTCACCCTCGCCGAATTGCAGCGCGTGGCGCTGGAGAACCGCCGAGTGCTGGCGGAGCAGGGACACCAGATGCGCTACCACGAGGCCCGGGAGGCGGAGCAGCGCGGCACCTTCCATCCCCGGCTCGACCTGGTCTATCGCGGCAGCGATCGCTCGGCGGCGGACTACTATTACGCCGTCGCTCCGAGCCATTCCGTCGGTGCCGCCATCGACTGGAATCTCTACCGCGGCGGTGCCGATCGGGCTGAGCGCGCCGCCCGTGAGCGCGAGCTGGCCGCGGCCGGCATCGCGCGCCACGGTACCGCCCAGGAACTGCAACTGGCGGTGGCCCTGGCGCTGGTGGATGTCTGGCAGCGGGACCAGGCGCTGATGGTGGCGGCACAGGATCTGGAACGCCGCGAGCGCGAATATGCCGATGCCCGAACCCGCTACCGGGTGGGGGTGATCCGCCGCGACGAACTGCTGGCCCTTGAAGTCGCCGCCCGCCAGGCGCGGCTGGCGCTCAATAGCGTCCGCGCCGCCCGTGAGCAGGCGCTGAACATCCTGGAACGGGAAACCGGCCTGACGCCGATCACCGTGGACGGGCTGGATTTCAGCGGCCTGGAACAGCCGGCGGCGCTGCCGGCGCCGGAGGAATGTTGCCGGCGGCTGGCGGAACACAGCAGCGTGCTGCGCCTGAGCGCTGCCGAGGACGCGGCGCTGAACCGGGCCCGGGCGGCGGCCGCTGAACGGCTGCCGCGAGCCGACCTCGGCCTCGGCTGGGAGCGCATCGAGGACAGTTGGCTGCCCGGCCGGGGCGACGAGGACGAGGAGGATCTCCAGGTGATGCTGGAGTTGCGCTGGAACCTGTACCAGGGCGGCCAGGTGAAGAACCGCGAACGCCAGCAGGAGGAGCAGGCCCGGGCCGCCGCCGCCCGTCGGGATGAAACCGTGGAGCACCTGCGGCTGTTGCTGGACAATCTGCTGCTTGACCGCGAGGTGGCGGCGGAGAATCTCGAGGTGGCGCGCCGCAACGTTGTCCAGGCGGCGGAGAGCCTGCGCATCGGCCGCCTGAGCTACGGCGAGGGGATCAGCACCGTGGCCGAACTCATGCAGCAGCTCACCCTCCACGCCGGAGCCGAATACGACGTGGTTCGCGCCCGCTGCGACCTGCGCCGGGCGGAGCTGCGGCTGCGCGGCCTGCTGGAGGATTTTCCGCCGCCGCCGGCGTTGCCGGATACCGCGCCGCCGGCCATGAAGCGGCGGCTGCCCGGGCGGGTGAAAGAATGAACACAAAACCTTTGGCGCGTCCAGAATCTGGAGTTGCTACGGTGCCATGCCGTTTCGGCGCGTTTTGGCGGTTGTCACGATTCCATCATTACCGCTGCTCTTGACAAGGTGACGACATGATGTATATGTGTGGTGTATATGTTGTAGTGTGGTTATGCCGGGAGGTGTTGGATGATCCGCACACAGATTTACCTTACTGATGAGCAGCGTGAAGAACTTGCTGTCATTGCGGAACACAGGGGGAAAAAGCAGAGTGAAGTCATTCGTGAGGCAATTGACGGCCTCATCGATCGAGCCCGGCGGAAACGGAAAAAAACCGCGTTGAGAGATGCTGCCGGAATCTGGAAGAACCGGGATGACCTTCCTGATTTCAGGACGATGCGATCTGAATGGGACAGGTAATTGACATGTCGAAACAGTTTCTGGTGGATACCGACGTGTTGATCGATTTTCTCCGTGGCAATGAAAGAGCCATAGCATTCATAGAAGAATATGCGCCGCATATTATGCTTTCCGCGATCGTGGTTGCGGAACTTTACGCCGGGGTGAAAGGGGCCAATGAATTGTCGGTCCTGGACAACTTTATCTCTTTTTTCCGTGTTGTCCCGATTGACAACGAACTTGCGAAAGCAGGCGGGTTGTACAAGCGTGATTTTGGTGAATCTCATGACGTCGGTCTGGCAGATGCAATTTTAGCGGCGACCGCCGTGCGGGAAGATGCCGAATTGAAAACTTTGCATGTCAGACATTATCCGATGGTCAAGGATCTGAAGCCGGCCTATATCAAATGATGGCGTCTTCATGAGACCACCACCTTCCTGCTTCTTGCCTGCCCGCGCATACTTTTTTCCCCCGAAACGTATCAACAGCGGCGGTTGAAATTCTTGAGCGGAGTGTTTCCATGATTTGGATTTCCTTTCGGCGGCAGTGCCGCCGGCGATCCACGGTGGGCGGCGGTGTTGTCCCGCTGCTGGCGCTGTGTGTTTTGGTGCTGCTTTTCGCCGGTTGTGCCGCCGTTGGTCCCGAATACATCGCGCCGAATTCCGCGGTGCCTCCCGCCTGGCATACGGAAACTGGGTCGGGGACGAGCGGTGCCGCCGCCGACCCCCGGGAGCTGTCGGCGTGGTGGACCAACCTCGGCGACCCGGTGCTGGTCGATCTTGAGGCCCGGGCCGTTGCTGGCAACCTCGATCTGAAACAGGCCGTCGCCCGGATGCACGAGGCTCGTGCCCGCCTCGGCGTCAGCCGCGCGGCGCAGTTTCCCGCCGGCGATGCCGCCGGCTCAGTCAGTCGCAGCAAGGGCCGCGGCGAGGCGTCGAGCCGCGGGTTCTATGCCGCCGGGTTCGACGCCGGTTGGGAGCTGGACATTTTCGGCGGGGTCCGCCGCGCGGTGGAGGCGGCGGCGGCCGATCTCGCCGCCGGTGAGGAAAACGTCCGCGACGTGCTGGTATCCCTCACCGCCGAGGTAGCGCTGGATTACCTGGAACTCCGTACCCTCCAGCGGCGCCTGGCGGTGGCGACGGAAAATATCGCCGCCCGGGAGCAGACCTTTGAGCTCGTCCGGTTGCGCCGCGATACCGGCCTGGCCGACGAACTGGAACTGCAGCAGGCGCGCGCCGCCCTGGAGAACGCCCGTGCCCTGATTCCATCCCTGCGCGCCGATCGTGAAGCGGCGAAAAACCGCCTGGCGGTACTGACCGGCGTGGTCCCCGGTACCCTGGGCGAACTGCTGGCCGAACCCCGGTCCGTGCCCCTGGCGTCCCCCCTGGTGGCGGTGGAGGTGCCGGCCGAAACCCTGCGTCGGCGGCCGGACATCCGCCGGGCCGAGCGTGAACTGGCCGGTGCCACCGCCCGCATCGGCGTCGCTACCGCCGATCTCTATCCCCGTTTCCGGCTGGCGGGTTCCATCGGGCTCGAATCCCTCCAGTCCGGCGATCTGTTCGACCGCGTCAGCCGTACTTGGAATATCGGGCCGTCGGTCTCGTGGAAGGTGTTCGACGCCGGTGCCATCCGCCGGAATATCGAGGTGCAGACCGCGATTCAGGAACGCTACCTGCTGGCTTGGGAGGCGGCGGTGCTGGGGGCTTACGAGGAGGTGGAGAGCGCCCTGAGTGCCTATGCCGAGGAACAGGTGCGTCATGACCGCCTGTTCGATGCCGCGGCGGCGGCGCGGGAAGCGGAGGGGCTGGCGCGGGAGCGCTACGCCGCTGGCCTGGCGGATTTTCTCACCGTGCTGGATGCCCAGCGCACCCGGCTGTCCTACGAGGATCAACTGGCCGCCGGTGACGGCGCCGTGACCGCGGAACTGGTACGGCTGTACAAGGCCCTGGGTGGCGGCTGGTGATGGCTTCGTTGCCCGGGCAGAGTAGTGATTGCTTCGTTTGGCGTCAGAAATTGGTATCGGTAGTCGGTATCGGACGGATGATGGAGGGGATTCGGACCCGGTAAGCTGGATGTGTACCGTGCCGTAAAAAGGATCTGCCCGATTGCATCGCGGCGTCGCTGGCGCGGCTCGGACAGCGCGGCGATGGCGTTCTCGAGGACCGGGAGCCGGACCCGATTGGGACCGATACCGATTCCGACCCTGGAACCGATGAAAGGCATTTCCGACCCCGACATACCTACACAGCGTAACTGAAGGTGGGCATGATGGCTGAAACGGAAGGGCAACAACCCGGCGATGTCGAACTGCAGCGGTTGCTGGCGGTTGAAGCCGGCGGCGGCCGGCGGCGGAGGATCATCCGCCGGCTGGTGTTCACGGTGGTCGTTCTGGTCGCGGCGGGCCTGGCGGCGGTGTATTTCTTCGGTCGCAACGGCCGCGGCGCGGCGGTGGAATACCGCACCGCCGCCGCCGTGCGCGGCGATCTCACGGTTACCGTCACCGCTACCGGCAATCTCGAACCCACCAATCAGGTGGAGGTGGGCTCGGAGGTTTCGGGCACCATAGAAACCGTGATGGTGGACTACAACGACGCGGTTACCGCCGGGCAGGTGCTGGCGCGGCTGGATACCACCAAGCTCGAGGCCCAGGCGAACCAGTCCCGGGCGGCGGTGGCGTCGGCGCGGGCGGCGCTGCTGCAGGCCGAAGCCACCCTGGCGGAGACCGCCGCCGAACTCGCCCGGCTCGAACGCGTCCGGGAGCTGAGCGACGGCCGCCTGCCGTCACGCCATGAGCTGGATGCCGCCCGGGCGGCAGAGCGCCGCGCCGAGGCTGATGTCGCCCGGGCTCGGGCGGGGATCGCCGAGGCTGAGGCGCGCCTCGGGGTGGACGAAACCAACCTCGAAAAGGCGACCATCTACTCTCCGGTTGATGGCGTCGTTCTCGTCCGCAGCGTCGATCCCGGCCAGACCGTGGCCGCCTCGCTGCAGGCGCCCGTCCTCTTCACCCTGGCCGAGGATCTGCGGCGCATGGAGCTGCAGGTGGACGTGGACGAGGCCGATGTCGGCCAGGTGCGGGAAGGGCAGGGGGCGACCTTTACCGTGGACGCCTGGCCCGAGCGCACCTTTCCGGCCCGTATCGTCCAGGTGCGCTACGGGTCGCAATCCAGCGAAGGGGTGGTGACCTACCCGACGGTACTCGATGTTGAGAATACCGATCTCACCCTGCGGCCGGGGATGACCGCCACCGCTGACATCGTCGTGCGGGAGCTTCATGACGCCCTGCTGGTGCCCAATGCCGCCCTGCGCTACGCGCCGCCGCCGGCCGCGAAAACGAACGGTACTGCCGGCGGCAGTCTCCTGAGCAAGCTCTTTCCCCGCCCGGCACGCACACGGCCGCAGCGCACCGGCAATGGCGGCGGCGTGCGGCAGGGCCGCCGGGTCTGGACCCTCAGGGACGGGAAGCCGGTAGGGGTGCCGGTGACTGTCGGGGCTACCGACGGGGTGTTGACCGAGATCATCGGTGGCGAGGTCGCCCTCGGAATGCCGCTGATCATCGAATCGGTGAGCCGGAAACCATGAACGCCGCCGCTGCCGTTTCGCCGCCTGCTCCTCCGCCGCTGGTGGCGCTTGCCGCCATCACCAAGATCTACGGCACCGGCACCGCAGCGATGCGCGCCCTGCGCGGTATCGATCTGGCCATCGGCCGGGGGGAGTTCGTCGCCGTCATGGGTCCCAGCGGTTCGGGGAAATCCACCTGCATGAACATCCTCGGTTGTCTCGATACCCCCACCGCCGGCGGCTACCGCTTCCTCGGTGTCGACGTCGGCAGCCTGGACCGCAACCGCCGCGCCCTGCTGCGGCGCCACTATCTCGGCTTCGTCTTCCAGGGGTTCAACCTGCTCAACCGTACCTCGGCGCTGGAAAACGTCGAATTGCCGTTGATCTACCGCGGTATGGGGCGTGCCGAACGGCATCGGCGAGCCGCCGCGGCCCTGGCTGCCGTCGGCCTCACCGGCTGGGAGCATCACACCCCCGGGGAACTGTCCGGCGGGCAGCAGCAGCGGGTGGCCATCGCCCGTGCCATTGTCACCGAGCCGGCGCTGCTGCTGGCCGACGAGCCTACCGGCAACCTCGATACCGCACGCAGCATCGAGATCATGGAACTGCTGACAACATTCAACCGCGACCGGGGTCTAACCATCATTATGGTGACCCACGAGGCCGACATGGCCCGTTACGCCCGTCGGGTGGTGCATTTCCGCGACGGTCTGGTGGATGCCGACGAGCGGCAGGGGGAGACGGACTGATGCTGACCAATACCCTGCGTCTGGCGCTCAGGGAGATCCGCCGCAACGTGCTGCGTTCCTTTCTGACCATTCTCGGCATCGTCATCGGTGTCGCCGCGGTGATCGTCATGGTCACCGTCGGCGCCGGCGCCACCGCCCAGGTCACCGAGCAGATCGCCAGCCTCGGCAGCAACCTGCTGATGATCCGCACCGGCCAGCGCATGGGTCCGGGGCAGACCACCGCCGCGCCGCCCTTCGACATGGACGATGTCGAGGCCCTGGGCCGCGATATCCCCGCCGTTGCCGCCGTCGCTCCGTCCGCCTCGCAGCGGCTGGTGGCGGTCTACGGCAACGCCAACTGGGCCACCATGGTCACCGGCGTCGACAATCAGTTCTTCATCGTCCGCAACTGGGCCGTCGCCTCCGGCCGCCGTTTCCTGGAAACCGAATTGCGTGCGGGCAAGGCGGTGTGCGTCGTCGGCGCCACCATCGCCCGGGAACTGTTCGGGCCCCAGGAACCCCTCGACCAGCTCATCCGCGTCGGCACCTTCACCTGCACCGTGATCGGTGTGCTGGAGGCCAAGGGGCAATCCACCTTCGGCTCCGACCAGGATGACCTCGTGCTCGTTCCCCTGCGTACCTTTCAGCGGCGCGTCGCCGGCAACCGCGACATCGGGCTGATCCAGGTCTCGGTGGCCGAGGGCCGTTCCACCGACAAGGCAAAAAGCGATATCGAGTACCTGCTGCGCGAGCGTCGCCGCATCACCGGCTCCGAAAGCGACAATTTTCAGGTGATGGACATGAAGGAGATCACCAAAATGCTCACCGGCACCACCCGGATTCTCACTACCCTGCTGGGCGCGGTGGCGGCGGTGAGCCTGCTGGTGGGCGGTATCGGCATCATGAACATCATGCTGGTGTCGGTGACCGAACGCACCCGGGAGATCGGTATCCGCCTGGCCATCGGGGCGCTGGAGCGTGAGGTACTGCTCCAGTTCCTCGTCGAAGCGGTGGTGCTTTCCTCCTTCGGTGGTGTCATCGGTATCCTGCTGGCCCTCTCCGCCTCGCTGGGCCTCTCCCGGCTGCTGCAGATTCCCTTCGTTTTCAACCCCGGCATCATGGCCGTCGCCTTCCTCTTTTCCGCCGCCGTCGGCATCGTTTTCGGCTTCTTTCCCGCCCGCAAGGCCGCCCGCCTCGACCCCATCGACGCCCTGCGCCACGAGTGAGGACGATTACTGCGCACTTTCCGGGCCCGGCGGTCCGGTTTCCGAGGAAAGATGATGGCACTTGCCGGGATTCTGCCGGTGAATAATATTTGACATAAAGGGTCAGGATGTGTAGGTGGATATAACATCGTCTTAACAAAAGGCTTTGGTGGGCCGATCCGATCTGTTTCGGGAGCGTGGTCTGCCGGTCGGCCTTGATGGAACCGTAACAAGTGCCGAGTCCGGGCCGTACCGAAACCGCTTCAGATGCCTTCTATCAGACCCTGTCCTTTTCACAAACGCCTGCGTGATTATCTCTTCTATGCCCTTATCAGGGGGCTGGTATCCGGGGTGCGGATCCTGCCCCGAAGCCCCGCCATCGCCGTCCTGCGTTTTCTGGGGGGACTTGTCTTTGCCGTAGGGGGGGAAGAGCGGTGCAAAACCATCCGCCACCTCACCCATGCGCTTGGGAAGGAGAAATCTTCGGCGGAGATCGAAGCTATTGCGCGCGGGGTGTTCCGGCATTTCGCCGCGGCAGGTGTCGATTTCGTGCGGATGGATGCCTATGTCGCCGACGGGTTCCGGGGGCTGGTTTCCTGCACCGGTTTCGAGCATCTGGAAACCGCGGTCGCGGGGGGCCGGGGGGTGATCGCTCTGACGGCCCATTTCGGCAACTGGGAGCTGCTGGGGGCCTATGTCAGTTTCCGGGGGGTGCCGCTGCGGGTCGTCGGCACGCCGCTGAAACATCGCCGGTTGGACGATCTGCTCGTTGCCGCCCGCAACCGGGCCGGCTACGGCAATATCGCCCGCGGCCGGGATACCAGGGAGATTATCCGGGCGCTGCACCGGGGCGACGTGCTGGGCATGCTCATCGACCAGGATACCCGGGTCAACGGCGTGTTTGCCGATTTCTTCGGCCACCCGGCCCATACCCCCGCCGGCCCGCTGCTGCTGGCCCGCAAGTACGATGTGCCCGTGGTGCCGATGTTCATGTGGCTGCGGGATGATCTGACCTATCAGTTCGAATGCCTGCCGCCTCTCGATTTGGTGCATAGTGATGATCAGGATCATGATCTGCGCGTAAACGTCCGGAAATGCAATGAGATGTACGAAAGCATGATCCGCCGCCATCCCGAACAGTGGGTCTGGATGCACAAGCGTTGGAAGAAGCGGCCGCCGCCGGAGGGGGACGGCGCGGAACGGGGAAAAACTGCGGCGTCCCGTTCCCGGCGTTCATCGCGGTCCCGCCGGGCGGCCTGACGGGCATGGACGGATATCCGTAGTTTCCAAAACCGTGATGATTGCCAAAACACGGCAAAACGGCGTGTCACCCTGAAATGGCCCCCCATACGCGCAGCGCGTAACATCCGGGAAGCAAGGCGTACCTGGCCGCACCTTGAGCGATGCGGGTTGCGGCGCCTGCCGGTCGCTGGCACGCACCGGCGGGCAGTGAGGAAGATGGTGCCGTTACGAAACCATCAGGTACCGCCCACCACCACCAGCCGTACATCCATGACGTTGGTGTTGGTGGGGCCGGTGATAAGCAGGTCGTCGAGTTTCGCGAAGAAGTGATAGGCGTCGTTGGCGGCGAGGAAGTCCTCCGGTTTGAGACCCAGTTGCCGCGCCCGTGAGACGGTGTCACCGTCGGCGATGGCGCCGGCGGCGTTGGTGGGGCCGTCGGTGCCGTCGGTGCCGCCGCTCAGAACCGCCACTCTCGGCAGACCGGCGATATCCAGTGCCGCCGCCAGCACGAACTCCTGGTTGCGCCCTCCCTTTCCTTTGCCGCGAATTGTCACCGTGGTTTCGCCGCCGCTGATGATGCATGCCGGGGGGGCGGCAGGGTTGCCGCTGACCGTTGCTTCGCGGGCGATGGCGGCGTGCATCCGGGCGATCTCCCGGGTTTCCCCCTCGATGAAGGTTGAGAGGATAAGCGGTTGGTAGCCGTGCTCCCGGGCCGCCGCCGCCGCCGCGTCCACCGCCTGGCGGCTACTGGCGACGATGCGGTTGACGACTCGGGCAAAGAGCGGGTCGTCGGGCTTCGGGGTTTCCGGCCGGCGGCCTGCGGCGCCGGCCTCGATGTGTTCGTACACCGCCGGCGGCAACCGGTCGGCGAGCCGGTATTTCTCGACGATTGCCCGGCAGTCACTGAAGGTCGTGGGGTCGCCCACCGTCGGCCCCGAGGCGATGCTGGTGAGGGGGTCGCCGATGACATCCGAAAGTACCAGGGTAAGCAGGGTCGCCGGGGCCGCCAATCGTGCCAGTTGGCCGCCCTTGAGTTGTGAGAGGTGCTTGCGGATGGTGTTGATCTCGGTGATGTCGGCGCCGCATTCCAGCAGCCGGGCAGTGGTCTCCTGCTTGTCGGCCAGGGTGATGCCGGCGGCGGGCAGGGGCAGGAGGGCGGAGCCGCCGCCGGAGATGAGGCAGATCACCAGATCCCGCTCACCGGCCCGGGACGCCAGCTCCGCCATCCGCCGGGCGCCCTCGACGCCGGCGGCGTCAGGTACCGGGTGTCCCGCCTCGATCACTGCCACCGTCCGCACCGGCGCCAGGTGACCGTATTTTACCACCACCACCCCGGCGGTGAGCCGGTCGGCCAGCAGCTTTTCCATTGCTCCGGCCATCGCTGCGCCGGCCTTGCCGCCGCCGATGACGAAGATGTTGTCGAAATTCTCCAGGTTCCATTCGTGCCCGCCGCAGACAAGGCGGCTGCCGTCACGCTCGACGTAGCGGTTGATGGCTTCCTCGGGGTCCGCCGCGCGGACGGCGGCGGTGAAGATGGCGCGGGCGTCCTCCCGCAGGCGGGCAGTAGCGGTCATGACGATGCTCCTTCACCTTGTCTCGACATCCATGCGATATCTATGCGATCGGCCGGCATGGCCTCATTCCACACTTTTTATTAACTCGAATTATGAGGTAAAAACAATCGTGAAGTGATGCAAATGTGAGGTTTCTCTTGAGAAGTCGACAATTCACCTGGTGCGTGCGGGTGCGGTTTCATACCGAGGAAAAATCCGTGCTGGTCGGGGCCGAATCCGCCGCTTTACGGCCGCCCCGATATCGGTTATATTCCGGTGCATCCGCTAACGTTTACGAATAAGGAGTTTGCCGTGAAAAGGATGTTTTCATTATCGGTCACGATTTTGCTGCTGTTTGTCTTTGCTTCCGTGGCCGCCGCCGCGCCCACCGACATCACCGTGCGGGTGCGAAGCAAAGGAGCGAAGTTTATCGGTTCGAGCATGGGTGGGGTACTGATCACGATTAAAGATGCCGACACCGGCGAACTGCTGGCCAGAGGGACGGTCGTCGGCGGTACCGGGGATACCGAGTTGATCATGAAACAGGCGCACCGTACCGGCGAGTCCTATGCCGACACCAAAACCGCCGCGTTCACCGCCACCTTTGACCTCGATGCGCCCCGTTATCTGGAGATCGCCGCCTTCGGCCCCCTGGCCCAGCGGCAGGCCGCCAACCGTGTCACCCTGACCCAGTGGGTGGTGCCCGGCAAGCATCTCACCGGCGGTGATGCGATGATGCTGGAGATGCCCGGCCTAGTGGTCGACGTGCAGTCGCCCGCGACGCACATCAAGTTGTCCGGGACGCCGCAAACTGTGAAGATCGAGGCCAATGTGACGATGATGTGCGGCTGCCCCATCGAACCTGACGGTCCCTGGGGCGCGGATGACATCGAGGTGCGAGCGCTCATCAGGAGGAACGGCAAAGCATACACCGAAATTTCGCTGGGCTATGCTGGCCGCACCAGCCAGTTCGCCGCTGATTTCACCATCACTGAACCCGGGGTTTATGACGGCACGGTATACGGCTACGAGGCCGCCACCGGCAATACCGGGCTGGACCGGTTTACCGTAGTGGTCAAGTAAGTCATCGGTACCGGGTTTTGCTCTTGACAATCCGGTTTTCCGGGGGGTACAAAGACAGGCTAAGAACATAGTAAGAACATAATAGATTCGTTCGGGTGCTGTTTCAGCCTAACAGGGAACCCCGTGCAAACCGGGGACGGGCCCGCCGCTGTAATCGCCGACGAAAACCGCAAGATGCCACTGGCCGGCGCTGCCGTCCGGGAAGGCGCGGTGAGTAGATTGACGCGAGAGTCAGAAGACCTGCCCGAACGAAGCGGCTTCTCCCTTGGGTGAGGGATGGCGTCGAGGAACTGTGAACGGGGCGTAAAAACGGATGCCCCCGTATCGGCTGCGGTCGATACGGGGGTTTTTTGTGCCCGGCACCTTGCATGCGCATGGAAACATCTGTTCCGGTCACTGATGGCGGGCGGTGGCGCGGGCAGCAGAGGAATCATGGACATTGCCGCCGTTTTCCGGTCGCTGGAGCCGTTCCGTCAACTGGAAGAAGATCGGCTTGTCGCCATCGTCGCGGGATTTACCCGGCGTTACTACCCGGTGGGTTTGCCGCTTTTCGGGGTCGATGAAGCTATTGCCGAGATCGGCCTGGTTACCGCCGGGCAGGTGCGGCTGGAGGTTGCCGTCGGCAGGAATCGGTTCGTGTCTTTTCAGCGCATCGGCAGGGGCGAATTCGTCGGCCTGGAAAGTGTGCTGCTCGATGGCGGTTCACTGGTAAGAAATTTATCCGAAATTGCCGTCCGGGGATATTTCTGTTCCCGGAAAGATTTTTTCGCTTCACTGGGATCACTTCCCGATGTCCGGGGGTACTTTATGCGGGAAGCGGCCTCCCGGCTGGAAAAAGCGTTTCAGATCCTCCAGCGGGAGACGGTACCGGGCCCGGCTGCCGGCGACGCGGTATCGGCCGAACCGGTGCCTCGTGCCGTCGTGCCGCCTGCAGCCGCGTCCCCGGTTGCCCGTGCCCTGCGCTACATCGAGCAACGCTTCGCGCAGCCCATCGCACTTGACGAGATCGCCCGGGTCAACGCCATGAGCAAATCCCATTTCTCCCGGGTATTCAAGGTGGAAACCGGCTGCACCTTCAAGCGCTACCTGAACTGCCGGCGTATCGAGGCAGCAAAGGAACTGCTTTCCCGACGCGGGATGACGATAACTGAAGTCGCCATGGAGGTGGGCTTCAACGACTTTGCCTATTTCAGCCGCACGTTTCACCGTTGTGCGGGGATGACGCCGTCCGAGTACCGGAAAACCCGCGCCGGCATGCCCCCGGCGTGGCAGACGTGAAACAATCGCCGGCGCCGAGGGGCGTACCGGGAGGCGCGCCGGTGCCGAAACGGTGGACGGCTCCGGCCGGCCGCATGATTATGGTAATTTTGTTATAGTTTTTGGCAAACAACTCCAAGTATCAATATTTTTTTTGCGGTATACATGGCATCGTTCTCCATCATGAGAGGAACAGGAAAAGGGAATGCGGTGAAATTCCGCAACTGCCCCGCAACTGTAAATCCCGGTTGTCCGATCACGGACAATCAGTGCCGCGGCCAGGAATGCCACTGCTTCCTCATGGATGAGGCGGGAAGGCGGTCGCGGTCGGGAAAGTCAGGAAACCTTGCCTGTTCGGTATGTTGTCGGGCTCTGTCGAGGGGCGGAGTGGCGATGAAGGTGCCGGCCGAATAACCGGGAGATCCCCCGGTCGACCAAAGGCGCATTTCATTCTCTTCTCCTTCCCGATACGCAACATTCCGTCACATTCGTTTTCCGGCGGCTGCCGGAAATCCTCTCCCGAAAGTGGTGCCGGCAGTGCCGGCGCCGCAACCAGCGGACAAAGCCACACCCCGAGTGATCGGGGGCCGGAAAGCCATCGGGTCTCCACATTCCATGAGACGGCCGGGTTGCCTACTGAAACATACGTACGGCGGCCCGGCCTTTTTTCCCGGGCCCGGAGCAGGGGAGGTGATGCCGGGCGCAAAGACGGTGCAGGGATGTGGCGATGTGCGGGCGTACGGAGACTGGATACTGGATTGGAGCTTTGATCAGCGGACGCGAGAGCGCTGCCGCCCGCCGGGAACAGCAGGCGAAGCAAAGTGAAGAGGAAAGATAAAGGAGGTTTGTCATTATGAAACGCAGTTTGTTGTTTGGCTGGATCATGATCGGGGTCGTATCCGCGTGGCTGCTTCCGGGCAGTGAAGCCCTGGCGGGATACTATGCCCCGGCGGCCGGTCAGGCCGGCTCGACCGCTATCTATATGAATGATGCCGCTTTTGTCGGCTGGGCCACCGGCTGGGAGGATTACAATGTCGGTAGCAACGTCGATGCCGGATGGCGGACGCCGGACAAGGCCCTCGGCAAGGCCATAGGGAGTTCTTATGATATCGTCTGTCTCGGCCGGGGTGGCTCGATTACGATGACCTTTGCCGACCCAATTGCCAACGGCAGCGGTGATGATTTTGCCGTCTTCGAGAACAGCTTCAACGATACCTTCCTCGAACTGGCCTATGTCGAGGTTTCCTCCAACGGGACGGATTTCTTCCGTTTCGCCAACGATTCCCAGACCGCAAGCGCGGTTGGCGGGTTCGGAGCGGTCGATCCGACGAATATCGGCGGTCTCGGTAGTAAATACAGACAGGGTTACGGCACGCCGTTCGACCTGGCCAGCCTGGCCGGTGTCAGTCCTCTGCTTGATTTAAACAATATCGGCTATGTGCGACTGGTCGATATCGTCGGTGACGGAACCTATTTTGATACCAGCGGTGATGTCATCTACGATCCCTATCCCACGGTCGGTTCCGCCGGTTTCGATCTGGATGCCGTCGGCGTGCTCAACAATGCCTCTCCGGTGCCGATTCCCAGTGCCGTCTGGCTGCTGGGCTCCGGTCTGGCGGGGCTGGTCGGAATTAGCCGCAAACGCGGGAACAGAGCATAAATACGCCTCGCGGCGGATTACATTTAAACCTAATGATATTGGGAGGAAAGCATGAAACGTTTCACCCTTAAAATTGCTTGCGCCATGGCGCTGCTGCTGCTGCTGACGCCGTCGCTTTACGCGGCCACGGCGACCTTCGATGATTTTGCCCTCGCTCCGGAGTCTCATTACGGCGGTGCCGGTTCAGGCGCAACCGGGTTTTCCGACGGCGGCGCCTTTTTCGAGCATAACTCCTCTGACTGGGCCTGGAACGGCTGGAGCTATTCCAATCACACCGATACCACTACCGCGGGGTATACCAACCAGTTTTCCGCCATTACCGGCGGCGGTGCCGGCGGAACGGCCAATTATGCCGTGGCCTATGTCCCTACAGATTGGGCGGGCGGATCCTATGCTTCGCTCCCGATATCGATCATGCTGGATGATACCAGCGGCTCGTCATTGTCCGGCATGTACATCACCAACACCACCTACGCCTACCTGTCCATGACCGGTGGCGATCAGTTCGGTAAAACCTTCGGCGGTGATACGGGAAATGATGCCGACTGGTTCAAGATGACCTACCAGGGAATCAGGTCCGACGGCTCTTTAACCGCTGCCTATGATTTTTATCTTGCCGACTATCGCTTCGCTGACAACTCTCAAGACTATATCATCGACGACTGGACCTGGCTGAATCTCTCAGGTCTGGGCAATGGTCTCAAGGGTATCCAGTTTACCATGGCATCGTCGGATACCGGAGATTGGGGTATGAACACCCCCGCATATTTTGCCATCGACAACTTCAACGGTTCACCCGTCCCGATTCCCGGCGCCGTCTGGCTGCTGGGTTCCGGGCTGGCGGGGCTGGTCGGCCTGCGCCGGCGGCGTTTCTGAAACCTGGCCGCGACTGCTGTTTGACCACGGCCAGGTAACGGGATCACACCACATTAATTAAAAACAACGGCATTGATTTGACCGGGGCGGTGGTTCGTTTTTTGCGGATTGCCGCCCCGGTATGATGGCTTCGTGGTAAGAACGCCATTTTCATTCGTTGTATTGTCGATCGGGTTGTTCAGCGTACGGCTGCGCGCACCACACGCCACAGTTTGTGCGCGCCTGGAATGAATTTCCAGCATTTACGGAAGAAAAATCAGCCTTGATGAAAAAAACCGTTTGCTGGGTGCTGGTTCTCTGCTTGAGCTGGTTCGGGGTCGCGGCCGCCGAAACCACGGTGACAAACCAGACCTTGCCGCGCTTCCAGATGGATGAGATGGTGGTGACCGCCGGGCGGGACGTGGAGCGGATCATCAACGTGCCCGCCAATGTCACCGTGATCAGCGCCGAGGACATCGAGAAATCCACCGCTACCACGATTACCGATCTTCTCGCCGCCGAAGGGGGGCTGGTACGGCGGGGGTTTCTCGGCAACGACAAGAAGGCGGGCGTCGATATCCGCGGCATGGGCGAAACCAGCGTCAGCAGTGTCCTGGTGCTGGTCGACGGGGTGCGGATCAACCCGGCCGACATGGCCGGTCCCGATTTCAGCAGCCTGGCTCTGGACCAGGTGGAACGCATCGAGATTCTGCGTGGTTCCGGCTCGGTGCTCTACGGCAACGGGGCCGTGGGCGGGGTGATCAACATTATTACCCGTCCCGAAGGCGGTCCGCCGGGCGGTATGGTGCGGCTGGAACGGGGGCGCTACGGGGCGGAAAAGGCGACCGTGCAGGCGCGCGGTACGGCCGGTGATTTCCGTTTCGCGGTTCTCGGGAACTACGCCTGCGAGGACGGTTACCGGGAGAACGGCGATCTGACCAACCGCAACCTCGATGCCCGGGCGGCGTGGGATATCGGCACCCGGCTGACCCTCTCGGGCGAGATGCGGTATCACCGGGACCATTACGGCTTTCCCGGCCCCCTGACCGAATCACAGTTCGAAGAAGACCCCCGGCAGAGCCTGGATGATACCGGCAGCGACGGTGACACGGAAGAAGAGGCATATGTCGCCGGTCTGGACGGTTTTTTCGGGGCGTATGGCGACCTGTCGGTCAAGTTTACCGCCCGGGAGCGGGAGAACCGCTGGGTCATGCTCAGGTCGCCCGGTGAAATCCGCGAGCGCAGCCGGGATCTCAACCTGAAACACCGCCTCGAACATGACTTTACCGGCTGGCTGCAGAGCGAACTGATTGCCGGGATTGATTACCGGGAAGCGGATTATCATCAGGTAACCTCGTTCGCGGTCAAGCCCTACGATCTCGACAGCGCCGGCTGGTATGCCCTTGAAAAAATCACCCTCTTCGACCACTGGATCATCCAGGCCGGCTACCGCCGCACCGATTTCACCTATGACGTCAGGAAGACCGACGCCGGCGAAACCTGGCATTCGAATGATGTTACCCTCGGCATTGTGCGCCGCTTCTCCTGCGGCGACTTCCTTTCCGGCAGCCTGTTCGCCAATTACGCCACCAGCTTCCGGGTGCCCGATGTCGACGAACTGGGATTCGCCACCGACGATATCCGGCCCCAGGACGGCGAGCATCGTGACGCCGGGGTGAAACTCCGCTTCCGGAATCGCGCCGAGCTGATGCTGACCTGGTTTGATACCCGTATCGAGGATGAGATCTGGTTCGATGCCTTCAACTACATCAACACCAATTACGATCATCCGACGCGAAGAACCGGGCTGGAAACGAGCTTCCGGCTCTTTCTGCCGGCCGCGCTGCGCTGCTGGGGGAGTCATACCTATACCAAAGCGCGCTTCGAAGGCATCGATTACAAGGTGCCCACGGTGCCGCGGCACAAGCTGGTTCTGGGGTTGAATTGGGCGCCCCTGGAATGGCTGGAGGTGGGGGCGACCTACGACCGCGTGGGATCACGCCCCCAGGGCGGTGATCCCACCGTGGGCAGCCGGTATAAGGACATGCCGTCCTACGAGGTGGTGAACTGCAAGGTGACCGCCAGATACGAGCCGTACAACCTGAAGGTGTTCGTTGCGCTTACCAACCTCTTCAATGAACACTATTACAGTCTTTCGTATTACGATAACGTCTATCCGTCGCCGGGCCTCGGGGCGCGTCTCGGCCTCGAGTGGCGGATATAGACAGAGCTTGATGAACCGGCATCTTGAACATCATTAACATGCGGGGAGAATAATTGATGAAAGTAGCGATGGTGCGCAAACTTATGGTAAATATTATTCTTTTTCTTTCATTGCTGCTGGCCGGTGCCGCGCCGGTGTTCGCGGCCTACGGCGACCATGCCGGCCTATATGGTGAGAATGACGGGATTCATGGCGGCAACCGCCTGGATCCGGGGGCTTACCCGAGCATGGATTCGCGTATCAAGGGCTGGGCCACCGAAGTGGTGAACTCGTGGCGTCCCGATGCCGCCACTTTCGGTTCCCCGACCGATGTGCTCGGCCAGCCGGGCGGTACCTTCGACGTATTTTCGCTTGGCGATGGCGGCAGTATCACGGTGACCTTCCCGGTACCCATCGGCCGGGGTGACGGACCCGATTTCGCGGTCTGGGAAAATGGTTTTGTCTCCGTGCAGGGAGGTGAAACGGGGATGCTGTTCGCCGAACTGTGTTATGTGGAGGTTTCCTCCGACGGCGTGCATTTTGTCCGTTTTCCCAGTGTGAACGGCAGTCCCGATTCCCTGGGCGGCTTCGACTGCATCGATCCGACCTACTATCACAATCTTGCCGGCAAGCATCCCAACGGCAACGACGGCCGCGATGAGGGCACGCCGTTCGAACTGAATGTTCTTGCCAACGACCCTGAGGTACTGAACGGAAATGTCGATCTCGACAATATTCTCTATGTCAGACTGATCGACCTGGTCGGCGACGGCTCGACCTTCGATTCTCTGGGCAATCCCATATACGATCCGTATCCCACCCCCTTCGGCACCGGCGGCTGCGATGTCGACGCGGTGGGGGTTTTGAATCAGGGCGGGATCAACCAGCCGCCTGATCAGCCGACGCCTGTAGCTCCGGAGGATGGCGCGGCCGAGGTGACCTTGCCGGTAGTCTTGTCAAGTTCCGCTTTCAGCGATCCGGATATTGATTCAGAACATGGGTCAACCCAGTGGCAGGTCAGTGTGAGTGCCGGCTTCGAAACAACGGTTTTCGATAGCACAAGTGCGACCGAGCTGATCGATATTACCCTGGATGACTCCGATCTCAACGACGGTATCACCTACTACTGGCGGGCGCGGCATTACGACGATGACGGCGCCGCATCGGCCTGGTCGGCGACATCCAGCTTCACCACCGCGGCGGCGGTGATTCCGAATTCGGCGCCGAATCAGCCGAGCCTGAGCGCCCCGGCAAACGGTGCGACGGATATCTCTATGCCGGTGACTTTGTCAACCTCGGTCTTCAGCGATCCGGATGTTGATTCAGAACATGGGTCAACCCAGTGGCAGGTGAGCGAAAGTTCCGGTTTCGGTACGACGGCGTACGATGCAACGAGCAGTGAACATCTGACCGCCTTGACACTCGACAATACCTTCCTGCTGGCGGATACGACCTATTACTGGCGGGCGCGTCATTACGACGATGACGGTGTAGCATCGGCCTGGTCGGCGACATCCAGCTTCACCACCATTGTCGGCGGCAACAGCCAGGCCTGGCCGGAGAATCCGCTGGTGCCGGTGGTCTGGCCCGCCCAGGTGGACCCGTTGACCACCCCGGTTCAGGTGGGTGCCTGCCCCGATGTTACGGTGCGGCCGTCGCTGCAGGTGTCGGCCGCCGATGTCGGCAAAACGGCGACGCTGATCATGTATATCTATTTTCCTGATTACGGCTTCGGGATCAGTATGCGTTCCGCGTCGAAGAAACTGACAACCGAAACCGTTTTCGACCTGATCCCGACCGAACTTGATCTCAGCGATGTCGGGAGGTACTCGTTCCACATCTACTACGGCTATATGGTCGGTTCAGATATCATCTACAGCGCCTACGCGCTGACGGTGGGTGATGCCTGTGGTAATTGACGAACCTCTTCGGGGTTGCCGCGAGCACGGTGTGTGCCGTGCCCGGCGGTACCCTTTTACCCTTGATAACCCGGTTTCCTGAGGGTAAACGGGTGAAAAACGAATTATGAACAATTCGTTCGGGTGCTATTTCAGCCTGACAGGGAACCCCGTGCAAGTCGGGGGCGGGTCACTGAATCGCAACCGGGGCGATAAAACGGATGCCCCATACCGGCGGATGCCGGTATGGGGCTTTTTTACCCGTAACGCGATGTTAATCCGCTGCCGGCATGATTTATGGAACCGTAACAACCGCCGCTGAAGTTTAGCGCTTACACGTTTCCCATGCCCCGCATGAGACATCGGGGTTGAAAGCTCATTGAAAAAAGAAGATTGTCTAAGCTACGCTGCTTTTTCCAATTCTGGCGGCTGTTTGTCTCTCGCCAAGCCTTTACTCGGCCCGAATTTTCCTGATTTCGGGTTCCAGAGAGAGCGAATGTCGACCTGTGCAAAAATCCGTTGCAGGCCCAGCCGCAGCCGCCCGGCGGTAATCGGATGACCTCCCCGCCAAGGGGCCAGATTTGCCAGCTCATGCAGAGGAAGGTTTTGATCCTTCTTCCAGGGCCGCGCAAAATTGCCGCAGTGTCAAGCACTTTTTTAACATTTTTTGCTTCGACAACTTTTTTTCAAAGAGCGCAGGTGAGGCCAAGGTGAGCGTGCTCACGAAGTGCTCAGAACTCTAAACTTCAGAACCGCCGGAATACGCTGAAAAGAGATGGCACGGGAGGGTCGATTCGCGAATCGCCCCTCCAAATTCACGGCGCTTTTAATGAAGCGTACATGGAGGTGCGGCGAATGACTCAACTTGCAGCGCCTGTCTGCGTGCGGCACGCACAGGCAGGCAACGAAGAAGATGGAGTTGTCGCGAAGCCATCATGATTGACACCGCGTTGTGCCCCTGTTATAGTGAGGAAACCGCTCACGAAGAGCGGATACCCCGCCTGAAGCAACGGGCAGAAGCCCAGCCTTGATCTGATGTTCATTTTATCCCGTTATTCACTTGTTTACCGTCGAGGATGCTGCCGATGAGGATTCCTCTCCATCTGTTCCTGTGCCTGTTCTGCCTGGCGATGGTGCTGCCGCCTGCTGTGGTCCGGGCTGCAACGGTGCCGGTGGATGCCGCCGGCGACACGGTGAATCGCACTGTCGCCGAGCAGGAAAAACGTCAGCGCGAGGTTTCCGCCTGGGAGGAAGAGCGCCGCGAACTGCTGGAAACCCGTCACGAACTGGAGCAGCGGCTCGAACTGCTGCGCTTCCGTTGCGCGAAGTACGAGGGCTATACCGACCGGCGGCGGCAGACCATCGCCGAGCTGGAGGCGGGTATCGCCGCCCAGCGGCAGATTGCCGACGAGCTGGAGCCGCTGCTGGATGAAACCCTGGCGAAAACCCGGATGTTTGCTGCCGCCGATCTGCCGTTTCTCGTCGACGAGCGGGAGAACCGGTTTCTCCAGATCGCCGAGCTGCTGGATAGCTACGATGCCTCGCTGGCGGAGAAGCTTCGCCGGGTGCTGGAGATGCTGCACATCGAGGCGCGATACGGCCAGGGGGTCGAGGCCTATGACGCCCGGCTGCCGGTGGGCGGCGGCGAGGCCGCGGTCAAGGTGCTGCGGGTGGGACGCGTTGGGCTGTATTACCTGACCCTCGACGGCACCGCGGCCGGCTGGTACAATCCTGCCGCCGGGGTCTGGGAGCCGCTTTCCGGCGGATCCCGCGACGCTGTGCGCGAGGCGTTGCGAATGGCGATGAAGCAGCGCGCGGTGGATCTCGTCACCCTGCCGGTGGCGGCAGGAGGGCGGCCATGAGCTTCCGCATGAATCGTGTACCGAATCCCGATTTGCATGATGCATTTCGTTGTGCAGACCGACCCTGCTATACGGTCATACAGACCGGTTTTTCGCCGGGCGGCGATGAATTCGCCGCAACCCTGTGTCAAGTTCCTGCAGGTGCCGGTTGCGGATGTGCCAAGCCGGCGTCCGCGGCCGGCCGGATGATACGGACGGGGCTGTACGGCCGATTGCCGTGGGTTGCCGTCACCGTGATTCCGCTGCTGTTTATCATCCTCTGCGTCGCGATGATCGATGGCGGACCGCCGGCCACTGCCGCCGAATCCGCCGATGGCTTCGCCGCCGTGCGCCGGGGACTGCAGGAAGAACTGAACGCGGCCCACGCGGAACGGCGGCAGACCACGGCTGACATCGCCGCCGAACGCCGTGGACTTCAGGATGACATCGTCGCTCTGCAGCGTGATGTGGCGGCGGCGGAGGCCGAACTGAACCGCCTGGAGAAGGTCCACGACCAACTGCTGGCGGAGGAAAAACGGCTCGCGGAAGCTCAGCGCGAGGCGATCGCCGCCATGGACGAGGTCCGGGGTACCGTGCGTACCGGGGCCCGGGACCTGCTGGCGCTGCTGGAAAGTTCCCTGGTGTCGGGCCACCGGCCAGGCCGGGCAGAGCCGTTTCGGGAACTGCTGGCCGCCGGCCGGGCGCCGCGGATGGAGGAAATCCGCGCGCTCATCGCCGCCTATGACGACGAACTGTGGGGCAGCGGCACGGTCGAGCGGCAGCCGGCGGCGATGGTGGGGCTCGACGGCCGCCGGCGGCAGGCCGAGGTGACCCGTATCGGTGCGCTCACCGCCATCTGCCAGGATGACGAGGCGGGCCTGTCCTTCGCCGTCTACGGCAAGGAACATGACGCCTTCCTGGCCGTTTCCCGCGTCCCCTGGTTCCACCGCCGGACGGTGAAGCGCTTCCTCGCCGGTGAGGATGCGGATGTCTGCCTCGATTTCTCCGGCGGCGCCACGGTGCAGCGCCTGGCATTGCAGCCCACCCCCTGGGAGCGGCTCAAATCCGGCGGCGTGCTGGTCTGGCCGATTCTTTTTATCGGCATTGTTGCTCTCGGTCTGAGCGTCGAGCGCTTTTTCTTCCTGCGCCGGGTGAAGAGTAACACCGACACGGTGATGGGGCGGGTGACCGGCCTGGTGGCCGGCGGCGAGTGGGACGCGAGTCTCGAGCTGGTACAGCGGCGCACCGGGCCGGTATACAACGTGCTCGCCGCCGGGCTGCGGGCCCGTCGGAGTACCCGGGAGGTGTTGGAGCACGTCTTCGAGGAAGCGATCATGAAGGAGCTGCCGCGGTTGGAGAAGTTTCTGCCCACCCTCCAAGTGCTGGCGGCGGTGGCGCCGCTTTTGGGCCTGCTGGGTACCGTCACCGGGATGATCGACACCTTCCAGGTCATCACCATCTACGGCACCGGTGACCCCAAGATGATGTCCGGCGGCATCTCCGAGGCCCTCGTCACCACCAAACTCGGCCTGATGGTGGCCATTCCCATTATCCTCATTCATACCTTCTTCTCCCGCCGGGTGGAGGCGATCATCGGCGATATGGAGGAGAAGGCCGTGGGCCTCACGGTGGCAATCATCAACCGCGACAACGGCCGCGCTGAGGGCGCCTGAGGCGGACGGGGAGGTAAGCATGGAACTGCTGACCCGCATCTATCACTACGTTACGAGCGGGGGCCCGCTGATGGTGCCCATCGCCGCGGTGTCGCTGCTGCTCTGGGTGCTGGTGATCATGAAACTGCAGGAGGTTTACGAACTTTCGCGCCGGGAGGTGGGCGCCGGTGAGGCGGTGGCCATGGTTGTTCGTGGTGACGACGGTTCGCTGACGGGTACCGTACTCGGCCACGTGGTGTTCCATTTTCTCGAACAGCGTACCGCCGACCGGCAGGTCAACCTGGCGTTGCTCTCGTCCCTGGTGGCCCGGGAGCAGCGGCGCCTGGAGCAGGGCCTCGACGTCATCCTCGTACTTGCCACAGTGGCGCCGCTTTTGGGTCTGCTGGGCACGGTTGCCGGTATGATCGGTACCTTCGACAGCATCGCGGTGCATGGCACCGGCAACGCCCGGGCTATGGCCGGGGGCATCTCCGAGGCGCTGATTACCACCCAGAGCGGCCTCTTCGTCTCCATCCCGGGGCTGTTCATGGCCAACTTCCTGCGCCGGCGGGTGGAAGGGTTTGCGCATATGCTCGAGGAATTCCGCGCCGGGATGATGCAGACCGTCGGCGGGCCGGCGGCTGCGGCGGAGGGCGGCCGATGATCAACGCTAGAGGCCGGCTGCGCCGGCAGCGCGGGGCGGCGGAGATCAACATGGCGCCCATGCTGGACATGGTGTTCATCCTGCTGATCTTCTTTCTTGTCACCACCAGTTTCGTCCGTGAGGCCGGAGTCGAGGTGCGCCGCCCGGTGGCCCGCACCGCTGCCGCCGAGGCCGCCGCCAGCCTGCGGGTGGGTATCGAGGCGTCAGGGCGGATATTCATGGATGGCCGGCAGGTGGACGAACGCAGTGTCCGCGCCCTGGTGGAACGCTTTCTGGCCGAGAATCCCGATGGCAGCGTCGTCATCGTCGCCGACCGCGAGACGCCTACCGGGGTGACCATCAGGGTGGTGGACAACTGCCGCCTGGCGGGGGCGGTGAACGTCGCCGTTGCCGCCACCCGGGAGTCCTGAGATGTCCTGCGAACACGGCACCTCCCGGCGACTGCCGCTGGGGATTGCCGGCGCCGTGGTGATCAACATCGTCCTGCTGGCGCTTATTCCGCTGCTGTTTCAGCGCCGGTCGCTGCCCAAACGACTGCCGCGGATCGACCCGATACCGGTCTGGCAGCCGGCCGCGGCGTGCGCAGAGGACCGGCGGAAGATGGAACCGGAGAAGCCGGAGTCGATGGAACCGCTCTTCCAGCCGCCGGCGCCGGTGCTGCCGCCGCTGGATTTGGCGCCCGAACTGCCGCGGCCGGATGTCGACGCGCCGCAGCTTGACATGACCTTTTCGCCGGAACTGAAAGCGGTGGTGCCGTCGATCACCATGCCTCGGCCGGCGGCGCCGGCCCCCGAGCCGGTCGGCCCCTTCAGCCCCGGCGACCTGGACCGGCAGCCCATGGCGCTGCAGACGGTGGAGCCGGTCTATCCCTTCGCCGCCCGGCGAAGGGGGATCGAAGGACAGGTGGAAGTCCGCTTTGTTGTCGATGCCGCCGGGGCGGTGCGGGACATTTTCATCGTCAACGCCGAGCCGCCGGGGATCTTCGAGGACGCCGTGCGCCGCACTCTTTCCCGCTGGCGTTTCAAGCCCGGCATGCGCCGCGGCGAAGCCGTGGCGACGCTGGTGCAGACTGCCATCGTCTTCAAGCTGGACCGCTGATTTCCTGCAGGAGTCAGGAGTCGGAATCGATGGCGCCGTAACCGTGGCCGAAATATACCGAAAAGGGATGGCACCCTGACAGTTCCATCGAAGCGCCCTGAATCTGGAGGGGCCCCCTGTGGTTACCCGATTCGCCGGACTGATCTGGATCTCGGGGGGATCGCGTGAAGGTCGAGCGATACGGCATCAATTGGGCCAACCTTGATTCTATCATGGATGCAGATATCGACAAGACACGTCATTTTCCCCCGCTGTTGCTGTTTCTGTTGCTGTTCCTGCTGCCGCCGCGGCCGGCGGCCGCGGCGGCGGAGCGCTGGGTGCGCGAGCTGCCGCCGGCGGTCGCCCGGGTGGTGGCCGCGGCCCAGGAACTGGCGGGGAAGGGTAATGAGCGGGAGGCCGTCGCCCGGCTGGCCCAGGTTCGGCAACCGAACGGGCCGCCGCGCTACGTCCTTGTTGAATTGCTGGCCGGCAATCTCGCCTTCATGGTCGAGGATTATGCCGCCGCGGCGGCGGCCTATGAGCGGGTGCTGCACCTGGCGCCGGACCATGCCGGCGCCCGGGAGAATCTCGCCATGGCTCTGATGGCCGGTGGTGAATATGCGGCCGCAGCACCACTTTTTCTGTGTCTGGCCAACGGCACCGGGCAAGACCTCGCGGCGCGTGACCGGTTCCTCGGCTATGCCGGCAGCGCCCTTCTTCATGCCGGCGACTACCGCGCCGCCCTGGTGCCGTACCGTGAATTGACGGTTGACCGCCCGGTACCGGACCCCGGCCATCTCCGGGCGCTGCTGCGTATATACCTCGAACTGGAGGAGTATCCCGCTGCCGAAGCGGCGGCCGCCCGACTGGTGAATCTTCGTCCTGACGATGCCGCCGGCTGGCGCGCCCTGGGGCAGGTCCGTCTCCAGCGGCAGCGTTATGGGGCGGCCCTGGCGGCCTACGCCGTGCTGCGTGAACTGGGCGCCGCTTCCGCCGATGAACTGGGAACCCTGGCGCGCCTTTATCAGCATCGCGGTGTCCCTCTCGCTGCCGCGCGAATTCTTGCGGAGTCATTCACCGGTGCCGCGACCCTCGAACCGCGACAGTACGACCTGCTGGTCGGTCTCTATGCCGAGGGCGGAGAAACCGATGCCGCGTTGCGCTGGCTGGAGCGTCGTCAGCGGGAGCATTCCGACCCCGCCGCCTTCATGCGTCGGGGCGATCTGCTGTACCGCGTCGGGCGCTACGCCGAGGCGCTCGCCGCCTACCGGCAGGTGGAAAAGCTCCCCGGAGACAACGGTCGCCAGTTTCTCATGGCGGCCTACAGCGCCTGGTATCTCAACGACCACGATCTGACCCGGATGCTGGCGGAACGTGCCCGGCGCCACGATGCCTCACGGCCGGGGGCCGTTGCCCTGCTGGCGGCCCTGGACCGTCTGCGGTCCGAGTGAGTTTTTTACCCCGCGGCGGACCAATTGCGATGGCATTGCAACCATCGAGCGCGGTTTGGCGGATGTTGGAGACCCATATGATTATAAAAATGTTTTAAATAATCCTTGACAATCCCTCACCGTTTTGATTAATTGACGCTAATGTAAAAGTGAGCGACGGTTCAGGATATGTTCGTTCTTGTTGCCGACCGCCGCTCATAACCGGTCGTTACCGAAGAGGGAGAGGGGAAGATGGCGAAACGATTGACGATGGCGCTGCTCATTGCCGTCCTGCTGGCGTGGACCGGCGGCGTCATGGCGGCGGAGCAGGGCAACGGGCTGCAGCAGGCGGCGGAAGACATCACCGAGGCGGGCATCGTCGGCCCGGGGAGCATCAACGTCCACAAGGCGGGCGATATCCAGATGAGCTTCGGGGCCACGGTGCGGATCATCCCCACCAGTGAGGACGATTACGATTTCGGCCTCGGGGACAAGATCGGCACGGATATCTTCCAGTCCCACGCCAACGAGGGCGGCTGGGTGAACGACTCCCACATTCGCACCGAGAACAAGCTCTACTTCAACGCCATGCCCAACGACCAGATGTGGAGTTTCTACGCCGCGCTGGAATTCGACGGCATCCTCGATAACCATGTGGTCGACGATCGCGGCAATAACGACGGCGGCAAGATCGACAATGGCTCCAGTAACAGCAACTACGGTCTCGAGCGTCTCCACGGCACCATGCGCCTGCCTTTCGCCAAGGATCTCAACCTGCGTCTGCATGCCGGCTGGGATATCTACCAGCTGGATGTCTTTGACGGCGGCGGTCTGGTCTACGGCGATGACAACCCCGGGTTCTGGCTTACGGGCAGCTGGTGTGACACCATCGATTTCCAGGTCGGTTTCCACAAGTTGAAGGAAAACGACTGGCAGATCAGTGATCTCGGTATCGGTAACTACGACGACGACCGCGACCTCTACACCGCAGCGGTGGACTACAAGATCAACAAGACCAACCACGTCAAATTCTTCTACGCCTTCAACAATATGCGCAACGTAGCCGCCAATACCATCCAGGGCTATCTGTTCGGTGACGCCATCAGCGCGAAGCTGGACGAGAAACAGGGTGACGTGGTCAGCGGGCAGAACGGCCTGTCGAGTACCGCCTACAACATCAATCCCGCCTTTGTCACCGGCGGTACCGTGGTGGGTACCGATCTGGCCACCGGGGCGAGCATCGTCGAGGGCGGCCGGGTGAACACCGGCGGCTTGGTGGCGGCGCTGGACGGCGGCCAGGCCCAGATCGATGCCGGCCGGGCGCAGATCGACGCCGCACGGATGTCACTGACGAACAACTACTTTTACGGTAACGATGTCCAGGCGGATACCATGTCTCACCACCTGGGCTTCTACTACCAGGGTCAATTCGGCATCGTCAAGCCGTTCTTTGAAGCGGTCTATCAGTTTGGTGAAGCCGACAACACCGGCCTGTCCCAGTATCTCGATCCCTATACCGGCCAGTACCTGAAGGAAGACTACGATATCGACGCCTACGCCCTGGCCGCCGACGTGGCCTTCGATTTGAAGGAGCTGGTGGGCTTCAAGTTCGAGCCCCATATCGGCATCATGTACACTTCGGGTGACGATGACCCCACCGACGGCGACCTGGAAGGGTATACCGGTGTGGTCAACGCCCAGCGCTTCTCCTACCACTGGGGCGGTGAGAACACCATCATCGGCGATACCAACCTGATGATGGGGAGCATCCTTTACGGCTACCTGCCGGAACTCTACGGCAGCGGAACCCCGGTTTCCACCGGCGGTCTGCAGAACTTCGCCGGTGCCGGCGGCGGCCGCGGCGACAACCCCGGCCTGACCATGGTCAGTGTCGGCCTGAATATGGCGCCCAAGCGCTTCATCATCTTCCGTACCAATCTGAATTACTTCGAGTTCAACGAGGACTTCCGCCTGCCGACGCTGGACGGCCGCATCGTTCCCATCGACGCCGACTATGCCGGTACCGAGTGGGACAACGAACTCACCATTGCCTTCAGCAAGAACACCTTCATCAAAACCCAGGTTTCCTTTCTCTTCCCGGGTGACGTGATGGAAGATATCGCCGAAGCCTACAGCGGCGAAGAGACCGACGACGTCGCCACCCGCCTGGCGATGGAGCTGATCTGGAATTTCTAGGTTTGGGCGCCGTTGCAGTTTGATTTTCAGGGGACACGCATGGATGTAACCAACCATGCGTGTCCCTTTTTTGTGCCATCAATGGATTGATGGCTGCTTAACAACGCCATCTTTTTCGTTGCGCGTCAGGCTGATTCCTTCGACGTACCTTCATGTACGCCTTTCCTCAGCTCTTGTGTGCCGCCAATCAGGAGCGGTTACGGTGCCATCCCGCTTTGCCGGGTTTTGTCACTCGTTACGGTTTCATCTATCATTGAGTTGTGCGCCGATCTGCGCTATAAGGAAACGCTCTGTTGCTGATCACCCCGAGACAGGATCGGTCCGATGAAACGTTCTGCGGGAATGTTCCCGGCGACGGTCGTTGTGGTCGTCGTCATGTGTTTGGTGCTGCTGCGCGGCGCCATGGCGCCGGCGTTGGCGGCGGAGCTCGATTTCGGCAATATCAGCGATGCCGATACCCGGAAGATATTCTATCCGTCCCTCGTGTCCGGTGACGATGTCCGGGAGGGAACGATCACCGAGCGCCAGGTCAATATCAGCCGGATGCTGCGCAATGAGCCGGAGACGCCGCCCGGCGCGGTCTTTCCCCTCGCCGCCATGCCGCCGCTCAGGCCCAAGGCAGGGCTGTTCTGCGGCGCGCCGCTGCCGCGTCATCCCGTCGTCGACGAACTCATGCACCGCCTGCCGGCGATGATGCAGGAGTGCGGTCTGGTGCCGGTGCCCAGCGCCGAACTGCACGCCGTCTTCGGGCGTTATCCCTGGCGCGACCGACTTCAGGGGCCGCCGGCCATCGGCCGCTTTCTGGCCGAATATCCCGGCAGCCGTTTCCTGTTCTACGTCCGCGGATTTTCGCTGCCTGCCGCCGTACCCGGCGAGGTGCGTCTGGACTGCCTGCTGGTGGATGGTGAAAGCGGCGCGGTGTACCCGTCGCCGGTGTTCCGGCGGCCGGTCTATCATCCCTCGGCCCTGACCGGGGCGGTGCCGGCGGTATTTCAGGATATGCTCCGCTATCATCGGCTGCAGCTGACCGGGGCTGCCTGGAGTACGAAGATATTTCTGGTGCAGAACAACCTGGCCTATATCGGCGCCGGCCGCCTGAGCGGTCTGGTGCCGGCCCGGGAATTGACGGTGAACGGCCCCGGCCGGCCGCTGATCGATCCGCGTACCGGGACCATGGTGGGCTTCGTCCCCGGTGAAGTCCGTGCCCGGCTGCGGGTGCGGCGGCTATTCGGTCCCGACCTGGCCGAAGTCGAGGTGGTTTCCGGTGGCCCGGTGCGCATGGGGAATGTCGTCCATTCTCTGCAATAAATAATCGATCCCGATCACTATCCCGGGGTAAAGGGATGATGTCCCGGTAAGTTAAAGGATTTGCGGCAATGACCGACGTGGTGCTCGTTTCCGCCTGCCGGACCGCCATCGGCGCTTTCGGCGGCACCCTGAAGGATGTCCATGCCTCGCGCCTGGCGGCCGTTGTTATGGCCGAGGCCGTTCGCCGCGCCGGCATCAAGGGCGAACAACTCGATGACGTGCGTTTCGGCTGCTGTATCGAACCACCCGACGCCCTTAACGTCGCCCGGGTGGGGGCGCTGATGGCCGGCATCCCTGATTCCGTGCCGGCGGTGACCATCAACCGGGTATGCATCTCCGGCATGGAGGCGATCATCAGCGGCATGGCGATGATCCAGGCCGGGATGGCGGAGATCATTCTAGCCGGCGGCGTCGAGCACATGTCCGGCGTGCCCTATGCGGTGCCCGCTGCCCGCTGGGGATGCCGGCTGCAGGATCGCAGCTTCGTCGACGTTCTCATCCAGGGTCTCCACTGTGGTTCCCACCTGTTGCCGCTGGAGGAGGAGGCCCCGGTGGCCCGTGATGATCTGCGCGAAAGCTTTCTCGGCAAGCCCTACATCATGGGGCACACGGCCGAGTTCATCGCCCGCCGGTACGGGTTCAACCGCGCCGAACTCGACGAGATCGCCCTGCGCAGCAACAATAATGTCGAGCGGGCGACAAAGGATGGCGATTTCGCCGCCGAGATTGTTCCGGTGCCGGTGCCCCGGCGGCGCCAGGAGCCGTTGATGTTTGCCGCCGATGAACATTTCCGCCCCGGGCTGACCATCGACAAGCTGGCGGCGCTGCCGCCGGCCTTCGTTCCCGACGGTGGCCTGGTGACCGCGGGCAACGCCTCGGGGATCAACGACGGTGCCGCGGCGGTGGTACTTATGGCCGCCGATGCCGCGACCAGACTGGGTTGCGAGCCCCTGGCGCGTCTGCGCTCCTGCGGTCGCGGCGGCTGCCATCCGGCGGTAATGGGTTTGAGCCCGGTGCCGGCGGTGCGCCATCTGCTCGCGCGCGATCGTTCCCTGTCGCTGGACGATTACGAGCTCATCGAGGTGAACGAGGCCTTCGCCGCCCAGTACCTGGCCTGCGAGCGGGATCTGGGGCTGAACCGAGAGATCACCAACGTCAACGGTTCGGGCATCGGTCTGGGGCATCCCATCGGCGCCACCGGGGCGCGCCTCGTTGTTACCCTGGTACACACCCTGCGGCGGCGGCGGAAAACCCTCGGGCTGGCGACCCTGTGCGGCGGCGGCGGGGTGTCCATGGCGCTGGCGCTGGAGGCCCTCTGAGGTACGGCCGGGCATTTTTTCATGAGGAATCGACAACCGCTTGATCTCCTTCATGAACCCTCTTGACAACCCGGCCGATTTTTTTTACAAGGTCTTTCCGGCGCTGACCGGCCGCTGAATCGCCGGGTTGCGAGAGAAAGACGGAACCGTATTCACCGCCGAAATCAGGCAGAATGTAATGGCACCATAACCGCGCCATATTTCCTGCCGCGGTTTCCGCATCCGGTTTTCCGGCGGGGACGGCGGCTAAGCGATCTGTATGTATCGTTGTTGCGGCAGCGAAGCGTATGTATCCGCGGGAAATGTACCTTTCTCCACCCGGAGCGGCGGTTTTCACCTGACCGTTCCGGGTCCTTCCGGCGCCGGGAGCGCCGCTTCAGCCGCACTCAACCGACCATCCGGATCCCTTTCTCAGACCACGAGGAGCCGCATCATGATCCATGTGGAAAACCTGACCAGATTCTACGGTGATTTCTGCGCCGTCGATCATCTCGACCTTGATATCTCCCGGGGTGAGGTCGTCGGCCTGCTGGGGCCCAACGGGGCCGGCAAGACCACCACCCTCAGGATGCTCACCGGCTATCTGCCGCCCAGCGACGGTGACATCCGTGTCAACGACTTCTCCATCCGCGATGACCTGCTGGAGATCAAGCGCCTTACCGGCTACCTGCCGGAATCGGCGCCGCTGTACCACAACATGCTGGTCTACGATTATCTCACGTACATCGCCCGCATCCGTGGTCTGGATGGCGACCGGCAGCGTAACCGCATCCGCGAACTGGCCGCCTTGTGCGGTCTGACGCACATCATGCACAAGAGCATCGAGACCCTTTCCAAGGGGCTCAAACAGCGCGTCGGTCTGGCCCACGCGATGATGAGCGACCCGGAGATCCTCGTTCTCGACGAACCCACCTCGGGACTCGATCCCAACCAGATCATCGAGATCCGCGACATAATCAAGGAAATCGGCCGCGAGAAGACGGTTATCCTCTCGACCCACATCCTCAGTGAGGCGGAAGCCTCCTGCGACCGCATCGTGATTATCAATAACGGCCGGATCATCGCCGACGACAATACCGCGGACCTCAAGGGGGCGAATCGCGGCAGCGGCTTGCGGCTCATCCTGCGGCGGGCGGCATTGCCTGACGCCGTCGACCGGCTCGCGGCCCTCGCGGGGGTCGAATCGGTACTGCCGGAAAACGGCGTCGCCGGTGCCGGGTCCGGGGAGGTTGCCGAACTTCGCCTCCGGTTGCAGTCCGGCGGTGACACCGACATCCGCCCGGCGGTCTATGCCGCGATCAAGGACACCGACTGGGTGCTGGTGGAAATGGTCCGTGAAACCCGGACCCTGGAAAGCATCTTCCGTGAACTGACGAGGGAGAACTAGTTATGCAGCAGGTGTTACACATTCTCAACAAGGAATGGAAGGACTACTTCCTGTCGCCCATCGCCTACCTGGTGATCGCCGTTTTTCTGCTGGTCACCGGCTGGCTCTTCTTTTCCACCTTCTTCATCTACAACCAGGCCGACATGCGCAACTTCTTCGGCATGCTGCCCATCACCTTTGCCTTCGTGGTCCCGGCGATCACCATGAAACAGTTCTCCGAGGAGCTCAACACCGGCTCCTACGAGCTGCTCATGACCCTGCCGGTTTCCTTCCGGGACGTGATTCTGGGCAAGTTCCTCGCCTGCGTCCTTTTCATTGCCGTCACCCTGGCACCGACCCTGGTCTATGCCCTGTGCATCGCCCTGATGGGCGAACTTGACTGGGGGGTGGTGGCCGGCGGCTATCTCGGGGCGCTGCTGCTGGGCGGCGCCTATGCCGCCGTCGGCCTGCTGGCGTCGTCATTGACCCGCAACCAGATCATCGCCTACATCGTCGGTATCGCCGTCTGCTTTCTGCTCACCATCGTCGACAAGATGCTGTTCTTCTTCCCGCGTCACCTGCTCGGCCTGGTGAACCACCTGGCGGCGGAGGCGCATTTCAGAAATATTGCCAAGGGCATCGTCGATTCCCGTGACTTGCTGTATTTCTTCAGCATCATGTTCATCGGCCTCTACGCCACCCACCTGACGATGCGGGAACGGATGTAGGGGAGGAGGAAACGACCATGCGCATGCATATAGAGGATATGGGCAGGTTTCTCAAACTGGGTGTTTACCTGGTGGTTATCGTGCTGGTGAACCTGGCGGGGATGACCGTGTTCTTCCGGGCCGACCTGACCACCGACCGGATCTACACCCTGTCGGCGGCGAGCCGGGAGACGGTGGCGACGCTGTCCGAACCGCTGACGGTGAAGGTTTTCTTCACCCGCGATCTGCCGGCGCCCCACAACCAGACCGAACGCTACCTGCACGATCTGCTGGAGGAGTACGCCATTGCCGGCAACCGTTATTTCAACTACCGGTTCCACGATGTCAGCGCCGAGGCCGACAGCCTCGATCCGGCGGCGGCGGAAAATCGCGATCTGGCGCGGGAATATGGTATTTCGCCGGTGCAGATCCAGATGGTGGAGAACGACGAGATCAAGTTCAAACAGGCCTATATGGGCCTGGTGCTGATCCACGGCGACCTGGTGGAGCGCATTCCGGCATTGACCACCGTCAGCGGTCTCGAGTACCGTTTGACCACCGCCATGCAGAAGCTCAACAACAAGGTCAGCGCCCTGCTCAACGTCGATGGTGACATTGCCGTCAGACTGGTGCTGTCTTCCTCCCTCGAGCGTGTCGCGCCCCTCATGGGATTGGACGCACTGCCGGGTTTCGTCAACGATGTCAAGGCAATTGTCGAGAAGGTCAATGCCCGGAACTACGGCAAACTGAAATTTGTCCACATCGATCCCGATACCGATCCGGCGACGGCGGCAAAGCTGGCCGACCGCCAGTTGATGCAGTTGAGCTGGCCGGATGTTCCCCAGGCGGGCGTTGCCGCCGGCGAGGGGATGATCGGCATGGTGATGGCATACGGCGACCGGACCCGTGATCTGCCGGTGCTCAACGTTTTCCGCCTCCCCATTATCGGTACCCGCTACGAGCTTGCCGATGCCGCCGCCATCGAGGAGATGATCAACACCGCCATCGACCGGCTGGTGGACATCAACACTGAGCTGGGCATGCTCTCCGGCCACGGTTGTCTTGATGCCGGGGGGTTCGATCCGATGATGGGCGGCGGCAGTCCCGATGCCCTGAACAACTTTGCCGCCCTCGCCGGGCAGAACTATTCCCTGAAACCGGTGCGCCTCGCCGACGGCGGTATCCCTCCGGGCCTGAGGACCCTGGTCATCGTCCGGCCGACGGAGTCCCTCAGTGATTATGAACTCTACCAGATCGACCAGGCACTGATGCACGGCACCAGCCTTGCACTGTTCGTCGATACCTTCGCCGAAGCGCAGCCTCCCGCCGGGCAGCAGATGTTCAGCCGTCAGCCGACCTACAAGCCGCTGGACACGGGGCTTGAAAAGCTCCTGGCCCACTACGGGGTACGGCTGCAGAACGCCCTGGTGCTGGATGAAAAATGCTACCACCAGCGGCTCGACCGGCGCATGGGCGGCGGCGAGCAGCCGATCTATTACGCGCCGCTCATCGAGCGTGAGAACATCAACCAGGAACTCGACTATATCAAAAACGTCAAGGGCCTGATCGCCTTGAAGATTGCTCCTCTGGAGCTGGACCGGGAGCGCCTGGAGGCGCAATCGGCGGCGGCCCACCTGCTGTTTTCGTCGTCCGACCGCTCCTGGGTGGTGCGCGATAATATCACCCTGAACCCCATGTTCATGCGTCCGCCGGCGGCGGCGGAGGAGTTTGCCGGCCGACCGCTGGCGTACCTGCTGGAGGGATCATTCACCAGCTATTTCAGCGGCAAACCGCGGCCGGAGAAGCCGGCAGGTACAACGGCGGACGACAAGGATGCCACCGGTGGCGGCAGCGAGACCGAGACCGCGGCCGCCGGGGATGGGGCGGCGAAGACCGCGGCAAAAGAAACCGCCGGCAAACCTTCCCTGCGGGCCGATGTCCGGGGGGAGGGCGATTTTGTCGAACGCAGCCCGGCGGTGAAGATTCTCGTGGTGCCTTCGGGTGACATGTTGCGGGACAATCTGCTGGATGAGCAGGGACAGACCACCAACACCATGTTCGTTCTCAACCTGATCGATGTACTCAACGGCCGCGAGGATATCGCCGCCATGCGCAGCAAGGAACAGCGCTTCAACCCGCTGGCGGAAACCGATCCGGCATTCCGCACGTTGGTCAAGGGGGTCAACATCGCCGGCCTGCCGCTGCTGGTGGTCCTCGCCGGACTGGCGGTCTGGGTTCGCCGGCGAGGGCGCAAGAAGCGGATTCAGCGGATGTTTGCGGGGTAGAAGGAGGTTTTTGCATGCCTAGCGGAAAAAAAGCCGGAATGAGAGAATATGTCGTCCTGGCGGTGGTCATCGTCGGTCTGGGAGTCTACCTGGCGGTGCGGAACACCGACCGCACCCACTACGAGCTGCCGAAGCCGGCGGCGCTGGACACGGCGAAGGTCGACCGGTTGACCGTCGAACGGCCCGACGGCACTCTGGAACTGGTGCGCCGGGACGGCCGCTGGCTCATCCGGCCAGAGGATCAGCCGGCCGATCCCGGCCGGGTTGGTGACATGATCGGCGAGCTTGCCCAGCCGCATCTCACGGCCATGGTATCCGAGGCCGGTGACTACCGTCGCTACGATCTCGATTCCGGGCACCGCATCCGGGTGACCGCCCGGACCGGCGACGAGGTGCAGCGTGAGCTGGATATCGGCAAGGCCGCCGGGACCTACCAGCATACCTACGTCCGCCTGGCCGGTGACAACAATGTCTACCATGCCCGCGGCAGCCTGCGGCGGGTCTTCGACCGTACCGCCGAAGCCCTGCGGGACAAGACGGTGCTGACCTTTGCGGTCAAGTCCATCGAAATGGTTACGGTACAGGTGGGGAAGAAAACCCGGGTGCTGCGTCGGCTGCCGGCGGTCGTGGCGGCCGGCGGCGGTGCGGAAACCGGAACCGAATCCGGCGTAAAGGGTAGCGTGGCGACCGCGGACGCCGGGGCTCTCGCCGGCCAGGGTGCCGCCACTGCCGGCGACGATGCCGCCGGACAGGAAAACGTTCCTGCCGGAGCCGAAGAATCATCCGCCGGCGTCGCGCCCACGGCCAGGGCCGGCGACTGGCAGGCGGATGACGGCGAAATTGTCGCCGCCGTCGATGTGGACAAGGTGCTGGCAAATTTCAGCATGCTCGAATGCCGGCGCTATCTTGATGATGCGGAACGAAAGACAATGACGACTGCCGGTGAATGGTCGCTGACCTTCGCAGACGGTGCCCGGGCCCATACGATTACCTTTCATGCCAAACCGGCTAAAGATTTTTCCGGTGTTCCGGCGGTTTCTTCGGATGTCGATGATGCCTTTGCCTTTGCCGATGACCGCGCCGGGCAGCTACGCGAAGTGACGGACCGACTGCTGGGCAGCGCCACCACGGTTACGGGAGATTGAACCCATGCAATACTTCATGCGCCGCCCTGTCCCGGTTTCCGTAGCCGCCATTCTGTCGGTTGTCCTGCCGGTGCTCCTGATCTTCTTGTCGGGCTGTTTTGGCGGTGACGGACAGAAACCGCCCGCAGCGGCCGCCGGTAAACATTCCGCCAAGACCGCCGCCGCTTCCCTGCTCGAGCCCTGCCGGCTCATTACCCGCCAGGATGCCGAACGCCTGCTCGGCGAGCCGGTCCGGGAAGCGGAAATGAGTGAAAAACCGGAAGTCGGCATGAAACTCTGCATGTATAACCCCGTGAATGCCGATTCCTTGGGGTTTCTGCAGGTCGTCATTACCCAGCCGGCGTTCATGCCGGCGAGCGGCGTGTCACCGGCGGACATCTTCCATTCCATCAGGGAGGCCATGATTGCCGATCGCACCGATCTGGACGGCCTTGGCGACGAGGCGTTCATCGCCACCGGCGGGTTGTATGTTCTGGCGGGTGAATATTACCTTTCCATCGGCGCGGGCAACACCAGCCGGCCGGAAATCCGTCAGCGGTTGGTTGACGTCGGACGGCTGGCACTCGAACGTCTGCCCGCCGGGCAGTGAAGATTTCGGGGCAAGCCCCGGTATCCTGAAAAGGTTTTTCGCTCCGGCGGCGCATCCGAGCCGTCACGCCTTACCCTTCAGTTCGCCCATTTTCCCCGTTCCGGCAATGTCGGGTTGACATCGTCGGTGCCGGCAGCTAACCTTTTCCCTGCGGACCGGCGGTATGCCGCCGTTTTTGGGTCGCCCGGCACGGCCGGATGCCTGATCTCCCGGCATGGCCGGAGGAGGTGGACTGTGAAGTTCGTTGGTACCGGATCGACATCCGGCCTGCCGCCGTCGGATACACGTCCTGAAGGCAATTCCTGGGAGCATTTTCACCATGAGGCGGATGTCGGCATTCGTGGTTGGGGAGCGACACCGGCGGCGGCCTTCGCCGCCGCCGCCGAGGCGATGATGGCGGTGATTCTTGCCGCACCGCACCGAGTGGAGCCACGGGAAACGGCGACAATTTCCTGCCGTGCGGCCGATCTCGAACTCTTGTTCTACGACTGGCTTAACGATCTGCTCTGGGAGATGGATACCGGCGGCCGGGTTTACCGCCGTTTCGAAGTTACCATTGCCGAAAACCGGGAAGGTTTTTCATTGACCGCCGTGATTGTCGGCGAGCCGCTGGACCGGCGCCGGCACCGGCCGGTGGTCGAGGTCAAGGGGGCGACCTTCACCGCGCTGGCGGTTCGCGGTCGTGATGACGGTTCGTGGCTGGCGCAGTGCGTCGTGGATGTTTAGGGCAGGGGAGGTGGTATGGAAACCGGAAGATACACCGCGGCGGGTCCGGATGCCTGGCGGCGGGAGCCGACCGGCGCCATGCGGGTGCCCATCATCATTTACGCCGACCGGGAGCAGCTTCGGGCGATGGATGACAAGGTCGATGAACAACTGGAGCACGTCGCCGGGCTGCCGGGGATCGTCAATGCCGCCTATGCCATGCCCGATGCTCACTGGGGTTACGGTTTCCCCATCGGTGGGGTGGCGGCCTTCGATGCCGACGCGGGCGGGGTGGTCTCCGCCGGCGGTGTCGGATTCGACATCTCCTGCGGCGTCAGAACCATGCTGACCGGGGTGCATGCCGACGAGATCCGCTCGCGGCAGCGGCTTCTGGCCGACCGGCTGGCGCGGGAGATCCCCGCCGGAGTGGGCAGCCGGGGCTTTCTTCACCTCAAGCCCCGGGAACTGGACGAGATGCTTGCCGGGGGCGCCCGCTGGGCCGTGGGACGGGGATACGGGGTCAAACGCGACCTCGAACGTATCGAGGAACGGGGTTGCATGGCCGGGGCCGAGCCCGAATGGGTATCGGAGCGGGCCAAGAAGCGTCAACAGGACGAGGTGGGAACCCTGGGTTCCGGCAACCACTACCTCGAAGTGCAGGAGGTGGTCGAGATCTTCGCCGCCGATGCCGCCCGGGCCTTCGGACTCCGGTGCGGCGATGCGGTGGTCACCCTGCATTGCGGCTCCCGCGGCCTGGGTCATCAGATCGGTACCGAATTTTTGCGTGAAATGGCAACCGCCGCCGGCCGCCATGGTATTGTTCTGCCGGACCGTGAGCTGGCCTGCGTGCCGGTACAATCCGAGACCGGCCGACGTTATCTCGGGGCGATGGCGGCGGCGGTCAACTGTGCCCTGGCCAACCGTCAGGTGCTGACCCACCTGGTGCGCGGGGTTTTTGCCGAGCTGCTGCCTGCGGCAGAACCGGATCTGCTCTACGATGTTTCCCACAATACCTGCAAAAAGGAAACCCACCTGGTGGACGGGCACGAGCGGCAGCTCCATGTCCACCGCAAGGGCGCCACTCGGTCCTTCGGGCCCAAACATTCGTCGCTGCCGCCGGAGCTGCACGACCACGGTCAGCCGGTGCTCATCGGCGGCACCATGGGGACGTCGTCCTACATCCTTGCGGGGCTCGGCGGACCCGTCGAACGCGCCTTCAGCTCCGCCTGCCACGGCGCCGGGCGCACCATGAGCCGTCGCCAGGCCTGCAAGCGGTGGCGCGGCCGGGCGGTGATGGACGAACTTGAACGCCGGGGGATTATCGTTCGTGGCGCATCTTTCAAGGGGTTGGCGGAGGAAGCTCCAGGGGCCTACAAGGACATCGACGGCGTAGTGGCGGCGGCGGAGACCGCCGGCCTCGCCCGCCGGGTGGCGCGGGTAACGCCGTTGATCTGCATCAAAGGTTGATGGCGTCGTAAAAAGTCTCCATCTGCTGCGTTGCGCTGCATCCTTCGTCATTGCGGCGTACTCTATGTACTCATCATTCCTCATGATTTGCGCGCCTTGCAGCTGGAGCTTGTTACTTAGCCATCCCGTTTTTCGAGTTGTTTCGAGTTTATCAAAGGTTGACGTCTTCGCGACGGCTCCACTCCTTCACCGGCGGGAGGATTGATTTTTGTTGAAATTTAGATTAGGATTTCGGGTATGCGATGTGTTGCCAGCCGCCCGCGGTGTCCCGCGGCGGCGTTGGAGAGGGTATGGATATCCGGGTTGACCAGAAAGGTTACGGTGCCTATACGGTCTTCGGCGCCGGTGCCGGGCTGACGCCGGCTGGGCCGCGGATTAAAGGACAGCGGCAGGTGGCGGGCGCTGACCGTGCCGCTGCCCCGGCCGGTGCCGTGACCGGCAATGCAGAAGCATCGGATGCGGGGCGGCGGGAATCCGTTGCGACCGCCGGGGATGCGGTCGCCGGCGGCGATGAAAAGTCCGCGGCCGCTGGTCGTACCCGGTCGGTGACCGGCGAGCCGCTCGATTCACAGGAAGAGGCGGTGGTGCTGGAGCTGCGACGCACCGACCGGCGGGTGCGCCAGCATGAAGCGGCCCATGTAGCGGCGGGCGGAACCTACGTCCGAGGCGGGGCCAATTTCAGTACCGAGGTCGGCCCTGACGGCCGCGCCTACGCCGTTGCCGGTGAGGTTTCCATCGACACCTCGGCGGAATCGACCCCCGAAGCGACCATTCGCAAGATGCAGACCGTTCAGCGTGCGGCCCTGGCCCCCGCTGATCCATCCCCCCAGGATCGTGCCGTCGCCGCCGCTGCCGGCGCTCGCATGGCCCAGGCACAGATGGAATTGATGCGGCTGCGCTACGAATCACAGGCCGCCACTGGCGCGCCGACCGCCACCGCCACCGGCACCCGGGTGGATGCCCGGGCCTGATTGTTCCGCCTTCACGCCTCCCTCGTTTTCCGCTTTGTCCCAGCCCTTCTGACGGGTACAAGTCCATCATCGATGTCTGGTTTCGGTCGCCCGGACGGAGGCATCGTTACGGGTTTTTCTTCTCACCGCCGGCAGGTTCTCTGATTACCATGTCTCGGCCGGCAGCCGATGATTGACAAAATTACCCCGATAAGGGTATGGAATCGGGTTATTCCATCATGGAACCGCAGCGATACGGCACGCATCCGGTGTTATACCGGGGCAGGAAAGAGGACCGGCATGTTCAATCCCGAGAGAATTCTGGGCAGTCTGGTACGGGAAGCGCTTCGGGGGACCGGTGGCGGCAGCCTGAGTACGAAGGCCGGGCTGGGTATGGGGCTGCTGGGGGTTGCCATGGGTGCCGCCGAGCACTTCATGGAACGGAAAAACGCCGCGCCCGGCGGTGTTTCCGGGTCGCCGTCGGCGCCGCCGGGGATTCCGGGGAGCCCGCGGCCGTCGGTTGCCGGTGGCCCGGGGGGGCCGCCGCCAGCGCCGCCGGTAATGAAAGCGCCCACGGTTCCCGGTTTCCCGCCGGGGGGTCCACCCGTTACCGGGCCTCCACCGGGTCCCCCGGTGGCCGGATCTCCGGTGGTGCCGCCGTCCGCGTTGCCTGCTGAGACGCCGTCACCGGTTCGACCGGCGGTACACGAAACGTTCTTTCCGTCACCGGTTCAACCTTCGGCTTCCGAAGCTGCCGCGGTTTTGCCGGCGACGGCCACCGAACCTTCGGGTGCCGCCGCCACCCTGCTCATCCGGGCGATGATCGCCGCCGCCCATGCCGACGGGGTCATGGACAAAGACGAAAAATCCCGCATCTTCGCCAAACTGAGCGGCCCGGAACTGAGTCAGGATGACCAGTCGTTCCTGGAACACGAGCTGGCCGCTCCCTTCGGCCTGGAGGAACTGGCCGCCGCCGTGGAAGGTTCGGCGATCACCGGCTTGGCTCGTCAGGTCTATGCCGTGTCCATCCTCACGGTCGAGATCGATACCGATGCCGAACGCGGCTGGCTCCGGGATCTGGCCTGGCATCTTGGCCTGACACCGGCAGAGGTGCGGGAGATTCATGCGGACATGAGGGTGCCCCTGGTTTGACCGGCACCATGGTGACTGACAACCTACGGAACGGTTTCGTGAAACCCGGGCGTTCGCCCGGGTTTCATCTTTCGGTGTCTTCGGGCAGTCGTTGTGAGGTCGTCATTGAGGTGGTATCGAATAGTGAGACAGCATGAATGGCATAATATGCGATGCCCTGAAGTGCGCGGGTAATCGGACTCCGGCGGCCGGCTATGGCCACTTCTGTTCCTGTTCATGGGTTCATATGTTCATAAGGTTCATCGGGGGGCGCTTTTCAGCCGCCGGCGAACCGGTCGGCAAAACGTTGTTTTCAGAATCTTCAAGTTTTCTCTTTCCGAGCCGATAACAGACGGAGAAACAAGGATATTGATGGCACCGTAACCACTGCCGACAAGCGCCGATAGGGCATGGTACCGTAACAATTCCGGCTTCGAGGCACGAAAAACCTCAGGCGTGACAGGTGCTTAGGGGAACGCAGAACAGATCTGGCGGCATCGCAACGAAGAAGGTGGAGTGTGTGCGAAGCCATCATATGCACTTTTATTCCACCGGGTTACGTCCAGGGGGAGATTGAACATGTCGTTGCGAATCAGACTGGTGCTGGTGGTGTCCGTGATGCTCCTGGTTGTTTCCCTGGTACTTTTTCTGGCCGGCAAGGCCGGTCGGGTACGGGTGGAGCGGAGCCTCGCCGCTCCGGTCAACGTCGGTAAACGCTATGTCTGGGACATGGTGCTGCGCGAACATTCCGCGCGCATGGAGGCGGCAGCTTCCAGCCTGGAAATGTCATTCGAGATCAAGAATGCCCTCAAACAGGGGGATCGGGATGCCTTGCAGAAACATGCCGATGTGTTCTGTGAACTGATGAAGGATCAGGGTGTTTTTACCGATCTTCTGCTGACCGATGGTCAGGGTGAGGTGCTGTACTCGGCTTCGGCCGGGTTTCAGGGCAGCGCCAAACAGGGTACGGTGGATCGGGCGCTGGCGTCACGGGAACACGCCGCGGCGCTGGAGACCGACCAGACCGGTCGGCTGGTGCTCAGCCTGGCCATGCCCATCAAGACCAGGAGTAAGGTGTACGGCGTTGGCGTCTACAACTTGCATCTGGGGGCGATCGCCGCGGCGGTCGCCGAGCGCGACGACAGTGAGGTGTTCATTCTGGATGCCGACGGGAAACTGGCCGCCGGCAGCGATGCGAAGCTGTTTTCCGCCATGGACCTCAAGTTCAAGGGGCTGAAACCGGAGGAGGTGGACCTGTTCACCCGGATGGTCGATGGTGCCGCCTATTCGGTAGCGGTGCAGACCATCGCCGGACCCGATGGGCAGCCGCTGGCTGGTCTGGTATCGGTTCGGGACCAGACCGAAGCCTTTCAGCAGGGCCGGCGGGCGGACCTGTATCTGCTGCTGCTGATGGGGGCTTCGGTGGTCGCCGCCATCCTGGGACTCAGTTTCTATGTCCGCCGTTCGTTGCGGCCGCTGGAACAGGCGATCGATGATATCCGTGCCGTTGCCGGGGGAGATTTCACTCGTACCTTCGCGGTGCGGAAACAAAACGATGAGATCGGTCAGCTTTTTGACGCGCTCGATCGCATGATGGTGGACCTGAGAGGGATGTTCAGTGACATTGCCGTTTACGGTCGTGAACTGCAGGACGGTGCCGCTTCCCAGGCCTCGGCGCTGGAAGAGGCATCCGCCGCGCTGGAGCAGATTACGGCAATGACCCGGCAGAATGCCGCGAGCGCCGCCGCCGGCCGCGGGAAGATCAACGGTATCTGCGACAGCATGGGACATGCCGAGGCGAAGATGGAAGAGGTTTCGCGGTCGATGGCGGAGATCTCCGCCGGGGCCGAGAAGATCCGCACCATCGTGGGGATCATCGACGGTATCGCCTTCCAGACCAACCTGCTGGCCCTGAACGCGGCGGTGGAGGCTGCCCGGGCGGGTGACGCGGGGGCCGGCTTCGCCGTTGTTGCCGACGAGGTGCGCAAACTGGCCCTGAACGCCGGGCAGTCGGTGGAGGATATCGGCGCGCTGGTGCGCGAAACGGTGGACCGCATTGCCGCCAATGATACCGTCGAACGGGATGCCGGGCGGCAGTTTCAACTGATTCTCGGCGAGATATCCCGGATTTCCACCGCCATGGAGGAGATTGCCACCGGTTCCAGTGAAGTGACGGCCGGCATCGAAGAGATCAACGGCGCCGTGGCGGAAATCAACCGGGTGGTGCAGGACAATGCCCACTATGCCGATAAACTCGGTGAGCAGTTGAACCGGTTTACCTTTCAGGTCGGATGTTGACGGTTTCGCAACCACCCCGTCTTCTTCGTTGCGTGACCAACGGCAGGGGCGATTAATGAATCGCCCCTGCTTCCATGTATGCCTTCCTAAGTCTTTGCCCGCCGCGAATCCGGACCGTTACCGTGCCATCCCCTTGCTGCGGATGTTGGCAGATGTTACGGTTCCATCAATATTGGCAAATGCGGTCGGGTACAGGTATGAAATCGAGGTGCCGCCGGCACCGTGTGATCATGTCTGCGGCGCGTCAATGAAACCTTGACGATTGTCAAGTGAACCCGAAAACCGGATGGCGCGGTAACCGTTCCGGGCCGTCAATATCGTCCACCGACAGGAGGAAAACGATGTCCCAGTGGTATCTGAGCTACAACGGCCGGCAGTCCGGTCCCTTTGACGATCACCAGGTCCGGTTTCAGATCGACGCCAACGGCCGTGACGGCCATGCCTGGCGGGAGGGGTTTGCCGACTGGCTGCCCATCGACCAGACGCCGGAACTGCGTGGCGGTGCCGCCGGCGGCATGCCGACGCCTCCGGGGATGCCGGGTGCGGGCGGCGGTCGGGCAGGAGGCCGGGCGGACGAGATCGACTTCGAGATCAAGGGCACCGAGATGCAGTTCGTCGAGATCGAACTGGATCCGGGTGAAAGCGCCGTCGCCGAGGCCGGCGCGATGATGTACAAGGACGCCCACATCGAGATGAGCACGGTGTTCGGCGACGGTTCGGCGCAATCCGGCGGCGGCGGTTTCATGGACAAACTGCTGGGGGCCGGCAAACGGCTGATCACCGGCGAGAGTCTGTTCATGACCGTTTTCACTCATCAGGGCCACGGCAAGGCGAAGGCGGCCTTTGGCGCCCCCTATCCGGGCAACATCATTCCCATTGCCCTGCCCGATGTCGGCGGCACCCTGGTCTGCCAGAAGGACAGCTTCCTCTGCGCCGCCAAGGGGGTGGCCATCGGCATCTACTTCCAGAAAAAGATCCTCACCGGCCTGTTCGGCGGCGAAGGCTTCATCATGCAGCGCCTCGACGGCGACGGTATGGTGTTTGTCCATGCCGGCGGCACGGTGGTGTCACGGCAGTTGGAGCGTGGTGAGGTGCTGCACGTGGATACCGGTTGCGTGGTGGCCTTCGAACCGTCGGTGCAGTTCGACATCCAGCAGGCCGGCAGCATCAAGACCGCCCTCTTCGGCGGCGAGGGGCTGTTCTTCGCTCGTCTCGAGGGGCCGGGGCACATCTGGCTCCAATCGCTGCCGTTCTCCCGGCTTGCCGGCCGGATGCTCCAGGCGGCGCCGCAGCGCGGCGGCAGCAAGGGTGAGGGCTCACTGCTCGGTGGCCTGGGCAACCTGCTGGACGGCGACAACGGCTGATGGCTTCGTAACGGTCCCATCTTCTTTTTTACGCTGCAAGCTGAGTTATGCGACATACTCCCATGTATGCCGCATTCATTGGCTTGTGCGTGCCGCGAATCCGCCGGGTGATTTGTTAATCGTTCCTCGGCGGTGCCATCCGCTTTCGGCGCAATTCGGCGGCGGGTACGGTTCGTCAGATTTTCGTTGACTATTTTTCCCGGCTGGCGCAAAAGGATGCAGCCTGGATGGCTTCGTATCAACTCCATTCCCTGACGTTGTACGACGGTCCAAGTTGTGTTCATCGTATATCAGGCAGGGAAACGCCGTGCATCCGGCCCCTGACGGAGCTGTCCATTGGCGGCGTGTTTTGGCAGTGATCCTGATGTTGCGTGACAAACCCTTCGCAGGATTCCCCCAAGGATAATCATGGTGCGCGCCGCAGTGCGGCGCGCATAATTTTGCCTAATCCCCGCCGGGGGTGCCGTCGGCCCGGACCGGGCTGGCGGTCCCCCCGGCGGGTACATTGATGAGGTACGCATTTCCATGCCGGACAGACAGATTAATGACGCTTTACGCAACATCGCCATCATCGCCCACGTCGACCACGGCAAGACCACCCTGGTGGATGCCATGTTCCGCCAGAGCGGCCTCTTCCGCGCCGGCCAGCAGGTGGACGAGCGGCTCATGGACTCCATGGATCTGGAGCGCGAACGGGGGATTACCATCGCTGCCAAGAACTGCTCGGCGACCTGGAAGGGGGTGCGCATCAACATCATCGACACCCCCGGCCATGCCGATTTCGGCGGCGAGGTGGAGCGCGCCATCTCCATGGCCGACGGTGCCATCCTGCTGGTGGATGCCTCGGAGGGGCCGCTGCCCCAGACCCGCTTCGTGCTCAAGAAGGCGCTCGCCGCCGGTCTGAAGATCATCGTCGTGATCAACAAGATCGACCGCCAGGACGCCCGTCCGGCGGCGGTGCTGGACGAGGTTTACGATCTGCTCATCGATCTCGATGCCACCGACGAACAGCTCGAGTTCCCGCTGTTCTACGCCATCGGTCGCCAGGGCATCGCGGTACGGCAGCCGGAAGAGCCGGGCGAGAACCTCCACCTGTTGTTCGATGCCATCCTCGAAAAGATCCCCGGTCCGGCCCACGATCCCGTGGCGCCGTTTCAGATGCTGGTCTCCGATCTCGGCTATTCCGACTACCTCGGCCGCCTGGCGGTGGGCAAGGTCTTCAACGGCAGCGCCCGCTCCCGCGACCGGCTGGTGTGCATTGGCCGCAACGGCGAGCCGGTGCCGCTCAAGGTGTCCGGCCTGCAGATCTACGAAGGGACGCAACTGGAGGCCATCGATGAGGTCCAGCCCGGCGACATCGTTGTCCTCGCCGGCCTCGACGAGGTGGAGATCGGCGATACCATCTGTACCCAGGCCGATCCCCGGCCCCTGCCGCGCATCAGCGTCGACGCCCCCACGGTGGCGATAAAGTTCTCCATCAATAGCTCACCCTTCGGCGGGCAGGAAGGCAAATACGTTCAGTCCAGCCGCCTGCGGGAACGGCTGCAGAAGGAAACCCTGGTCAACGTCGCCATCCAGGTGGAGGAGGCCGACGACCGCGATAGCCTGATGGTCAAGGGCCGCGGCGAGTTCCAGCTCGCCATCCTCATCGAGACCATGCGCCGCGAGGGGTTCGAATTCTGCGTCAGCCGGCCCGAGGTGATCTTCCGCCAGGTGAACGGCGAGAAGCACGAACCCATCGAGAAGCTGCTGGTGGATTGCGAGGAGCAGTTCCTCGGGGTGGTGACCGAGAAGCTGTCGCTCAGAAAAGGGCGCATGACCAACATGGTGAACCACGGCACCGGCCGGGTGCGGGTGGAGTTCTCGGTGCCTTCCCGGGCGTTGATCGGCTACCGCGACGAGTTTTTGACCGATACCCGCGGCACCGGCATCATGAACTCGCTCTTCGACGGTTATGGCCCCTACCGCGGCGACTGTCCGAGCCGTTTCACCGGTTCCCTTGTTGCCGATCGCGCCGGTAAGGCGGTGCCCTACGCGCTGTTCAACCTCGAGCCCCGCGGCCGCCTCTTCATCCTTCCCGGCACCCCGGTGTACGAGGGCATGGTGGTCGGTGAACACAACCGGAGTCAGGACATCGACGTCAATCCCTGCAAGGAAAAGAAGCTTACCAATATGCGCGCCGCCGGCAAGGATGAGCATGTCATCCTCACCCCGGTCAAGCTTCTGACCCTGGAACAGGCCATCAGCTTTATCGCCGAGGACGAACTGGTGGAGATCACGCCCAAATCCATCCGCCTGCGCAAGGCCGTGCTGCCGGCGCAGCAGCGTGCGACCATGGCCGCCCGGAAACGGAAATCGGCCTGAACAACCGGGGAATTGGCACATGAAAACGGGCCGGATACGATCATCGTTGTGATCGTATCCGGCCCGTACGTGTTTGCGGTTTTATCAACTTTCAAGGCTTGCGCCTGTTGTTCCGCCGGTGCAGACGATTGCCGGCCGGGTCCGGCCGTCGGAGTTGCCGGCGTCGGGAACCTATTCCACTGAAATGATGTCGGCGTTCGCCGCCAGGGTCTTCGGCCCGATCCCCTTGACCTTCATGATATCCTCCGGTTTTTTGAAGGGGCCGTTGGCCTCGCGGTATTCGACGATCCGCTGGGCGTAGGCCGGACCGATCCGCTTCAACCCGGTCAGTTCCGCGACCGTGGCGGTGTTGATGTTGATCTTTGTGGTGTCGGCGGCGGCGGTGGCGGCGGCAAGGAACAGCAGCAGGGTGACGAGGATGAAAAGAACTGCGTGGCGGGATCGTAAGCGGACCATTTTCTACCTCCTTCGCTGGTGATAAAAGAAATCACGTTCATCCGGCGTACCGGGTGCAGCAGGGCACGGTGGTGCAGGGTGGTGAAAACGGAAACCGGCGGATAAGATTCAGGTGGTGGCGGGCCTCTGTGAAGATGAAGTAATGATCATATTAAATCCGCCTTATAGCTGTCTATAAAACTATATGCTGCCTGTCAAGGTTTTTTTCTCCTTGCCGTTGCAGGCGGATGGCGGCAATCAGCAGCAGGATGATCGCGGCGAGGACACCGACAAAAAGGGCCATGATTCTGTGGTCGGGGACGACTCCGGCCAGCAGGACATGGGACACGGTGGCCTGTGCGCCGTTGAAGTGGGTCGCGATCTCGCGGCTGAAGGGTGACCGGGAAACAGGTACCAATCGTCCCCGATAGGATCGTGATGAACTACCCGAGGGTTCTTCCCGCATTCCGCCGAGGTCGAAAACGGCGATATGTGGTATCTCCCTGAGGATGAAGACCGCGGCACGATTGCTGCGGGAGGTGACTGCCAGCGGGGGGCCTTCGACGGTTCCGGTCAGGGTGACGAACATGTCTGCATCGGCGGCGAGGACAACCGCGGCGGTGTTCAGGTTCGTCGGTTGATTGCCCCGGGCGTGGTAGATCAGGGTATGGCGGAAGAGAATCAGTTCGGCGGTGAGGAGCAGAATCGCCGCCAGAAAGAATGCCGGACGTCCGAATTTCATCATTGCGGTTTCATTCAGCGCCGGGGATACCGGCGGGCTGGGGTGAGGATGGCCCCCCGGCGGTTGCCCGGGCGGCCTGCAATGTCGCGGGATGGTTGATGCACATGGTGGTGACATGCATCAGCAGGGTTCCCGCCAGCAGGATGAAGGCGACGATCATCGTCGCACGACGGTTGACCAGGCCGTCACGCAGCAATTTCAGCAGCAGCAGCACGCCGATGAAGGTGCAGCCCAGGGCGGCGACGAACCAGCCGGCTACGGGACCGCCAAGCAACGCGTCCTTGGTCACTGCCGGCAGCGAGACGTAGGTCCAGACACCGGGGATGATCTGGATGACGGTGGCGTTCAGAGCCCACCAGCCGCCATACATGAAGGCCTTCTTGTAATATTCCCGTGGTTGCAGGCGGCGGCCTTCCTTGGCCTGGGCGGTGATGACCATTGCCAGCAGACCGGTGATTGCCAGGGTGCCGACGGCGCTGTGGACGAAGGCGGGAATCAGCGTCGGATTGAACACCACTTCCCAGGCGGAGGTGCTGCCGTTCTCGAGAAAGCCCGCGGACGGGGTCAGCAGGAATGATGGTAGCAACTGGCCGAAGAACAGGAAGGCGAGGGCGAAGAGCGAGGCGCAGAGGCCGATGATGAAGTGCCAGGACCGCCGCTTGCCGCTGCCGGCCGGGCCGCCGGTCAGGTAGAAAAGCCACAGGCCGCCGATGGCGGCGAGCAGCAGCAGGCCGCCGATGGTGCCCACGAGCCAGAAAGGGGCCAGGATTCGCACGAAGAACGGGCTGAAATAGCCGCCGAGACTGAAGAGGATCGGCAGGCCGGCAATCATGCCGATGATGATTATCGGCAGGGCACTGCGGATGAGGTGACGGGCGAGGATGCCGAGATCACGCTCGTCGCCGCCTACGGCCTTGCGTTCGGCGATGAGGGCGACGATCGGGGTGCCGATGGCCAGATTCAGACCGACGACGAAAACCAGGCAGAACGGAAGCAGGCCCCCTGCCATACCGAACAAGGGGATGGACTGCAACATGGGTTACTCCTTAACGTGTAACACGGGCTTGATTTATGGCCGTTACGGCTCCAACATCCGGGGTGGCCGGGTAAAAAAACGTGTTCTGCATAATGCAAAAATGCACAATTTGCAAGGGTAAACTTGCGATATTACCCTTGGAAAGGGTCCGGACCACCGATGCTTGACAACCGGCACACCCTTTGCTAGTGTTCTCCAACTTGGCGAAAACATTTCCGCTACGCTGTTACCGTAAGCTTCCGGCGGGCGGGTGCGCAGGGGGTGCCGCCGCGGTGGATGCGGGGATGAATCGTCCCGATTCTGATCCCGCGGGCTGTCACGGGGAGCCCGTAATTGTTCCTGCAATCGTTCTTGTAATCGTTCTATGGAGTTCGCTTCCGTGATAACAGTTACCAATGATGCTGAGTGGTTGTCTGGTACTTGATGAAGCAGAATCTTACCGTTGAGGAAGCCCGCCAGATCATGCTCGCCGCGGCCCGCCCGTTGCCGGTCGAACGGGTCGACCTGCTTTCCGCTCTCGGCCGGGTGTGTGCGGCGGATATCGCCGCCGACATGGATATTCCGCCGCTGGACAACTCGGCCATGGACGGCTATGCCCTGCAGGCGGCCGATACCGTCGCCGCCGCCGCTGACGGCCCCGTCCGGCTGCGGGTGGTCGACGAGGTGCCTGCCGGCGCCCGCAGTGAACATGTCCTGGCCGCGGGGGAGACGGTGCGGATCATGACCGGGGCGCCCATCCCGGACGGCGCCGATGCGGTGGTGCGCCGGGAGTGGGTGGATGAGCGTGACCCGCGGGAGATTGCTCTGCGCAAGCCGGTGCCGCCGGGAAGTGAAATCCGCCGGACGGGAGAGGATGTCCGCCGCGGCGCGGTGGTGGTACCGGCGGGTACGATTATCAATCCGGCCACCGTCGGCATGCTGGCTTCCGTCGGCCGGCCGTTCGTCACCGTTGCCGCGCGGCCGCGCATCGCCGTGCTGGCCACCGGCGATGAACTGGTCGACTTCGGCGAGGTGCCGGAAAACGGCTGTATCCGCAACAGCAACAGCTATTCCCTCGCCGCCCTGGTATATGATGCCGGCGGCATTCCTCTGCTCTGTCCCCGGGTCGGCGACCGTGCCGCTGATGTTCGTGCAGCCTTGGAACGGGTTTTGGGGGCGGACATCGTCATGACCTCCGGCGGGGTTTCTTATGGTGATTATGATTTCGTCCGCGAGGTTATCCGCGAATTGGCCGGCGAGCTGCTGTTCTGGAAGGTGGCGACGAAACCCGGGCGGCCGCTGGCGTTCGGCGTTATCGGCGGCACCCCCGTCGTCGGTTTGCCGGGCAACCCGGTATCGGTGATGGTCTCCTTTGAACAGTTCGTTCGCCCGATGCTCCGGAAGATGGCCGGTATGCCGGCTGAAACGTGGCTGCCGGTGCGTTGCCGGGCGCTGGCCGGTGAGGATCTGCCGGCCAATGGCAACCGGCGGCACTATGTCCGCGGTGTCGTCCGGGTTCGGGAAGACGGGCGGCTGGAGGCGGTGGCCACCGGGGTCCAGGGGTCCGGTATCCTCTCATCGATGGCGGCCGGTAACTGTTTTATCGTCGTGCCGGCCGACAGTCCGCCCATCGACCGCGGTACCCCGGTGACGGTCGAGTTTTTTCCCGGCCGCACCCCCGAACCATTCTACTGCTGACCGGAAAGATGGCGTCTGCACCCGGCTGCCTGGTGATCATCTCCGGTCCTACCGCGGTGGGAAAAACCGGCGTCGCGCTGGAACTTGCCCGGCGGCTGGAGGCGGAGATCGTCAATGCCGATTCACTCCAGGTCTATCGCGGTCTCGATATTGGCACCGCCAAACCGACCGTGGCCGAGCGCCGGGCTGTACCCCATCATCTCGTCGACATCATCGACCCCGATGAACCCTACAATGCCGCCCGCTACGTCGCGGATGCCGACCGTGCCATCGAGCGCATCCAGGCGGCGGGGAGACTGCCGCTGGTGGTCGGCGGCACCGGGTTTTACCTCCGGGCGCTGATTTACGGCCTCTGTGAACTGTCGCCGGTGCCCCCAGCGGTGCGTTGCGGGGTGCGGGAAATGCTGGAGCAGGACGGCCCCGAGGCCCTGCACCGGGAACTGGCGGCAGTGGATCCGGTTATGGCCGCCCGGTTGGAGCCGCGGGATCGGTCGCGTCTGGTCCGGGCCTTGGAGGTGTTTCGGGCGACGGGGCGAAGCATCGCCGATTTCCAGCGCGAGCACCGTTTCACCGTGCTCCGCCGCCGGGTGCTGCACCTGTGCCTGGTGCGCGAGCGGGGGGAACTCTACGCCCGCATTGCCGAACGTACCGCGGCCATGCTGGCCGCCGGGCTGGTGGAGGAGATGCGGGGGTTACTCGGCCGTGGTTTTGCACCGACCCTCAAACCGTTGCGGAGTATCGGCTACCGCCAGGCGGGAGAATTTCTCGCCGGCCGCCAGCGACGGGAAACCCTGGCGGAGGAGATCGGCCGCGAGACGCGACGGTACGCCAAACGCCAGCTCACCTGGTTTCGCCATGCCGGCGACGCCGAGCTGCTGTTGCCGGCGGCGTGGGATGGTATCGGCGCCCGCATCGAGGCATTCATGGCGCGGCCGGACTGATGTTTTCGCTGCTGTACCCCCGGCGTTTTTTCCCTGCCGCCCGATTGTGTCCGGCATCCGGTGACGTCTGGTTCAGTGGAAAAAACACTGTCGCGATGCCGGGGTGGCCGGGTTGCCGGCCGGCCTTCAAGGTCGCTTGGAAGGTGTTCCGGAAATTTTCCCGGGAGTCTGCATGACCACCCTGTACGCACGTCCGGTGGAGCGGATAAACGATCATCGAATCCCGATTACGATTTCGATTCCGACGGCAATACGGAGGAGACCCAATCTTGTCCGGGATGCTTGTTGCCGCATGATTTACCGCGCCAAAACCATCCCGGACCTTACCGGAGGGAACCTGATGCATAATGACCAACGGCAGCCGCCGCGAGAACTGGAGGTGGCCGTAACGCGGTCACGGGAGACGGCGGTGCTGCCGGGCTACATGACGGCTCATGCCGCCGGGATGGATGTCTGCGCCGCCATTGATGAACCGCTGACGATCACCTGCGGCCAGCGGACGCTCATCCCCACCGGGATCGCGGTGGCGGTGCCGGAAGGGTACGAGATCCAGGTCCGGCCGCGCAGCGGTCTGGCCCTGCGCCACGGGCTGACCCTGGCGAACAGCCCGGGAACCATCGATGCCGATTACCGCGGCGAGATCGGCATCATCATGATCAACCACGGTCCCGCGCCGGTGACCATTTCTCCCGGTGAGCGGATCGCCCAGCTGGTTCTGGCCCCGGTGCTTCGTTGCCGCTGGCTCGAGGTTGGTGAACTGACGGCGACGGGGAGGGGAGCGGGTGGCTTCGGTCATACCGGTCGTTGAGATACCTGTTCCTGAAATGAGCGCTGCGGCCGCATCTGGCCATGGGCATACGTCCACCGGCCGTGCCTGTCTGTGGCCGGTATGGGGACATTGGAAGCAGTAGCGAGGGACGAGGGGTTAGGGACGACCGGCCGGTCGCCCCTAACCCCTCGTCCCTCGCTACTGTTGTGTTGCGAAATGATACGGAGTGTGCCCCATGACCCTGTTGGACGTACGGCCCACCCGGGCCCGCATCGACACCGCCGCTCTGCGGCATAATTACCGCCGGCTGGCGGTTGCCGCCGGTGACGGGGTGCGACTCCTGCCGGTGGTCAAGGCCGATGCCTACGGCCATGGTGCGGTGCTTGTCGCCCGCGCCCTGGCGGGCGCCGGGGTGGATTTCTTCGCCGTTGCCACCGCGGGCGAGGCCCATGAGCTTCTGGACGCGGGCATCGACGCCCGGATGCTGGTGCTGGGCGGCGTCTATGGTGACGAATGCGACGCGGTGGCGGCCGCCGCCGGAAGCCTCGTGCCGGTGGTCTGGGAGCCCGCAATGGTCGCGGCGCTGGCCGCCGCGGCCCGGAAACAGCGGACGACGCTGCCGGTGCATCTGAAGATCGATACCGGTATGCGTCGCGCCGGGGTGCCGGCTGAAGAGGCCCTTTCGCTGGCGCGAACCATCGCCGCCGAACCGGGCCTGAAACTCGAAGGGGTGCTCTCCCATCTGGCGGTGGCGGACAGTGATGATCCCGCGATGATCGCCTTTACCCGGCGGCAGCGAGAACATTTTTCGCGGTTGCTGACCGAACTCGCCGCCGCCGGGCTGAATCCCCGATACGTCCACCTCGGCAACAGCGCCGGCATCACCGACCATCCGTCCTGCGGCAATCTGGCGCGGCCGGGGATCATGCTCTACGGCTGCCGGCCCGACAATGATCGGCCGCTGGCGCTCGATCTCACCCCGGTAATGGCGGTGGTTACCGGCGTCGTGACGGTAAGGGAGCTGCAGTCCGGTGACGGCATCAGCTACGGCCTGACCTTCACCGCGGCGCGTAAAACCCGGGTGGCGTTGCTGCCGGTAGGCTATGCCGACGGTCTGCGGCGGGTTTTGTCGAACCGCGGTGCCATGCTCGTTCGCGGCCGCCGGGCGCCGATCATCGGTCGGGTCTGTATGGACTGGACGATGATCGATGTCACCGATATCCCGGGGGTTGCGGCGGGCGACGAGGTGGTGATCATCGGCCGCCAGGGAAGCGAAGCGATTACCGCCGAAGGCCTGGCGTCGCTGACGGACACCATTGCCTATGAGATCCTCTGCGGCTGGAGCCGGCGGGTCCCGCGGGTGCCGGTGTCGTCCGCAGTATGACGACACCGCGCTACCGGGGCATCATGCGGCGCATCCGGTCAAAAATCGGCCGGGCGCTGGATGACTACGCCATGACTGCCGACGGCGACCGCCTGCTGGTAGCGGTTTCCGGCGGCAAGGACAGTCTCGCCCTGCTGCATATGCTCGCCACCCGCCGGGCGTGGATTCCCATCGATTATACCCTGGTGCCGGCCTTCGTCAGTCTCGGCGAAGCGGAGGACCGTGAGCGGGAAGCGCCGGTTCGACGGCTGACCGCCGAACTTGGTCTGCCGCTGGAGGTGATCGAGACCGATATCGGCCGCCGTCTGCAGGCCGGCGGCCTGCCGGAGAGCAACTGCTTCCACTGCTCGCGCTGGAAACGCCGGGCGCTGTTCGAGCGCGCCCGGGAACTCAAGATCGCCAAGGTCGCCTTCGGCCACCACCAGGACGATTTTATCGAAACCGCCCTGCTGAACCTTTTCTACGGCAGCAACTTCAGTACCATGCATCCCCATCAGCGGCTTTTCGCCGGCCGTCTGGCCCTGATCCGGCCGCTGGTCTACATTTCCGCGGCGGAGGTGATCTGCTACTGCCGCCGGCACTCCCTGCCCCTCGATCAACCTCCCTGCGGCTTCCAGGCGGCGGATGCCCGGCGACTGCGGGTCCGCCGTCTGCTGGCTGAACTGACGCGGGAGAATCCCAGGGTCCGCGGCAGTATCTTCCATGCCCTTGGCAATGTCAGACCCGATTACCTGCTCGATGCCGGCCGCGGTGACGGCTGACCGTGAACGAAGGTACGGAAATTGCACTCCCTCGATTTCATCTCTATCGAGGAAAAAGCGGTATTGCCATGCAGGAACTCAAACGCAATCAAATTACCCTGATGATCCCCAGTCCGCCGCAGGTCATATCGCGGCTGCTGACGATGATCGCCGACGACCAGTGCAATGCCGGTCAACTGGGTGAGCTGATTCTCCAGGATCCGGCCCTGACCGCCCGGATTCTCAAGGTTGCCAATTCCCCTTTTTACCATTTCAATAACAAAATCGAAACCGTGTCCCATGCCATCTCCCTGCTGGGGCAGGATACTATCCGCCTGTTGTGCGTCAGCGAGGCCTTTCTCGCCATTTTTCCGCCTCAGAATACCGGTCTGCCGGACGACTTCCAGCGCCACAACACCCATTCACTGCTTACCGGCCTGGTCGCCAAGGCCATCGCCGCCCGCCTGGGACTGGCCCTGGATCCGGAAAAATGCTTTGTTGCCGGTCTGCTGCATGACATCGGCCGGCCGGTGCTGTGGTACAATTTCCCCGAACATGTCCGCGAATTCCGCCGTTGGATCGCCGGCGGCATCTCGGAGTGTGAGGCCGAAAGACTCGCCTTTGGTTACGATCACACCCGTATCGGTACCTGGCTGGCGGAGGAATGGCAACTGGGAGACGATCTGTCGGCGGCGATCATCGACCACCACCGTGATCATCCGTTGCACGAGGGTAACGCGACCGACCGGTTCCGCGGCCTCATCTACCGGGCGAACATCCTTGCCCGGGGGCTGGAGTTTGACGGGGTGCGGCTGGAGCTGTCGCCGCATGCCGCCCGTTTCTGCCGCGCGATTGTGCCGCAGATTAAGCCCGATGACCTGCTGGCGGCGATGAACACCATCGGTCGGCCTTTTACCGATAACTTCGCCGGCTTGCAGCGGGAGCGGGATGTCGGCGCGACGACGGTTGCCGAAGCGGCCCTTGGCGCGGCTGTGATCTCCATGGACGACGCCTACCGGGAGATGGTCCACAAAGCGCTGGCACTGTTCAATACCTACAACTACTTTCTCGGTAATTTCCAACTGCACGAGGCCTTTTCCCGCATGCTGGAGCAGATCCGCCTTTCGCTCGGTATCGCCCGGGTATTTATCGTCCTTTACAGTCGCAACCAGCAGCAGCTGATGATCAAGGGTACGCCGGCGCTTTTCCGCCACCTGGCCGACCGGCAGGTCTCGCTGGAGGATCTGGTGGAACACGTCGATTTTCTCGCCCGGCAGCATGAGCCGCGGTGGTTTTCCGGCCCGCTGGCGGCGGCGGACGATCCCCTGGCCCCGGCCTTTCAGCAGCTTTTTGCCGACGCTGGGGAGGAACGCTGCACCGATCCGGGGGTGTTTATCCCGGTGCGCAGCGCCACGGCGCTTGTCGGCGGTTTCGTGATGTTCGGTGAGCCGGTCGCAAAGACCCTGACGACGATCGATTTTCTCCAGGGCTACGCCGTGCAGCTGGCTCTGGCAGTCAGGATCTACCGTCTGACCCGGCGGATGGTGGCCGCCGAGCAGAACAAGGCGGTGACCGAGACCGCCGGTTCATTGGCACACAATCTCAATCAGCCGCTGCAATCCCTCACCAATTATATATTCCTGCTGGAAAAGGAACTCAAGACGGGTTCCTGCGGCAGCGCTCACCGCAACGCCTATTGCCGCAAGATGAAGGACGAGCTGGAAGCGATTCAGAAGATCATCAATAAATACCAGCGCCTGCGCGAATACGAAACCACCGAATACCACGGCCGCGATCGTATCCTTGCCGTTTAGCCTTCTCCGTTCCACGCCTCCCGCCGCTACCGGCCGTTCCGCCGTTTCCCGTTCCGCCGTTTCCCGTTCTGCCGTTTCCCGTTCCACCGCTACCGGCTGTTGCGCCGTTTCCCGTTTCGGTGCCGCTCGATATGATATACGCGGTGACTCAAGCCTTTCAAATTGATCGTTTGCCGCGCTCGAAATCCCCTTTCCCCGCTTCTTTACGGTTTCTGCGTATAGTTGTAACAGGCTGATATTACATCATATATAGTCAATTACTGCCACTGCCCCGATGTCCGTAACCGGTTGGCATGGTCCATGCTGTCCCCTCCCGCGCCGGGGCCGTTGCCTGGTACCCACCCTTGTTTTGCACCGCTGATGGCTTCGTAACCACCCCGTCCCCGCGCGGGGTGCCGACGCCCGGTTTCCCTCACTCGTGATTGAGGATGTGTGATGCCATGGAAGAAAAATTTCGTCGTGTCGGCACGGTAATGGTGATTGACGATGATCCGGGAAGCCTGCACTATCTCAATCGGGTGCTGAGCGATCGCGGCTACGTCGTCCAGGTATTTCCCGAAGGCTCCCTGGCCCTGACCTCCGCCCGGCTGCGGCCTCCGGACATCATCCTGCTGGATATCGTGATCCCCGGCATGAATGGCTACGAGGTATGTGAACAGTTCAAGCGGTGCGAACGGCTGAAGGATATACCGGTACTTTTCATCAGTGGCTTCGACGATGTCATCGGCAAGGTGCGGGCCTTTGAGGCCGGCGCAGCCGATTTTATCGCAAAACCGTTCAGCATCGACGAGGTCGAAGCGCGCATCGAATCCCGGCTCGAGAATCGCCGGCTCCAGGCGCAGCTCAAACGCCACAATGAAGACCTCGAAAGCCTGGTCCAGCAACAGGTGCAGGAGATATCGGCGGCCCAGATGGCCGTCATTCAGGCGCTGGCAAAGCTCACTGAATCCCGCGATGACGTGACCGGCCACCATGTTGAACGGGTGCAGCGCAACTCCATGCTGCTGGCCGAGGAGCTTCGTCGCCGCCGGACGGCGGCGGACGAGATCACCGCGAAATTCGTCCAGCGGATCTATCATGCCGCCGCCCTCCATGATATCGGCAAGATCGGCATTCCCGACGCGATCCTGCGCAAACCCGGCCGCCTGACGGCCGCGGAATTCGAACAGATGAAGACCCATACCACCATCGGCGCTGAAACCCTGTCGACGGTATGCCGCAGCCATCCGCGCAGCGCCCTGCTGCGGATGAAGTGGTACCAATTTTTGAGACAGGTGTATAAGCAATGAACCGATCACATTCAGAGGAGGAAAGGTTCATGAACGGTCACC